>JAESTZ010000044.1 GCA_016763315.1 Robiginitomaculum sp.
CCCCACCAAAATGGGAATGTTTGAGTGGAGTTTTTCGAATAGTTACGATAATTCTCCGCGCCGAAAGATGCAACATATTGAGCTGGTGAAAAGGTTCGAAAAACTCGATGTCGAGGTCGAGTTGGGCTTTTCTGCAGAACAAATAGCTACCGAGGTTGAGCGATGTTTGAATTGCGATATTCAAACAGTATTTGATGCACCTTTGTGCGAGGAGTGTGATGCCTGTATCGATATTTGCCCGGTGGATTGCCTGTCGATTGTGCCGGGTTCTGAAACTGATGATAAATGGTGCAATTCGCCATCTGGCTCAGAAGTCAAGGACGGCCAAGAGTTATTTGTTTCAGAGAAGCTGCCATTAACCGCAAGAGTAATGGTTAAGGACGAAGATATATGTCTACATTGTGGTCTGTGCGCCGAGCGTTGCCCAACTGCTGCTTGGGATATGCAAGAAGGCAAAATCTTGATTCACCATGCTGATATGCAAGATACGGAGGCAAGCCAATGAGCAACCCTAAAGTCAACGATTTTGTAATTAAGCTGGCCAATGTCAACGGTACCGGTTCGGCTAGTGCTAACGGGTTATTAATGAAAGCTATTTTTCGTATGGGAGTGCCGGTTGTTGGCAAAAATGTCTTTCCATCAAACATTCAAGGCTTGCCTACATGGTATGAAATTAGGGTAACTGAAAAAGGTTATCGTGGCCGATCCGGTGATGTACATATTATGGTGGCGATGAATGCCGAGACTTATGAAAAAGACCTGAACGATCTGTCGCCGGGCGGAATACTTATTTATGATAACACTTGGCCGCGTCCGCATTTTTTAAACCGTAAAGATATAACCGTCATCGGGGTTCCACTGGCCAAAATGTGCAATGATGCCTTTAGTGTGGCACGTTCGCGTATCTTGATGAAGAACATGGCTTATGTGGGTGTGGTTGCTGCATTGCTTGACCTGGATCTTGAGGTGATACACGGCCTTGTTCGCGAAATGTTTGCTACAAAACCGAAACTGGTTGATCTGAATTTGCAAGCAATTGCATTGGGGTTTGATTTTGTTACTGAAAACTTTGATTACCCTCTTGATTTTCATGTCAAAGCCAAGGATTTGACCAAGGGCAAAGTGATGATTGACGGCAACACTGCTGCCGGTCTTGGTTGTGTTTATGGCGGCGCAACATTTGGTGCTTGGTATCCTATTACGCCATCGACCTCGTTAATGGACGGGTTTGCCAAATATTGTGCGCAATTACGAGTTAACCCGGATACTGGCAAACACAAATATTGCATTATTCAGGCGGAAGATGAATTAGCCGCCGCCGGTATGGTTATTGGTGCGTCCTGGAATGGAGCGCGCAGTTTTACGCCCACTTCCGGCCCCGGAATTTCACTGATGAGCGAGTTTATCGGCTTTGCATATTACGCCGAAATCCCTATGGTATTATTTGATGTGCAAAGAGTAGGCCCTTCAACCGGCATGCCGACCAGAACCCAGCAATGTGATATCCAATTATGCGCTTATGCCAGTCATGGCGATACCAAGCATATTTTACTGTTCCCATCTGATCCTGCGGAATGTTTTACCATGGCGGTAAATGCCCTTGATCTGGCCGAGCGGTTCCAGACACCAGTGTTTGTGCTCTCCGACATTGATATTGGTATGAATGATTGGATGGTTGATGAACTGACATGGGACGATAATTACCAACCGGATCGCGGTAAAGTATTAAGTTCAGAGCAGTTAGAAGACGTTGAAAAGTTTCATCGCTATCTTGATGTTGATGGTGATCATATTGCGGCACGAACCATACCGGGTACTAACCCAAAGGGGGCATATTTTACCCGTGGTTCAGGCCACAATAAATTCGGTGGTTATACCGAAGACGGGCAAGAATACAAAGAAGTAGTGGATCGGTTAGCTCTTAAATGGGCAAGCGCCGCTGATAAATTACCTGCACCGGTCGTGGTTAAGGCTAAAACCAAATCCAGTTATGGCATTATATCATTGGGTAGTTGTGATGGTGCGGTGATCGAGGCCAGAGACCGTCTTGAAGCAGAGGGTTTGCATTTGAACTATTTACGGGTTCGTGGTTTTCCATTTTGTGACAAGGTAGAAGAATTCATTGCCGCGCATGATCAAGTATATGTAGTTGAACAAAACCGTGATGCGCAATTGATGGGTCTTTTATTGGCGCATACTAAAACCCCGCGCGAGAAGCTTGTGCCGATACTACATTATTCTGGTGAACCTCTGGATTACCGGTTTGTTTTTGACGCGATCCAAGCCGCCTCTAGTTTAAGGAAAACCGCATGACCTCTTTTGTAAAACCGATTATTCGCCGCAAAAATGAACCTACCAATGACCTTGGTTTGGTTCGATCCGATTATGATGGTGCAATGTCAACACTTTGCGCTGGTTGTGGCCATGACAGCGTTACCGCAAGCATGGCACGGGCGTTTTTTGATTTATCTATCGAGCCGCACCGGGCAGTTAAAGTTTCGGGTATTGGTTGTTCTTCAAAAACTACTGCTTATTTTTTGCGTGAAGCTCATGGCAATAATACGGTACATGGCCGAATGCCATCGGTTGCCACCGGTGCGGCGGCGGCCAATTCCCAACTTACCTATATTGGGGTTTCCGGTGATGGAGATAGTTTGTCCATTGGACTTGGGCAATTTGTTCATGCGATGCGGCGCAATGTAAATATGCTTTATGTGCTGGAAAACAATGGTGTTTACGGCCTTACCAAAGGACAATTCTCGGCTTCGGCAGATGTTGGTTCTACTGCCAAAAAAGGCCTGCCAAATGAAATGCCACCGATTGATCCAGTGTCTTTGGCTTTGTCTGTCGGTGCAACATTCGTCGCCCGTGGTTTTTCCGGTGATCGCGAGCAATTAGTACCTTTGATCAAGGCTGGATTAAAGCATAAAGGGTTTGGGCTTATCGACGTTATTTCGCCGTGTGTTAGTTTTAACGATCATAAAGGATCAACCAAATCCTACGCCCATACATATAAGTATTTTCATAAAGCTGTGCATGCGGACTTTGTACCGCCCTCGGAGGCAATAAAAGTTTGTTATGATGCTGGCGAGATTATGCCGGTTGAATTACATGATGGCGGAATTATTCGTTTGCGTAAGCTGGAGAAAGGTTTTGATCCCAGAAACCTTGCCGCTGCCACTAGTCGCTTGGCCGAAGCAAGATCCAATAATGAAATTCTCACTGGTTTGCTGCATATTGATGAAACGCAAGCTGATATGCATGCGATGAATCGTATGGAAGATAGGCCATTAAATGAAATTCCATATGCGGAACTAAACCCGGGATCGACAAAGCTGGCCGAGTTGCAAAAGGGCTTTCGGTAACAGGGTTTATTCCTTCCACGAATAAGAAACTTCGACAACCAGCACAAAATAGACTAGGGTGATCTCATTGTAACAGGGGCACTACTGTATGTAGTGAAGTATTATGGGTATTATAGGGCGTATAACCGGATCAGGTTTTGCTATACTGTTGTCATTTGTTTTGGCAATTTTTTTGTTAGTTTTGATGGGGCTGCAAGCTCCTGATTTACTAACCCAGACGTTAAATGCTGCCGAGTGGGTCGAGAGCCAATTAACTAATCTTGGATTACCGAACGAGTATAATAACTGGATCAGATTATTTATCGACGACACCCAGTTGGTAATGATTTTCTTTGTTATCGTTATACGGGTATTGCTTACCTTTATTACCTCTGGCATCAAAGCCATATTCAATGGCGGAGATGATTACTAAAAATGGGCAGTCCAATTGACTTGTATTTTTTTCCAACCCCGAATGGTTGGAAAATTTCTATTGCTTTGGAAGAAATGGGGTTAGCTTATAATATGATCCCGGTGATGATTGGTGCTGGCGATCAGTTCAAGCCAGAGTTTCTGAAAATCAGTCCGAACAACCGAATGCCGGCCATTGTCGATCCTGATGGGCCTGATGGTAAACCGATTTCAGTATTTGAAAGCGGAGCTATTTTGCAGTATCTGGCGCGCAAAACCGGAAAATTTTATGGTAAGAATGAGCGCCAAAGAGTAGCTGTTGAAGAATGGCTAATGTGGCAAATGGGTGGCCTTGGGCCGATGGCTGGTCAGGCGCATCATTTTCGTGGCTATGCCGACGAGAAAATACCATATGCCATTGATCGCTATACCAATGAGGTTAATCGTTTGTATGGGGTGATGGATAGGCGTTTAGAGGGACGTGAGTATTTAGCTGATGAATATTCCATAGCTGATATGGCTTGTTGGGGTTGGGTGTTTCCTTATGAGCGGCAAGGGCAGGATTTAGCAGACTTTCCAAACTTAAAAGACTGGTTTGAACGAGTGGGCGAGCGTGAGGCGGTAAAAGCTGGCTTTGCTATGGGATTGGAATTGTTCAGTGACTTAGCTGCTGATTCCGATGAAGCTAAAAAGGCCAAAAAAGTTCTGTTCGGGCAAAAGTCACGGAATTAGGATCGAGGCTATTAAGGCAGTTGTTCCGTTATAGTGTCCCGATGCCAGACGGGGTTTGAACCCCGTTCGAAACGTTTTCAACATTCACTACAAGGTGATCGGGTCAATTGAAACCAACAGACGGGGTTCAAACCCCGTCTGGCAGAGGCTTTTATCTAACCTAAAGCTCTTACCTGCACTAAAGCTAGGGTTTATTCAGTGCTTTTAGTATAGTGTCTTTTAGTAATCCTATTACAAAGTCTATGTCCTCTTTGTTGGTGCGCGGATTGATGGTGCAAAGCCGCAGCACCATTTTCCCGTCCAAGCGTGTCGGAGCCACCATTGCTTTGCCGGAGGCCATGATTTGCCGAACTACATTGATCAGGATTGCCTCTGCAGTCTTAGCGGGTAACTCATCGAGCAAATTTGAGCTAAAGGTCAAAGTGCATAATTGTGCCGGTGTGCAAATGCTCCAGAATTTCGGAGCGTTTTCAATGATTGTTTGGGCGTGTTTGGCCAACATAAATCCTCTATCCACCGCTGCGCCAAAATTCTCTAAACCGAATACCTTTAGTGACAGCCAGAATTTTAATGCTCTAAATTCGCGGGTTAATTGTACGCCATAATCACAATAATTTATTTGTTGTTCAGTGGCTTCACTGTGATCAAAGATTTCCAGATACTCTGCTTGCACACGAAAGGTATCTGATAAGTGTTGCTCGTTGCGAACTAGCAAACAACCAATTTCATATGGCTGGAACATCCATTTATGCGGGTCTATGGTTATACTGTCTGCCTGCTCGATGCCGTCAAGTAATTTGCGTTTCGTGGGCGAAAGGATAGCTCCGCCACCAAATGCAGCATCAACATGTAGCCATAGGCCTTCACCTTGGCAGAATTTTGCCAATTCGTTTAGAGGGTCAATCGCCCCTGTATTGGTGGTTCCGGCAGTAGCTACTATACAAAACGGTACCATTCCACGGGATCGGTCATCATCGAGTTTTTGCTGCAAAGCTCTAACATCGACGCGCCCCATAGCATCGGAGGCAATTATCCGTGCCTGATAAGGTTGAAACCCCAAAATGGCCAAGTCTTTGCGAACTGATGAGTGTGTTTGATCGGAAAAGTAAATGGTGGCATTGGTCATATTACCGCGTAGCTTAACCTGTCTTGCGACGGCGATTGCTGTTAAATTAGCCATAGAGCCGCCGCTTACGAATAAGCCACCGGAACCAGATGGGTATCCGAATAATTGCTTTAGCCAATTTAGAGCCTTTATCTCGATAGCTGCCACGCCTGATGGGCCTAACCATGCTCCGGCGAAAATGTTATAAGCCGAAGCCAGCATGTCACCGACCGCCGAAGCAAAATTACTAGGCCCCGGAACGAAGGCAAAATACCTAGGGTGGTTGATGTTCATAGTGTTATTTAAGGCATTTGAATTTAGCTCTGCCAGTACCTCCAAAGGATCAGAGCCGTGTTCTGGTGGTTCTTCGTTTAACCATTTGCCTAACACTTGAGGGTCAGAAGCTTTGCCAACAGGTAAATCTGCCAGCGTGTCATGGTGATCAATGATCATATCCAGAGCTGCTTGGCCAAAGCGCTGCATTTGTTGGCGGGTTAACGAAAGCTGTGGGTTATCGGCAGTCATAAGGAATCTCCGCGTAGTTATCGTCACAAATGTTACTATAGTTATTGTGTGTATTGCAAAATTCCAAGATGTGAAAGCTATTTATCAATAAGCTTGGCGGCAAAACGGAAGGGGTTTTAGTCATTCACCGCTTGAAATTCGATGATGGCGCAGGAAAACCGGTAAATAAAAAATATTTTTTCAATTATTATTTACAGCAAATAAAATAACTGTTTCGCTAAAGGTTACCAAAGAAGTGAAAATTATAACCTATGGAATCATTTTAGAATCAAGGTTTTTCTAAGTCCGGTGTTTTTATTGTTAACTCAGGTAAACAAAGGGTTCCCATCAAGTTCCGCGGTAACGATTATTAACGGCTGTTTTGTTAACTAAACAGCAACCCCATTGTTTAAAAATACCCAAGCAAAAGAACTTTGCAAATGGTGAAACGCGCTGGACAGACTTAAAAAAGTACGATGGCGCATGAAACGGGGAGAACGATAATGGCGTTCACAGATGTTGAAGTCGCAGAAGCGCACGCAGCAATTAAAGCTGGGCCAAGTGGTGACGAATTAAATAAACTTGGATTGATATATTCCACTGGCGACGGGCCGATGCTGGATTTTATCGAAGCTCATAAATGGTTTAATCTTGCTGCGTTCAAAGGTTGTAATGCTGCCAAGACTTATCGGGCAGAGTTGGCTGATGAAATGAGTTCCGATGATGTTGCCGAAGCTCAACGGGCTGCCAGAGAGTGGTTACACGGCAACGCTTGATATCTAGCCTTTCCGAAAAAGTGTGAAGCGGTTTTTCGATAAGAAATGCGACTGAACAAATGCTTATAGTACACCTGCGGTTCAAATTGAACCGGAAATGCTCTTAGGTTTATTGTATCGGTACTAGATTGTAGGTGAGCCCAAAAGTTACGGGTAGTGCATCTCTAATGTATTGTTGCATAAACAGGTTAATGTTGCCAATGGTCGAGCGTGGCACATAGATCACATCACCTCTTTGTAGCGGTGTCATATCAGTGCGCATTCCGCGACCCAATAGTGATTTCAAGTCGATAACCTTTAGCATTGGTGAGCCACTAGGGTGGCGGCGTACCAGAATGACGTTTTTGGTTTTTGCCGTGTTGCTGAATCCGCCGGCCATCATTATTGCTTCTAATGTTCCGATCTGCCCGGGCAATTCAAATATGCCCGGTTGCGCTACTTGTCCGCCGACAAAAATTCGTTGCGAGCCAAAGGCAATTGGCGATAATTCCAGTTTTGGATCTATTAGCTGACTACTAAGAGCAACGCTAAGCCTTTGCTCAAGCTGCTCTATTGTCAGGTTTGCCGCCATAATAGGCCGCGCTAACGGCATTACTACTCGTCCATCAGGCCCAACGATAAGTGTTTGATTTAGTTCCGGAGCTGAATAAACAAATACATTTAGCTGATCTCCCGGTAATAACAGGTATATCGGGTCGCTTTCGACCCAGGCACGAAATTGCCCTTGATTTAGACTGTTGCGGCGCAAGTTAGGTTTTTGCGTTTCAGTTGTTTGTGGAAATCTGTATTCTGGTTGGGTGTTTTGTTGTGCCACTGATCTGTTTTGGGGCGTGGGGGTGCTCATTGAGTAGTACTGCTTTTGTGGAGCAGGTTCGGCGCAACTTGCTATGACTAGCAGGAAAACAAAGAGTGTGGTTGTAAAATAGGTCATTTGCACAATAAAGACTCAAAATAGTTTCAATAAACACAAAGTTAACAAAAATGGTTAGGAATTGTTAAACAGAACTTGCGAAAGATGGGTAACGAATCTTTTAGGGTTGATTTAAACTTTGTGCAGAACGCAGAATATAGACCAAATTCAGGGGCGCAACCGCCTCAAGCCAGCAAATATGGCGGCGGGCATATGAACGCCCGTGGTATTGATGGTCGTTCTTCTGGTTGGGAAGATGTGGCGTCTTTGTCCATGCTTGGCCTAATAGGCATGCTATGGCGGCAATTGCCGATAATGATTATTGTTTTCATTGCTTTATTTGCCTTGGGTATCTTTGGAGCAATGGGCTTGAAGAAAGAATACACAGCACAGGGACGAATTTTGGTTCAATATGGTGAGGAGTATATCTATAATCCGGTAATTGGCACGGCCGGGCGGGGAACTGCTTACTCTACCGACGAAATGATACAGGCTGAAGTAGGCTTTTTTACAGCGGCGATCTTAAGAGAACGAGTGTTACAGAAAATTGGCTTGCGTAGGTTATATCCAAAACTTGCGGCCAGTTATGAACTGAACCCGATCAGTCGTGATCAGGTGATGGGTAAGGCGCTTGAGGAAATGGGTAAGAATCTCGGAGCTTATACGGCTCCTAACCAGCCTTTGATTTCGGTTAGCTTTCGTCATGCAAATCCGGAAATTTCCGCTTTGGTTTTAAATGCTATTATTGATGAGTATTTGGTTTACCGCCGGGAAATCTTGCTTGATGATGGAAATTCACAATACGGTAATGAACGCAAGAACTCGGAAGTAAAATTAACCGAAATCAACACAAAATTATCAAGTTTTTTGGCGGTAAATGGAATTGGTGACTTTTTAGCAGAGCAAATGGCTGCCGGCACTAGGTACGCTACATTGAGTGATCAGTTACTTGCCGCCAAGACAAGGCAGCGTGAAGTCGATGCCGGTATTCGTGCTCATGAAGACCGCTTGGCAATGATCCCTGAGCAAATCTTGTTATATACCGAAGATAATTCTTCTGTTGAGCTTACGGCTCTGCAAATCGAGCGTGAGCAATTACTCTCAAGATACAAACCGGGATCAAAGCCGGTGCAGGCGATAGATGCAAACATAAAGCGATTGCAGAGCTTTATCGCTGCAGGAAAAAACCGGGATATGGGGGCGAAAAGAACCGGAGTAAATTTGGTTCATCAAACATTGCAATCAGAAAAACTATCACTTGAATCAGAAGCACAATCAATTAAAGAGCGAATTTCTATTCTTGGGTCGCAAATTTCTCAAGTAAGAGCCAAGCAGCGTAAGTTGCAAAGATTGTTTCCTGAATACCAAAGGCTTGCCGGCAAAGTAACTGTTTTGCAAAGTGCTGTTCAGCGGTTTTCCACCAGAGAAGAGCAATATGCTGCCAAGCGTAATTTGGCCGAACATGCGTCTAACAATATTCGAGTGATCGAGCATCCGGTTATTCCGTTTGAAGGAAAATCGATGAAACGCCCTGCGGCAATACTGGCGTTTTTATTTGCTGGATTTACTGCTTTGATGCTGGGATTGGCGATTGTGTTTTCGCAAATCTCTCGCAGAAACAGACAAAGGCCGGTAAATCCTGGAGGGGGATATTCTCCACCATATCAGCCGCAGTCACAGCCACCTTCACCATCTGGTGGCATGCCCGCGCAAACCCCGTATAATGCCGCACCGACAACGTCGTCGATGAATAATGGTAACATCAACCCAGCTATGGCCAGCGCAAATACTGCTTATCACGAGAGAATGCCGCCGCTGGATCAACAGAGTTATCAAAACAACTCTCGGCTTAATAATGGCTCTGCTGTTGTTGGTGGTAAGCGCTCTACGGATTTGCCGGTTATTGCCAATATAGGCCGCAAAACCGGTCATTGAGGTTTAATGATATTCGGTAGTCACTTTTCATTTGAGTTTATGCTAAAATTCAGCCTAAACCTTTAAAAAAGTACGGCAAAATAAACAAGCAAGTGTCTTTTATTAGTCTTCCCAGAGGATAAATCAGCAAAAAGCTAGGCAAGAAACAATATTGTTTTCACGCACTCTAAAGCAACGATTTGCCAAAACCCTTGTTTCATTGGGTTCTTTAGGTATTTACAATGTCAAACAGCCGCAAACTGACTTAACATAGCCATTTGCAACACCATTATACCGAATGTGGACAAAGCGGGCATGGTTGGGACTTATCCCCGAACTTTGGTTGCTAATAAGGGTCAATAAGGGGCAAATCTTTGCCAAGTGAGCCTTGCTTGAAGTAACTTCTTTGCCAATGATTGTTAATTAAGGGTTCTTCCTTAAGGGTCACGTGACCCTTATTCACCCTTCGCAACTCCGTCACTGCGGACTTGATCCGGTGTCCAGACATCAATAGTAAACAGATTTAGAGAGATTTATCATTTCATCCTATTCATCATTGTTCCACTTATAAGTTTGGTGAAGAATGTGATAGTGCTGGAGGTTAAGGCTTTATCGAATAAATTTTTTATCTTGGTTTATGAATTCGATAATACTCATTCAGTTTTTAGTTCTTATACCAAAACGCGGTAGCAAAAAACCACAGGGCAAGCGAGTATTCTGACAGTCTTTGCCATGCACCTTGCCAGTTTTCCATTTCTCCACTGATCACTTGTAGGAATCCTGTCAAAACAAGAATTGTTATCAAAAGGGTGAATATTGAGAATTTTGGTGCTGATTTTCGTAAGCCGAGGAAAATCAAAAATAAGCCGGTGATCACGCTAAGATATTGGAAAAGGCCAAATAGATTATGCAGGTTTTGTTTTAAGCTGCCAGTGACGGGACAGCCCGAGTCACATGGAAAGAAAAAGCCACTTAGATAGCTGATGGAAATTACAAATAACAAACTTATCCCGAATGTTATAGGCTTGTTGCGTGGGAACTTGTAATATAGTCCAAATACCAAGACGAAAGCAGCAATGGCGATCGGCAAAAGACTGCCGTAATTGTTTAAAAGCTGATAAGGAGCACCGGTTGCGCCGAGTTCGCTTAAAAACTGTGATTTATGCGAATAATTATTTTGTATTGACCCGATGATTTGTGGCAACACCACACCTGTAACTATCAACACAATAACTGCAACTCGATTGATTAAATTTTGTGTCATCAGACTTTCAAACCTTATGTTGGAAAACAAAAACAGCGCTATGGCGATTGAAGGCCAAAGCACTGTTTAACAGTATAACACGTTTGTTTGTGTAATTTAATCAGGAAATGTCGTTGGTGGCCGCGCCATTGACTGCCCGTTGTACCGCTCCAGTCCCGCCGTTGGCAGCATCTTCGGAAGAATAACCTTGGCTGGACAAAATAACTTCACCATTTCTGGCTTTTAGTGAAAAGTACCATTTTCCGCTTTTGCCTTTAAATGAATCCACAAAGCGTGTGCCTTCTGCGGCATTTTTCTTGACTGATTCTATGCCGTTATGAGCGCTGGCTTTTGCCTTATACATTTCGGATTTGCCAACTATTTCTCCGTTTCCGGCGACTAATGTGAAGAAAAATTGCCCGTCTTTAGATCTTTTTAGATCAAATTTCCCTGCCATACTTTAAACCCTCCCGTGTTTTAGGCTTCGATAACAAGCATTATTGTAAGCTTCACAAATAAAAGTTACAATAAAAATCAACATATTCAAATAAAAAATTATTCTACAACTGGACTATTCTTTAGAGGTGTAGTGAATAGCGAGCTCCTGAACACCCTTTACCTACTACACAATACATCGACAAGATAAGGTGACTGGTTGCGCCTGGTTTGACTTGCGCCTCTTCCCAAGAATTTGGGCGATCTGTAACCTCTTATTGCTTCAAAATAAACGGCGGTTCGTAAGCCGGCTATGCGGCAAAACTCTACTGCCGCCTGTTGGCCGCATTGTCGGTTAGGATATAGGCATTCAGCGACAGTATCCCCATTTATTGTTGGTTCCGGGAAAAACACGGTGCGTTGTCCTTCAATACCTTGACTGATATTGTTGCCAGACTGCCAACCGGGATTAGGCTCATATCCTGGCCCGGGAGGTAAAGGTGGCATTACCGGGCGGATAGAGGATATACGGTTGTTCAACCGAAGGCGTGATAAATCAGTTACCGAATAGTCGATGATTTCACAGCGCCCGCCAAAAAAAGAATTTTCGCAAACTTCCCACCGGCCATTTTGTAATTGTATAGAAGAGGCTCTGTCGGAAAAACCGGAGCGGCGTAAATCCGCAACTTCGCCGCGAATGGTAACTTTAGTCCCTCTGTAACCCCGTTCCTCAAACAAGGCTATTTGACCATTATCCGGGTTATACGCGCCAATGCGCTCACTTTGAGGGGCGATGGCGGCAATTCTATAATCCATGTTGATGCTTTGCAGTTCTGAATAGTCACGATCAATCAGCTGGCATATACCGCTCATGCCTGAATTGGTGCATATTTTCCAAATCCCTCCGGTAATTCTCAAAGAGGCGGTTTTGCCAATAAACCCGTAATTTTTTAGTTTATCCATTTTACGGGCATAAGTTCGTGAATAGCCTTTAAAATCAGGTTCGGAATACAGGGTTATGGTGTCGGCATTACTTTGTAATTGTCGTAATGAAGATATTGTTGATCCCCAACCCAAAGCCCGTAAATTATACTGGCCGGGGGAAAATACTTCGCAACGTCCGCGATAACGATTGTTTTGGCATAGCTCCCATTGTCCGCCATTGACTAATATGCTCTGCGCTTTATCCGAAAACCTTGAACTGGAAAGGTCACGTTGGTCACTGCGGAATCTCTGGCTTCTGCCGGAATTGCCTGTGCCGGTAAACAGGGTGATTTCGGCAATCGGCTCCGGGCTTCTTATTGGCTGGTCGGCATTAGCAGGTAAGCTAAGTGCCGTGGCAATGAAAAGTCCTGTGGCTGCTTTTATCATGGCTGTATAATTCATAGTTTCACCCTTTTGTTGTTTTGTTCCTTTACTTTCTTACATGCTATATGAACCAGAGCTGAATCCCTAATAACTCAGTATTTAGCTATAATTTTGCTTATGCATATTTGTTAAGTGGTTTGGCGCAAATAAGTTTACCTTTCCTGTTAGATGTGATTTTATTAAATACTTGTTTTTGGGGATGTTAGAATGTCTTTTGGCATGAAATTATTGATCGGGTTGATTGCATTCCTTGGCTTTGGTGTCGCGGGCATTCATTATGATGTGTTTAACCAACTTCCCGGGGCAAAGGGTGCTAAAACGGTCACGCAAACTTTGCAGGCAAGTGTCACAAAAACATTGCACGATGCTAACCATGATGGTGTTACCGTCTCTTTTAGCGGGCAAAAGGCAATTATTTCTGGGGAAGCTTTCTCAAAGCAGCAATTTGAAGAAATCAAGGAAATTGTGCGGACAAGTAAAGGTGCAGGCGGAGTGATTATTGGCGGTATAACTGCGGTTGATATGAACGGTGTGCAGGTGGCAAAACCGGTTATCAATCCGGACTGGATTGCTACTTTAGGTGCTGATGGCAAGATGGTGGTTAGCGGTTATGTCAATAATAAAGCCGATCAATTGCTTATACGTGAGCAAGCGAGTAAATTATTTGCAGAAAAATTTAATGATGAATTGAAAATTTCTTCCGGAGCATTCGTCGATGCCGTACCGCAAATGGTTTTAGTATTAATCTCGCTTAAACAATTAGATACTGGTTCTGTGGTTTTGAAGGATCAGCATTTCTCGCTAAACGGAACCGCCACGGATAAGCAAAAGGCAAAGAAAATTGCGACGGCAATAGATGCTATTGGTGGTGGATTTACTGGCTTAGCCAATATTACTTGGCCAGCACCAAAACCAAATGAATTTGGTATTGCAGTTGATGCCGGTAAGATAGAAACCGCTGCAAAGTGTCAGGAGTTATTCTCCGAGGCTTTAATTAAGAATAAGGTGTTGTTTGAATCCAATAGCGCAAAAATTGGCGAAAAAAGTTATAGTTTTCTGGATTTCCTTGCGCAATTATCGGCGCAATGCAGTGCTTTTTCATTAAATGTCGGAGGTCATACAGACAATACTGGCCCGAGGGAGTATAATGTGCATCTATCTAATTTGCGGGCAAATTCGGTGGTGAACTATCTGTTAAGCAAAGGCGGTAATTCGCAGCAATTTACAGCAAGCGGATTTGGGCCAAGCCAACCGATTTGCCAACAAAATACGTCACAATGTCGGGCGCAGAACCGCCGCATTGAAATTATCGTCGAGGATTAAGGAGCAGTAGATATGGGTTGGCTTATTGGACAGATGTGGTTGCTAATTGCTGCTTCGGCCTTGTTGGGGCTAATTATCGGTTGTTGGGTATGTAGCCGTAAAAAACCTGTTGAAAATGATGATCAGGACATTGAACTGGCACGACTTCGCTCCAGCATAGAGGAATGCCAGGCGGCAAAAAATAACTTACGCTCGCAAGTGGCAGAATTGGAATCACAGTTAAACATCAAATCACGTCCCACACCGGTGAGTGTGCCAACATTCTATGAGGCGCCAAGTGAGGGCGAGCCTGATGATTTGCAGCAAATAAAAGGTATCGGCCCGAAACTGGAAACCCTTTGTCATGATATGGGGGTTTATTATTATCAGCAGATCGCCAACTGGACTGATAGCCAAGTAGCCGAGGTTGACCAGAAACTGAGCTTTAAGGGGCGCATAGGTCGCGATAATTGGCGCGGACAGGCAAGAAAACTGATCGACAGCCAATAATTCTCAGCAAAAAGAATATTGTCTATTCATCATCTTTGGCTGGTGGTTTTTCTGATCCGCCAAATCCCAGTAATCCGCCAAGAATGCCTAAAGCTTTTTCTTCATCGGTTTTTTCACGCGGAGCAGTGTCAGCATTAGTTTCAGTACCGCTTGCCGTTTGTGCTTCTTGGCCGCCTAAAAACCCTTGCAGTAAACCGCCTAATTCCCCGCCAACATTATCTTGGATAAGCCTGCCAGCTTCACGCTTGGCGCGGTTTAATGCTGCTTGCTGCAAGGCCGCTGTATCCAGTCCGGCCTTGATATCATTCCATGGCCCTTGCACCAGAAACGGAACGCTGATGCCTTGTAATTGGTTTCCGCCGCCTTGTCCCTTTAGGCTGGCTACAGCTTTTGGTGTCATTCGGTAGTCAATAGTTTGTCGTCCAAGGTCAATTTGCCCTTGGCCGTTTACCCGTACCAGTGGGCCGGTCATGAACATATCGGTATTGCGTGCCACGCCTTTGCTAATCACAAAAGAGCCTTTCAAAGAAGAAAAATCGGTTTTCGCAGTTTGCCCGGCCTCCGCGGATAATGCACCGGTTAGCAAATACGATTGGGCATTACGTAAAACCGAAGCCAGATTAACCCCGCGAATTGCTCCGTCGCGTACTTGCATATTGGCATTTCCAGATAACGAACGCATTATTGCATCTATCGATTTACCGACGCCTTTGATGTCGAGTTGTAGCTCGCCAGTGCCTTCAATGTTTTCAATTCCCGCAGCAGCAGTTAATAATGGTAATGCCGATACGTCTTTGATTTGCGATTTGAAGGAAAAAGACGGGGTGTTTCTACGGGTATTTACCACCAGTACACCAGTATTTGTGCCGCCATAAAGCTGGCTGTCTGATATAATTGCTTCCAAGCGACCATTTACCAATTTGGTTGTTACATTTGTTGTCGTAAATTCAATATTACGCGCTTTAAGGCTGGCAACAGATAGGTTGAAACTGGCATTGGCGGCTTTTAATACGCCTAATTCTAATGACTGCTTGCTCCAGCTTTCAATCTTGGTTCCTGGCGGCGGAACTGGTGGTAGATACGGGTTTAGGTCGAGTGTATTGATTTGTAAATCACCGATAAGTTCTGGTTTTTTGCCAGTAAATATTGCGGAAAAATTCCCCGAACCTATGATCTGGTCAAATACCAAATTGGCGGATGTAAATGATAAGATATCCATCGCACCTTTGACTTTGCCGTTGATTGCGAATGTCCCAAATGTATCGGGGCGAAAGTTGATTTGATTGCCATTTACCTGCATTAGTTTTTGCAATGACGGGATATTTAAATCCATATCGCCGGAAAAACGAATTTCTTTGGCTTCGCTAAATTCGCCATCAAATGTGAAGTTTATTAACTCGCCGCCGGCTGTCAGGGAAAACGGGGTTTGGTTGCCTTGTAAAAAACCGCCGAGGCTGGATAATTCAGCGGTCAAAGAAAAAGGTTTCCCGTCTAATTCTAAACTTGCTGACAGGTTCATTTTCTTGTTCATTCCCGGTAGTTTTAAAGTTAAATTGATCTTCTCGATACTTGTTTTCTTGCGAGTACTTTGATCGATGTAACTGGCTGTGCCGTCAATAATTCGCACATCGCCAAGCTGTGCTTGAAAATTATTATTGCCTTTTTCTCGGACAAACCCATTTTTAGATTTTTTCGCGCTTTGTTGTGAACCGATTATCCAGTTGGCAATTCCATGTTTGTTTTTTTCCAGAGAGATTTGGGGACGCTCTAAAATGAATTCTGTAATTTCGACTTTCTTGGAGAACAAAGGTAATAATTTTACCCCAACCCGTAATTGACCAATATGGGCGAAATTTTCACCACTAAAACCCGGCGGGTTGGCAATTGTTACTTGCGTGGCAGAGGCGGAAATTGATGGAAAAATGTGTAATTTTACCGGGCCGGTAATCGTAACTTGGCGATCCAGAGTTGCGCTGGCTTGTTGCTCTATGGTTTGTTTGTACGTTTCTGTTGGCACTAGAAGAAAAGCAATAATCAGTGCGCCAATTGCCACTATTGGCAAAATAAGCAAAAATCCGATGATCCGTTTCATCTATGTTATCCTATATCTTCGTTGCGCTAGAAATGAGTTTTATTTGTTTTTAGAATATATCATATTGACCTTTAGTTGTATTTACGAGAGCCTTTTGATAAAAATAAGGCAGTGGGAGATTTATTATGGATATTACTTTAAGTAGGCGCCAGTTAATTGCCGGCCTTGCTGCAGGAAGCGTTACTGCGTGTGTGACTAATCCTGATACCGGAGAAAGCCAGTTTTTGCTGGTAAATGATGGGCAGTTGGCGAAAATGGCATCTTCGGCCTGGGTAGATGCCAAAAAACAAACCCCGGTTTCACGGGATCCGCGAATGAATGCGCGATTGAGCGGTGTTGGCAATAAAATTGCCAGAGCGGCCAATAGGCAAAATCAAAGTTGGGAATATGTAGTGTTTGATTCTGATCAAAAGAACGCATTTGTCATGCCCGGTGGTAAGGTCGGCTTTTATAAGGGCATGATGGATTTTACCCAAAATGATGACCAACTGGCGGCAATAATGGGTCACGAAACCGGCCATGTTACCGGTCGCCATGCTGCGGCGAGGTACTCAACGCAAATAGCGGCAGGTGCGGGTTTAGCGGCGGCAAATGTAGCTTTGGCACAATCCGATACTAAATACCGCAATGAGATAGCCGCTGTTTTGGGTGCAGGGGTCACTTTTGGGGTGATCCTGCCATTTTCCAGAAAGCACGAATTGCAAGCCGATAAATTAGGGGCTGATTATATGTATCGTGCCGGCTATGACGCGCGTCAGGCAGTGCGACTTTGGGAAAGAATGGCCGCAGAAAACACTGGTAGCCGCAAGCCGGAATTTCTTTCAACCCATCCCAATCCAGAAACCAGAGTGCGCGAACTAGACGCTTATATCCGAACCAAGGGTTATGTTTGATCGCCGATAAAGTCGCTAATGATTTGTGTGGCTAATTCAGGTTTTTCCATTGGTAGGAAGTGTCCGGAGTTTGGTATTGATTTGGTTTGAATAAGCGGATTTAGTTTTTCTAATTGTCGTAGTCTGCTGTCTGTCAGGACTGTGCCTTTGCTGTCGCCGCCGACTAACAAGGCTGCTCGCTTGGTGGATTTTAATGCACCCCAAATATCATGACCGTGTGCCATATAGGTTTTCACTTCCCATTCAGGGTTGCATGACAATTGCATTGTTCCATTATGTTTCCTTAAGCCGTCTTGTAAGTAATTTCCCAGGAAACCGTCTTGCCACTTTGCAAAAGGTAGTTTGTTTTCATACCTGGCGATTGCACTAGATAGGTCATCAAATGTTCTTCGGCGGTTTCTGGCAGACATCACTAACGGGTTATATTTACGAAAGCGGGTTTGGAAGGTTTTGCTACGCATCAATAATTGCAGTATTCTTGGTAATATTGGTGGATCGAAAGCAATTACTGAGCGCATCAAATCAGGTCTTTTCGCGGCGGTCAACAGACTTACAGTTCCACCCATTGAATGCCCGACCAATACGGGTGGTTGTGAAAAGTTCTCGAGAAAACTAATAAGATCATCGCGATAAATATGCCAGTTGGAAAATGAAACCTGGTTATCAAGTGTGCTATGGCCATGGCCACGCATATCCAGTGCGCTAATGCTATGGTTTGTAATAAGTTGCTGGTATAGTGGCAAATAGGTTCGGGCATTGAAACCGGTGGCATGGACAAATACTATGTCCGCTTGGTTAAATTGCGTTTCACTGCTGATGCAATTTACTTTTCCGCCGTCAATTTTAACTAATGATCGTGAAAAAGGTTTGGCAAGGGAATCATTGGGAATTGTTTTCATGATCGTATCTTATACTCCATCGACCCAAAAAGTGGGAACTTAGCAATCCTAGTAAAAGTGGGAACCGGTTTTACGGCAAAGGATTGCGAGCACTTAAAAAATACTTTTGCATAAGTTGATGGATCCAGAAGATAAACTATACTAAAAATACTTGCAGAAAACTTGAAAAATGAGTCTTGCATATAATTTGCCACCGGATTAGGTTCCGCGCCAACAACAAGAAGTATTTGCCGCCTTAGCTCAGTTGGTTAGAGCGCCGGTTTGTGGAACCGGAGGTCCTTGGTTCGAGACCAAGAGGCGGTACCACTTTTTCTTCTTCCCCCCTAATATATGTTCATTCAACCTTATCCGTAAATTAACTTTACGTCACGTTGTCAGCGCTTATGCTTGCGCATTATTTTCATCAGGGGTTTTTTATGAGAAAGTCAATTTTAATCAGCTTGCTGGCATCAGTGAGCCTTGCCGCTTGTTCAGTGGCAACCGAAGGCCAGAAAGTTGAACCAGCAGCTACGCCGGGATATTCAATTGTGGAAACTATCGTCAAACAAGACGGTGAAATATCCATTCCTTACACCAAATATCAATTAGACAATGGCTTAACGGTTGTTTTGCATGAGGATCGTTCTGATCCATTGGTTCATGTTGATGTTACCTACCATGTAGGTTCCGCCCGTGAGGAAGTAGGTAAATCCGGCTTTGCGCATTTCTTTGAGCACATGATGTTCCAAGGATCGGAAAATGTTGGCGATGAGCAGCACTTCAAAATCATTTCTGCATCTGGCGGTACTTTGAATGGCACCACCAATACTGATCGTACTAATTATTTCGAGACGGTTCCTAATAACCAGTTGGAAAAGATGCTTTGGTTAGAGGCCGACCGCATGGGTTTCTTACTTGATGCAGTTACTCAGGAAAAATTTGAAGTCCAGCGCGAAACGGTAAAAAATGAGCGTGGACAACGTATGGATAATCGCCCTTATGGTCTTTTGCGCGAGAGGGTAAATGAAGCCTTGTTCCCAGAAGGACACCCTTATTCGTGGCAGGTGATCGGTTATCTTGAGGATCTGGATAGGGTTGATGTAAATGATTTGAAGAAGTTTTTCTTGCGTTGGTATGGACCCAATAATGCGACTTTGACCATTGGTGGCGATATGGACACCAAAAAGACAATGGAATGGGTAGTTAAATATTTCGGCTCTATCCCGCGTGGGCCAGAGGTGAACATGCCTACTGCTGAGCCATTTGTACTAGATGCCGACAGATATATTTCCCTGGAAGACAATGTCGCTTTGCCATTGCTTTATATGTCATGGCCAACAGTTAAAGCTCGTCATGCTGATGAGGCTCCACTGGATGTTTTGCAATCCATTCTGGGCGGCGGAAAAACTTCACTGCTTTATAAGAATATGGTGAAAAACGGCTTGGCTGTACAAGCTAGTGCTGGTCATGGTTGTGGCGAATTAGCTTGCCAATTTACTGTTTTGGCATTGCCAAATCCAGCAAAAGGCAAGAATTTGGCTGATCTGGAAGCTATAGCCAGAGATTCTTTGGTAGAGTTTGAAGGTCGTGGTGTCGAAGATGATGATCTCACACGGGTAAAGGCCAGCATCGTTTCAGGCATGATATATGGCTTGGAAAGTGTTCGTGGCAAGGTAAGCCAATTGGCTGCCTATGAAACTTACACTAATGACCCCAACTATATTGGCAATGATATTGCCCGTTATGAGAATGTCACCAAAGCCGATGTAATGCGGGTTTATGCGCAATATATCAAAGGTAAACCAGCGGTGATTATGAGCATAGTCCCCAAAGGCAAACTGGATTTGATTGCCAAAGAGGACACTTGGGAGCGTAAAGATCGCACCTTGCCGGAATATCAAAAAACCGATGCCGATAGTTTGCAGGCGAGAGTTGCTACGGATAATTTTGACCGCAGCGTACAACCACCTGCCGGGCCAAATCCACAAATGACTTTACCTCCTATATGGCGGGCAGAGCTGGATAATGGCATTAAGGTTATGGGCGCTATCAATGATGAAGCTCCAACAATGACAATTTCGTTTCGTATTCCGGCAGCTCAGAAGCTAGAGCCAATTTCTAAAATTGGTTTGACTCGCTTAACTGCGGCTATGATGAATGAGGCAACGAATAATTCGAGTAATGAAGAGTTAAGCAATCGCTTGCAAAAACTTGGATCGTTCGTCAGTTTTAATTCTGGTGGTGATTATACCACGATGAGCATTCGCACCTTGACCTCCAATTTGGACGAAACTCTGGCAATTGCAGCTGAAAAATTGTTTGAACCAAAATTTGATCAAGCTGATTTTGAGCGAATTAAAGCTCAAACCTTACAGGGTATCGAGCATGGCAAAAAGAACCCTGCTGCAACAGCAACCAATGTGTTTCGTAAACTGGTTTACGGTAAAAATAATGCATTTGCTTGGCCAGCAGGCGGCGTTAGTCAATCCGTTGCTTCCATCACTCTTGATGATGTCAAAGCTTATCACGCGGCCAATTATACGCCGTCTGGTGCGGCGATAATCGCCGTTGGCGATATGGAGCAATCAGAATTGGTGAAAAAACTTGGAGTTTTTGCCAATTGGAGCGGTGAAGCAGTAGTAAAACCGGTTATTTATCCAGCACCTGAATTGGCTGTTGGTACATTGTACTTGATTGACAAACCCGGTGCAGCGCAATCGGAAATCCGCATTGGTAACAGCTCGATAACTTATGATGCTACTGGTGAATACTACCGTCTTGGGTTGATGAATTACAATCTTGGTGGTGCATTTAACAGTCGTATTAATATCAATTTACGCGAAGACAAAGGCTATACTTATGGTGCTAGATCCAGGTTTGGTGCCGATGCCGATGCCGGTAGGTTTACCGCCAGTGCCGGGGTTAGAGCTGATGTGACCGATAAATCTATTATCGAGTTTAACAAAGAAATATCCAGTTACTTTGAAAGCGGCATGAGTGATGAAGAACTTGCTTTCTTGAAAAGCTCGCTTGGACAACGTGATGCAAGATCTTATGAAACGCCACGTCAGAAACTTGGCTTTTTAGGACGGATTGTTTCTTATAACTTGTCTGATGACTATGTTGATCAACAAAACAAGATCTTGGCTGATATTGGTAAGGACGAGCTAAACGCACTGGCTGCCAAACATCTGGATCAATCGCAAATGATTACAGTTGTGGTTGGTGACAAGGCGAAAATTCTTGAAGGATTAAAAGCATTAGGTCAGCCGATTGTCGAGCTTAATGAAGATGGCAATCCTCTATAAATAATAATAAAACATAGATTATTAAAGGGAGCTGGCAAAACCAACTCCCTTTTTTGTTGCTAGAGCATTTGCCAACAAAAGTGGGAACCGGTTTTGTGGAAGTTTTTAATTGTCGCATCGGTTAAATGAAAAACCGCATACACTTTTTCACCCGATGCTTCGGGTAAATGCGACCACTAAAATATATATTTACCAATAAAAGCTTTAGTCCCGAACTTGCCCTTCGACAAGCTCAGGATGAGGCCGGTGTCAGTAACGGTCAGTTTTTCAACCGCCCATCACGTTGATCGGGCCATCTGCGCTGCCGTTAACGAATTGTTCCACATAAGCATTACCGGAACTATCAACGTCATCTGCCGCTCCGCGCCAGATTATCTTGCCTTCAAAGATCATGGCAATTTCATCAGCGATATGTCGAGCCGAAGCCATATCATGAGTAATTGAGATGGCCGTTGCCCCTAGTTCAGTTACTTGCTCACGAATAAGTCGATTGATTACATCGGCAGTAATTGGATCAAGCCCGGTTGTTGGTTCGTCAAAAAACAGGATTTGCGGTTTTGTGACAATCGCTCTGGCTAGTCCAACTCGTTTTTGCATGCCACCGGATAATTCTGCCGGACGCAAATCAGCATTGCGAGCGGGAAGATTAACCCTAGCCATGGCTTCTATAGCTAGTTCTTTGGCTTCTGCTTTGGATATTCCATCAGCATGGGTCAGGCGAAAAGCCACATTCTCCCATATCGAAAGGCTATCAAATAGAGCGCCGCCTTGGAATAGCATGCCAAATTTGGCCGCAATTTTTTCCTGCTGCCGGACATTTAAACCAACAGTTTCAGTGTTATCTATTTTGATGGAGCCTTGATCTGCTTGCAATAGGCCTAAAATACACTTTAACAGTACTGATTTTCCGGTTCCGGAACCACCAATAATTACCAATGACTTGCCGGCTGCGATATCAATACCAATCCCTTGCAAGACTTGTTTTTCGCCAAAACTCTTGTGCAGGTTTGATATGGAAATTTTAGGTTTATCTATCATACAAATAACGTGGTTAGCAGGTAATTAGCTGCGAAAATAAGAATTGCCGCACTTACCACAGCATTGGTGGTGGCTCGTCCCACTCCTTGTGCGCCTTGCTCGGAATTATAGCCATGATAACAACCCATCAAGGCAATGATGAAACCGAATACCGTTGCTTTAATCAATCCTGAGGCGACGTCCCATCCAGTAATGAAGTTCATAGTATTGCGCACATAAAGTGCACCATTAAAATCGAGGCTTTGGGTAGCAACGGCATAGCCGCCAAAAATACCTATAATATCAGCAACCAATACCAGCAAAGGCACTGTGATCAATGCGGCAATAATCCGTGGAGCGAATAAATAACGAAATGGATCTGTTGATAAAGTGCGCAAAGCATCTATTTGTTCGGTTACTTTCATCGCTCCTATCTCGGCGGCGATGGCTGCGCTGACCCTGCCAGCCAGCATTAGAGACGCCAACACCGGACCAAGTTCTCGGGTAATTCCAATGCCGACAATATTGGGCACAAAGCTTTCGGCGTTAAATCTTGCGCCACCGGTATAGATATTCAATGCCAAGGCAGCACCGGTAAAAAGGGCTGTTAAACCAACTACTGGCAATGAAAAATAGCCGATATTGATAATGTGCCGCCCAATTTGTCCAAAGAACCATGGCGGGCGAATCATTGCCATTAGGCACTTGCCTGAGAATATTATAATTCTGCCGATGATTGTCAAAAAACCAAGAGTAGCTCTGCCAATGGATGCAAACGGGTTCATCAATTTGCTCCGTGATAAATGCGCGAAACTCTTGTGCCAATGCTGGTCAATACCTCATAAGGTATTGTCGAGCAGGCTCTGGAAAAATCATTCAAATCATATCCCAGAAACTCAACAAAATCATTAGGGTTCACCCTATGATCAAGATTGCTTAAATCAACTGCCATCAAATCCATACTTACCTGCCCAAGCAAAGGAGCTGCTTGCCCATTTATCCAGCAATTGGCGCCAACGCCGGCAGAACGAAACAAGCCATCAGCATAACCATAGGAAATAATTGCAATTTTCATCGGTTTGTCAGCAATGAATCTGCCTCCATAGCCGACTGCATCTCCGGCTTTTAGTGATTTTACTTGCAATACAGGAGCGCGTAAACGGGCAACCGGTGTAAGCTGTGGCGCTGAAATGCCAGCATCAAACGGCGTACCGCCATAAAGTCCAATACCCGGACGGGTCATGGAAAAATGATAATCGGAACCTAACAATACCCCGGCTGAATTGGCCAATGAACAAGGTGTATCGGGGAATTGTTCTATGACCTGCTTAAATCTTTGTAATTGTAGTGGGTTTTGTTTGTGATCCGGTGTCGAGGCACAGGCTAAATGGCTCATCAATAATGACAGGTTCAAGTTTTTGGTGTTGGAAAGTTTTATCTTGTCAAAGGCAATTCCCAAGCGGTTTATTCCAGTATCCACATGCAAGGCACAAGGCATGTCATTGCCGTTTCTCAGCCAGTTTAGTAATTGATTGTCGGAATTTATAACTGGCCGTAAATTGTGATCATGAAAGACTGTCGCATCAATAGAGTTACAACCGTGCAGTACATAGATAGTGGCTTGTTGCGTAAGTACTTTTCGCAAAGACACTGCTTCTTTAATGTGCGCGACAAAAAAAGTTTTGCAGCCGGCAGTTTGCAAAATAGGAGCAATTTTTGCCATTCCTAAGCCATACGCATCGGCTTTTATTGCAGCAGATGTTTGTGCGCCCGAAGATTGTTGACAAAACCAGTTATAGTTTTGCAGGCAAGCATCAAGATCAACGTGCAATTCCGGCGTGGTTGGTACGGCATTGTTCATGGTTCAGAGATGAACGAAAAATTGAAACTCTGCAAGTCACGTTTTAGAAAACAATTATTCATGCTTAATGTTGAGTTTCATCATATTTGCCAGATGAATCACGATTGCCAAATTTAGTGAATGCGGGCTCAAATGTCAGCTCTACCCGTCCGGTTGGTCCATGACGCTGCTTGGCGATATCTACTTCTGCTAAATTATAAATCGGGGCAATTTTTATCTGCCAATCTTCGTGTTCTGGTGTGTTTCGCTCTGGCTCTTTTTCGTAATAAGCCGGACGATAAACGAACATTACCACGTCAGCATCTTGCTCAATAGAACCAGATTCCCGCAAATCTGCTAGTTGCGGCTTTGGCGGGCTGCGGCTTTCAACGGCACGTGAAAGCTGTGACAAAGCCAATACCGGAACGTTCAGTTCTTTAGCTAGAGTTTTTAAGGTTTGGGTGATTTGGCTTACCTCTTGCACCCGTCCATCATTGCGCCTTGTGTTAGCTGTTAGTAATTGCAGATAATCAACGACAATCAGATCTAGTGATCCGGCAGTGCGCTTTAATCGTCTGGCACGTGCTGCCATTACCGCCACCGGTAGACCACCGGTATCATCAATGAATAATGGAATTTCATTTAAGGCTTTAGCCGCATCAACTAATGAATCAAAATCTTCTTTTTGAATTTCACCTTTGCGAATATTTGACGAGGAAATGCGTGTATATTCGGATAGCAGTCTTGTTGCCAGTTGGTCGGCTGACATTTCCAGTGAGAAAAATGCTACTACTCCGCCAGATTTGGTTTTGCGAACTCCATTGTTTTCTTCGTATTTGTAATTTTTAGCAACATGAAAAGCGATATTGGTGGCCAGTGCAGATTTTCCCATGCCCGGTCTTCCTGCAAGTATAACCAGATCGGACGGGTGTAGCCCGCCAAGTTTTTTGTCCATGTCGATCAAGCCGGTAGAAATTCCCGACATACCACCATCGCGTTTAAAGGCTGTGGCGGCCATTTCCATGGCACCTGTTAATGAATCGGCGAATGGAGTAAACCCAGATGAAATGCCGCCGGTTTCCGCAAGGTTAAAAATGGATTCTTCTGCTGTTTCCAGTAATTCGGCACCTGATTTACCATCTGGTGGAGCTTTGGCTTCATGAACTATATCTTCGCCGATTCTCATCAATTCCCTGCGAACCGATAAGTCGTGTATCAATCTAGCATATTGCGGTGCATTGGCTGAAGATCCGGCATTAGCCATTAAGGTCGCAAGATACTTGACCCCACCAATTTCTTGCGCTCCTTCATGGTTTTTGATTTTGTCACGCATGGTCATGCCATCTGCCAGTGCGTTTTTCTGGATCAGGCGAATAATCTCTTCATACAACCAGCCATGTACTTTATCATAAAAATGGATTGGTTGCAGCATCTCGCCAATCCGGAAGTACACTTCATTATCAAACAATACTGCGCCAATAACAGCTTGTTCGGCTTCAAGGTCATGGGGCGCAGATTGTATTGTTTCGTCACTCATGGGCTTTTCTCACTTTAGATTCTGAACCTATCTGATCCAGTAATCGTGAGATAGGCGATGAATGCAAGTTACTCACATTGTTCCCCATATCAGATTTCTTTTGTGGATAAAACTGTGGATAAAAAAACGGGCCTCCTTATGGAAGCCCGTTTGATGTTGTTTATTTGTTTGTGACTAAGACTTAGTCTTCTTTTGGCGTTTCTTCGGTCTCAACCGAAGTTTCGCTGTCATCAGCACTGGCGCTTTCCATCTCAACTTCTGCTTCTGGATCGAACATGGCAGCGGCCTGTTCATCGGCTACTTCTGCATCGGCGGCGCGATCTTCATCAATAGCAGAAGTTATAACATCTTCACCGTGGGCTTGACGCTCGCCTTCTTCAGCAGTTCTCGCTACATTGATAGCAACGGTTACAAACACTTCAGGGTGCATATTGATCCGAACATCGTGCAGACCAACTTCCTTGATAGGTGTGTTAAGAACTACTTGCGCACGAGTAACATCATTGCCAATAGCTTCGGCAATGTCACGGGCAGAAACTGAGCCGTATAAGTGACCATTTTCGCCAGCTTGGCGGATCAACATATAAGTCTCGCCGTCCAGCTGTTTGCCAGCATCTTCTGCCGCTTGACGTTTTTCATCATTGCGTTTTTCAATGGCTTCGCGTTCTATTTCAAATCTGGCGATATTTGTTTTGTTCGCCCGAAGTGCTTTGCCTTGAGGTAATAGGAAGTTACGGGCAAAGCCATCTTTGACTGTTACCACGTCACCTATAGTACCAAGTTTTTCAACTCGCTCTAATAATACAATTTGCATATCAGCCCCCTTAATTTACTGCGTAGGGCAGTAATGCCAAAAATCTTGCGCGTTTGATGGCGCGTGATAGGCGGCGTTGTTTTTTCAGTGAAACGGCAGTGATCCGTGATGGAATTATTTTTCCACGTTCAGACATATAGCGTTGCAGTAATTTAGGATCTTTATAGTCTACCTTTGGTGAATTTTCACCAGAAAATGGACAGACCTTGCGCCGACGGGCAAATGGACGTTTTGTCGGAAGGTTGGTAATATTGAGTTTCATTGAACTAATCTCCCTGTTCTAGCGGCTGCCGTGGCGGCGTTTACGATCTTCGCGTTTGATCAAAATAGCTGACTGGCCGTCGGCAAATTCATCAACCTTAATGGTTAGATGACGCAAAACATCTTCGTTGATACGTAATTTGCGTTCCATCTCGTGAACAACTGGCGCATCGGCTTCGATATTAAGCAATACATAGTGACCTTTGCGGTTCTTGCGAACCTTATACGCCATAGAGCGTAAGCCCCAATGTTCGATTTTATCAACCTTGCCGCCATTTTCTTCGATAAATGTACGTTGGTCTTCAGCAATAGTTTCG
>JAESTZ010000045.1 GCA_016763315.1 Robiginitomaculum sp.
AAAGCTTGTAATGCAGTAATTGACATATTTCGTTTCCTTCTTGGATCAGTTTGCTTTTTCTAAACAAACAAATGAATCAGCGCTTCAACAGCTCCAATGTTCGTTGCAACATTGCCCGTGAATTTTCAATCACCGACAAATTAGCCTCAAAGGAGCGTGAAGCTTCACGCATATCCATCAATTCAATCATCGTGTTAACATTCGGGTATTTTACATAACCCTGTTCATTGGCCGCCGGATGGTCAGGGTCATAAACGGTGCGAAATTCGGCATTGGATTCAACAGTCTTGTTCATACGGACAATCCGCGCACCGACCTCTTTGTCCATAATTGACGAGAATACCGGGGTTTTACGTGCATAAGGGTCACCGCCGGGAACTTTGGAGGTGGAATTGGCATTAGCCACATTCTCCGAAATAATTCGCATCCGCGAAGATTGCGCCCGCATGCCAGCAGCAGCAATGGCCATGGCCTTGTTAATATCACTCATCTGTCATTCCTCATCATTTAATACCCGCTTTATCTTCCTGGAGCTTTTATTGCCATTCGTATCAGCCCCAAAGATTTCTGATAAAGGCCAATAGCTGCATCATAACGCGCTCTGGTTGCCGCGAGTTCTGATACCTGTTCTTCCAGCACAACTGAATTACCGTTCATTGTAGTTTCTCTGCCCGGAGTTTCTTTTAACTTAATTTGATAGCCACCGGTTTCCCCAGGCCCTGAAAAATGCCGAGAATCAGTAACCATCATCTTACCTCTACTATTGCGGCTGTTTTGCGCGGCATTTAGCATTTTATGAAAACTTTTTTCATCAACGTCTTTGGGGGTAAACCCCGGAGTATCAGCATTGGCAATGTTTTCCGCCAAGACCTTTTGCCGCGCAGTCAACAGACGCATAGTACCACGCAGTACAGAAAACACCGGAATTTGATCGATAGCCATACCAAAATGATCCATAAATATTCGTTCTCCTGACAGTTTTGACTATTTATGGTTAATAGCTGATGAAAAATGTCAAAGACATATTCATGGTTAATCAGGTGTTAAGGCAGTTAGGTGCAAATACTCTAACCTGTAATTACCAAAGCAGAAGCTATGGAACTGATTGACCCAGTACGAATGATCCTTGGATTGTTATTTACAATTGGCCTGTTGCTAGTGCTGTGGGTTGGAATACGTAGATTCGCACCGGGCATGGTGCAGGCTATACCCAAAGGGCAAAAACGCCTGAAAATCATCGAAGCATTGCAACTTGATACCAAGCGCCGGCTGATAGTAATCAAAGACGGTGAAACCGAACATCTCATTTTGCTTGGCGGGGCAACTGAAACAGTGCTGGAAAGTCGACAACACATAAAACCCTTAACAATAGAAGAGACCGGTAAATGAAACGCAGTTTATTATTGCTAGGGGCTTTACTGGTAATTGCTCTAACTTTGTTTGCCGATCAGGCTTTAGCGCAATCAGTAACTGTTGATGCCGGTGAAGAAGGCGCTCTAACCAGTCGGGTAATACAGCTTATCGCGCTATTGACTATATTATCCCTAGCTCCGTCTATCTTGATCATGACCACCAGCTTTGTCCGCATCATAGTGGTATTATCCTTGTTGCGAACCGCAACCGGACTGCAACAAAGCCCGCCAAACATGGTGTTGGTTTCTCTTTCTTTATTCTTGACGTTTTTTGTGATGGCTCCGGTCTTTCAACAAAGTTGGGAGCGCGGTGTTCAGCCACTAATGAACGAGGAGATGGAACTTGGCGAAGCTTTTACCGCCAGTTCTGCACCGATAAAAACATTTATGCTGGCGCATACCAGAGAGGCGGATCTGGCTTTGTTTTTAGATCTTTCCAATACGGAAATGCCGCAAACGGCTAATGATACACCACTGCACATTGTAGCCCCGGCATTTATGATCTCGGAGTTAAGAATAGCGTTTGAAATTGGATTTTGGTTTTTTATACCATTTTTGGTTATTGATCTTGTAGTGGCATCAATTCTGATGAGCATGGGCATGATGATGTTACCGCCAGTGGTAATATCTCTGCCGTTTAAGTTGGTGTTTTTTGTTCTGGTAGATGGCTGGCGGTTAGTGGTCGGATCATTGGTGCAGAGCTTTAGTTAAAACTCACGCCTTAAATAGACAATGAACCTTTTAACGGTTTCAAGCGACTTTACTATTGAATAACATTTAATAGTGTGAGTGCTGATGCAAAGAACGCCAAAAATTATAGCAACAGAGCTACTGGTTCTACAGGCAAAGTCCGGTGACAAAGCAGCATTTGCAGAACTGTATCGGTTATGGATGCCGGTTTTATATGGCCGTTGTTTACGGCAATTAAAACAACCAGCCGATGCACAAGATGCTGTCCAGAAAGTTTGGATAAAAGTCATAAAAGGGATCGGCCAGTTAAAAAACCCTGCAACCTTTATCGCATGGATTATGCGAATTTGCCACTTAACATGTGTCGACGCAATACGAAAACAAATTCGGCGAGGAAAAATGCAGCAAAACCTGCAAAATGAAATACCTGTCACTAAGCCAGAAGCAGATACCGCAATCGACTTAACATCCGCAATTAAACAATTACCCGAAAATCAAAGACAAGTGCTGGATTTGCATTATTCACTTGGATTTTCAATTTCACAAATTGCCCACGTAGTGGGCGTGAAATCAGGCACAGTTAAATCCAGACTGTATACCGCCAGACAAACCCTTAAAACCAAATTACAAACAGGAGAAAACTATGAGTAAACTTGATGAAGCTATCCGTGAGGCACTTAACGCCGAAGACGCGGAACAACTAGAATACCTAGCCGCACCGCAAGGAATGTGGGCGAGGCTATGGGGAGTCCTGCGCTCCCATTCAGGCCCGTTGGCGTGGTATGGCATAGTTTTGCAGTTTGTGACTCTTGGCTTTGCGATATGGGCTGGTTGGAACTTTTATTTTGCGCCTAATGGCCGTGAAATGGCACTTTGGGGGGCATTAGCCGGCTTGATGATTTTGATGCAAACTTTCTTGAAATTCTGGTTCATAGTGCAAATGGACAAAATGGAAATCCTGCGAGAAATAAAACGGCTTGAATTACAAGTGGCATTATTGGCTCAAAAACAGGCCTAATGATGACTAGGCTGTTTGCTCAATAACACTGCTTGGCGGCGAAAGAGGTAATTTAATCGTGACCGTAGTTCCAATTCCCAATTCACTTTCCAAGATGAATTCGCCGCCATGCAATTCAACAAGTGACTTGGTCAAAGCCAGCCCCAAGCCTGAGCCTTTATGGCTTTTGCTGTGCTGACTTTCTATTTGTGAAAACGGAGTGCAAAGTTTTGGAAGATCCTGTTCCGATATACCGATTCCTGTGTCAGTGACTTGAAAAATAACGCCGCCGGTCTCGGTATTCATTTGCGTGTTCATAGTAACCTGCCCACCTTCAAGAGTAAACTTGATTGCATTCGACAAAACGTTGAGCAATATTTGCTTTAAAGCCCTTGGATCAGCTTCTATATCCGGGACTTCCTGTAAATTTGAAATTAAATTAATACAAGACTCAGAAGCTTTTCCTCTAACCAGTCGCAAACACTGGTCAATTAACTCGTCACAGTAAATTGTCTCGACACTAAGGGTCATTTTACCGGATTCAATTTTTGACATATCCAGAATATCATTAATCAAATTCAATAAATGCTGTCCCGAAGTCAAAATATCACCGACATATTCCAAATAACGATCATCGCCTAATGGCCCGAACATTTCTTTTTGCATAATTTCGGAAAAACCATTGATCGCGTTTAATGGCGTGCGAAGCTCATGTGACATATTCGCCAGAAATTCACTTTTAGAACGGTTCGCTTCTTCGGCTCGGATTTTTTCCTGCTGATAATTACCCGCCAGCTCGGAGATTTTAACTTGGCTTTTTTCCAAATCATTGACCGAGGCTATAAGCTCGCTCTCGTTTTTAACCAGTAAAGATTCTTGCATTTTTAATGCAGTAATGTCCGTGCCGATACCGACCAAACCACCATCAGCAGTTTTTCGTTCCGACATGTGCACCCACCTGCCATCAGCCAGTTCCATTTCAACAGCCGCTTCATCACGCCCCTGATGCACAGATTTGATAGATTTGGCAGCCAAATGCTCCAACTCCTCATAAGCCACACCGGTGATTAGGTACTTCTGATCAATATTAAAAAAATCGGCAAATTTGCGATTGCACATAATCAGTCTGCGCCTGGCATCCCAGACGACAAACGATTCCGACATCGACTCCAAAGCTGCCCGCAGCCGGTATTCTGCGGCATTAAGCCGAGATTGCGCACCTTTTTGCTCAGAAATATCAATAGCAACTCCGACTACACGACCGGTATTTTGCTGACCATTATCATACCATGGCTTACCTCGCGCCTGAAAGCAAATCGGTAAGTTTGCCGCTCTAAACTCTACGTCAACCTCACCTTTGGATGATGCTTCAAGCATGGCAGCTTGTAATTTCTCACGGTCGTCAGCATGCACCAAACTTAAAAACTCAGCCGTTGAAACTGTCTTGGCTTGCGGCAAGCGGAACATGTTAGCCAGAGACTCAGTAATGAAAACCAGGTTCTTATTGGTATCCCAGTCAAAAACACCGCTTCTTGCACCATCAATCGCCAACCTAAAGCGCGCATCGCTGTCAGTTAAAGCCTGCCTAGTACTTTTAAGGCCTTGCATCTGGTTCAATAAAATAACCACCAAAACAGCGGCAACAAGTAATGGCGCAATGGTCATAAGCACAAAGAAGATCAATGTTCGCATCCACGCGGCGCCGTCTATACGCAGATCACCGGCTTGATAAACCACGAGATCACCGGCAAACAACGTAACGACACCAACTGCCAAAGCTTGACCGTTTTTGCCAACGCCTTCAAGCCCGCCGACCAGAAGAGTCCGTACATGATAAGCGCTTTGCACCGGATCAATCCCCAGCTTTTGCGGTATTGTCTGGCTCTGCTGATCAATTGGATAACCGATAGGGTAACCGTTTCGATCAGCCAATAAATTCATCTGATCACGACCATTTGTAAGCTGTAACCAATTCACAGAAACTAAGGCCGCCAGAAAATAGTGCTGTCCGTCAATGACAACACGGTTGGCGGCAATAATCTGTTTTACCCCCAGCTCATTGGCAACAACTCCAGAGAAACTATCAGCATTGGTCAATGCACTTGAAATTGTCGTAAGCACCTGCGCATCAAAACCACTAGTTGCAGCAGCATTAAAGTTCGGTGATAACCGGCTAAGTAAAGCTTGATCGATCGAAGGTTCTTTTTCCAGTGTTGTAATAATACTTTGCAATTCAGAGCTATTTGAAGTTCCGGTTATTTCCAAGGCTCGAGCTGTTGATTGCACCCTGGCAGCAACCTGTTTTATTTTCCCATTGACCAACGTGGCATAATTGGTGGTCGACAATATCCGCGAATACATTTCCTCTGCCTCCGCCGCACGATATTCCATCAATAATTTCATAGAAATCACAATCAGAAACAGCAAAGTAAAAAACATCACAAAACCAAGTGACCATTTGGCCTCAATATTGCGTTTTCCAGCAGATTTATTTTGAGCTTTTTTTGCGGCTTTCTCCACCTTAGCAGAGGGACGCAATGGTTTAGCACCCCCACGACTAGCCGATGGGGGAATAATAGGTTGATGTATGCCGTTTCGCGTTCTCAGCTTAAGCCCCTTATCAAGGTGATTCGTTCCCTAGGAGAAGAATAATCCACCGGAGTCAACGCTGTCGATACACAAATTATAAAATTCTCGCCTAATGCGGGTTTTATTCTATCAGCAAGTTTCACAAATTCGTTATTGTCTGAACAACTTATCAGATATTATTTGGTAAAATTCATCACCTTTGGAGCAGCGACCTCATTGGTTTGCACTTGTTCTTCAGTTTCCTTGCGCCCCTCATCTGTCGATCTACGAAAAGGGCCATTGTAATTTGCATCGCTACGCCGCCGCCGGTCAGGGCCAAAGTAACTTGAGGTTCGGACAAAATCCCTAGGGTGATCAATGACCGAGACCAATTTCCTGAACATTTCATGAGCATTTACCGGCTTGTTACAAAATTCGGTCACACCAGCATCTCTTGCCGCCACCACCCGACTGCGCTCCGAATAAGCCGTAAGCATGATGATAGGAATAAATGGTGACGGGCTATCCTCAGCAGTTCGCACCAGTTTAATAAAATCAAGCCCGTCCAATAGATCCATCTGGTAATCAACGATAATCAGATCAATGGCCTCGCTTTTTACCAAATCAAACGCATCTGCTGCGTCTTTTGCCTCATAAAAATGCTTCATGGAAAATCCACGCAAAATGGTTTTCACGATATTGATCATGTGTACATTGTCATCGACAATCAAGGTACGCAATCGATCCATTCGTATCTGGTTATTCATCAAACTTTAGCCAAGTAATTCTGCAATTACTCTTTCATAGCGCGAAAAAGTTAGCTTCTGCTTAATCAGCACCTAAATGTTTACTGGCAATTTCATAAGTGTTTTTTGACAAACCATCAGTATTCTTTACTTCATTGATAATCTTAGCAGCTTTTGCTCCTCGCACCGGTTCAACCTTTTGCCAACTGGAAAACGCCCCCATCAGTCTAGCCGCCAAGCTAGGGTTTTGCTTATCTATTTTGAGTATGCCATCGGCCAATAATTGATAACCACCACCATCTGCCACATGAAACAATGCGAGGTTTGCCATGGCAAATGCGCCATAAACTGCCCTTACTCTATTCGGGTTTAATATATCAAAATCCGAATGTTCAAGCAGAGTTTCAATTTCAGCAATATCATCAGCATTTGCCGCTTGCACCGAAAACCATTTATCCAATACCAATGGGTTTTTGTGCCATTTTTGATAGAACTCGTCCAAAGCCAGTTGGTATTGCGTGGAGCCTGAACGTTTTAATGCCACTAAAGCTGCCATAGTATCGGTCATATTATCGGCATTTTGCCACGCCTGCCAAACAAGATCACGAATTTCAGCACCACCCATAGTGCTTAACGTCAGCAAAGCCTGATTGCTTAAACTACGCAAAGCAGCAGATTTTGCATCGGGCTTAAATGATCCAGCGGGGCGTTTTTGTTGCTGAATTGCCAGCAAACGATCCGAATTAGACACCGCCAATTGACGAAGCATTGCCAGTTTTGCACTGTAAATTGCTTCGGGTTTGGCGTTTTCCATCACTTGAAAAATTTCATCATCAGATGGTAATTGCAAGCAAAGCGCAACAAATGCCGGATCAAGATTATCGTCATTTAAGATCGCAGAAATTGCCGATAAATATTGTTCATCAGCTTGCGGATCAGTATTTTGCAATACCTGTTCGGTCATTTTAAGTAATTGCGCACGAGCAAAGCTTTGCGCTTCTTCCCAGCGGTTAAATTGGTCGGGGTCATTTTCTATTATCAAAGCCTGATCAGCAGATGATCTTTCAATATGCAAAGTTATCGGCGCAGAAAGCTGACGAAAAGCTGAAACCACTGGGCGTTCACTTAAAGAGCTAAAAGTCCAGCTTTGCTGTTCCTCGTCCAGTATCAGTACCGCTTCTTCTTGCTTTGAAATCCCTAAGCTTTCAATATCAAAACTAAGCTGGCCAGAGCGCCCCAATAGACCAATACGAACAGGAATTGGCACTGGCTGTTTTTCTTTTTGTCCGGGTGTCGGATCAGTTTTTTGACTAAAGCTCAGCTCCAAAGTCCCTGCCTGCGGATCCCAGTTTTGCTTTATGGTAACAATTGGCCGGCCAGCTTGCCCATACCAGATCAGAAATTGCGATAAGTCCTGTCCTGAAACT
>JAESTZ010000046.1 GCA_016763315.1 Robiginitomaculum sp.
AATGTTGTCAGTGATAATAAATACGGTAAATCACTCACCCTAATGCCCTCCCAGACCGCGCATGAAACTCCATGTCACGAACCCGACTAATCCAATTAACATAACAAATGCATAGTGATAAACGTAACCTGATTGCAGCTTTGCAGCTTTGCGCGAAATAACCGCCGTCAACGCCGCGAAACCATTTGGGCCAAGTCCATCGACTAGTTTTTGATCACCGGTTTTCCACAACAAATCGCCAAGTCTTTTAACATTCTTGACTAAAACCGCGTCATATAACTCATCAAAATACCACTTATTATACAAAAACGGATGCAAGAACCTTGATTGATTTGCCCATTTTTTCGCCCGTCCCGGGTGTAAAATATACAACCAATATGAAAAAGCAAAACCCAAAGCCATCGCAGTAAATGGTGACCATAACACCCACAATGGGATATCATGATGCCCGCCGCTATACTCGTCTTTTGCCTTATCATCAGTGGCATGTGTATCAGTCGCAGCCGGTACATGATCCGCACTTTCTTTAACCGGATACCCAGCAAACACAGTGCCTTCAATCACCGTAGAGCTTTGCCAAAAATCAGCAGTATATTTACCGATGAAATCCTTTTTGAACATCACACCGGCAAATAACGCACCTATCGCCAGTAAAGCCAGCGGCACCATCATTACTAATGGACTTTCTTTGGCGTGTTCAAATGTATGAGCATCACCATTTGGCTTACCGTGGAAAGTCATGAAAATTACGCGCCAAGAGTAAAAACTGGTCATCAAAGCTGCAACAACCCCGACCCAAAAAGCCAGGTGTCCAAAGCTACGCCCAGCATCACCCGCTAACCATGCTCCTTCGATCACCGCATCTTTCGAGAAGAAGCCGGCGAAACCAAATGATGTTCCAGGTATCCCAAAGCCGGTTAGAGCCAGCGTACCTATCAACATGAATATCCAAGTAAATGGCATTTTGCGCCACAGACCACCCATTTTGCGCATGTCCTGTTCGTGGTGCATGCCAACAATTACCGAGCCAGCTCCAAGGAACAACAGCGCCTTGAAAAACGCATGGGTAAACAAGTGGAACATCGCCACATTATACATGCCAAGACCGGCAGCAAAAAACATGTAACCAAGCTGACTACAAGTAGAATAAGCCACTACTCGTTTAATGTCATTTTGCACCAGACCAATGGTAGCAGCAAAGAATGCAGTCAACGCCCCGATGATCGTAACTATTGCCGATGTAACAGGAGCAGCATCGAAAATTGGCGCACACCGTACCACCAAAAACACACCGGCTGTTACCATAGTTGCCGCATGGATCAATGCCGAAACCGGAGTTGGGCCCTCCATCGCATCGGGTAACCAAACGTGTAAGAAGAACTGCGCCGATTTACCCATGGCACCGACAAATAATAATATAGCAATCAATTCAATGGCATTAAAATCAATACCTAGGAAATTATAAGCCCTGTCCGAATTGGCCGAGACAGCAGCAAAAACCGTATCAAATGACAGAGATCCAAAGATTGCGAATATCGCCATAATACCAAGGGCAAAGCCAAAATCGCCAATCCGGTTGGTAACAAAAGCTTTAATCGCCGCAGCATTAGCCGTTGGTTTTTTATACCAAAATCCGATCAGCAAATATGATGAAAGTCCAACACCTTCCCAACCAAAGAAAACCTGCATGAAATTATCAGATGTTACCAACATTAACATGAAGAAAGTAAACATCGACAAATAGGCAAAAAACCTCGCTTTATGCGGATCTTCGGCCATATAGCCCCATGAATATATATGCACCAAGCACGAGACAAATGTCACCACCACCAACATAACAGCGGTTAAAGTATCAATGCGCAAAGTCCAGTTCGCCTCGAACGAGCCGATAGCGAACCACCTAGCAACCTCTACAGTCGTTTCATGCCCCAGATAAGCAACATCATAAAAGGCATAGAATGACAGGAGCGCGGAAATTACCAAAAAAACAGTACTGATTAACTGCGCTCCGCGGTGCCCGACAAACCGTGGCAGCAAGCCAGCGATAAACGCCCCCAATAGCGGTAAGAATACAATGGCCAAATACATCATTTTCGGCTCACCCCTTCATCATGTTAATATGATCGACGCTGATATCACCGCGATTGCGGAAATAAACTACCAATATGGCCAGTCCAACCGCAGCCTCAGCCGCGGCAACAGTCAAAATGAACAAGGCAAACACTTGTCCGGTCAAATCATTCAAATGCGCCGAGAAGGCAACAAAATTGATGTTTACCGATAACAGTATCAACTCAACCGACATCAGTACAATCACCACATTTTTTCGGTTAACAAAGATACCGAAAATACCGATGGTAAAAATAATAGCCGAAACAGCCAAGTAATGATGTATCCCAATTTCCATCATGATAATCCCTCACCCGGTTTAACATCGAGAACTTCTAGCCCGTCTTTTGGAGTACGAGCGACCTGATCAGAAACATTTTGTCGTTTCACGCCTTTTTTCCTACTCAAAGTCAGCATGATTGCGCCAATCATTGCCACCAGAAGAATAAGCCCTGCCGCTTCAAAGAAAAACGCAAAGTCAGTATATAACACCAAGCCAAAGGCCTCGATATTACTAACCCCCTGCTCTATGGGTACTTGGGCGCTAAAGTTTTCCGGTAATCGAAACGTAGTTCCAAGAACTATCAACTCCACAGTCAATACAAACGCCAACAAACCGCCGAGCGGTAAATATTGGGCAAACCCCTGCTTGAGCTCGACAAAATCAACGTCCAACATCATCACCACAAACAAGAATAATACCGCGACCGCTCCTACATAAACAATCACCAGTAACAATGCTAAAAACTCAGCGCCCAACATCACAAATAAAGCGGCCGCCGAAAAAAAAGTCATTATTAAAAACAATACCGAGCGCACCGGATTACGGGCAATCACCACCATCAAAGCACATATACAAGCCGTTGATGCAAATAGGTAAAATGCGATTGCAGGCAAGACAGTTCCAATTTCCATATCAGTTCTCCGGCTCCCTAACGATAGGGTGCATCAAGCTCCAAATTCTTTGCAATTTCACGTTCCCAGCGATCACCATTGGCCAATAAACGTTCCTTGTCATAGAATAATTCTTCTCTGGTTTCGGTGGCATATTCAAAATTAGGCCCCTCGACAATCGCATCAACCGGACAGGCTTCTTGGCAATATCCACAATAAATACACTTGGTCATATCGATATCATAACGGGTGGTACGCCGGGAGCCATCGTCACGAGGCTCAGACTCAATTGTAATTGCTTGTGCCGGACAAATGGCTTCACACAACTTACAAGCGATGCAGCGCTCTTCGCCATTGGCATAACGCCGCAAAACATGCTCGCCACGAAAACGTGGTGATAAAGGCCCTTTCTCAAAAGGATAGTTCAATGTTGCCTTGGGACGGAAAAAATACTTCATCCCCAAGCCAAAAGCATGAATAAAGTCCAGTAGAAAAAAACTACGAACAAATAATAAAACACGGCTCATATCAGCCTCCATTGATGACGAATGTCACCCATGCCCCAACCAAAGCAACGGCAATTAAAGTTATAGGTAAAAATATTTTCCAACCCAGCCGCATAAGCTGGTCATAACGGTATCGTGGCACAATTGCCTTAACCATGGAAAACATGAAAAATACACAGCAAATTTTGATCGCAAACCAAAGCACTGCTGGTACCCAAGTAAACGGCGCAAAATCAAACGGTGCATGCCAGCCGCCCAAGAACAAAAGAGTAATCAAGGCGCACATCAGCACAATATTTAAGTACTCACCGATCATGAATAACAGATAAAACGTCGATGAATACTCGACTTGATAACCGGCAACCAATTCGGATTCTGCCTCCGGCAGATCAAATGGCGGCCGATTGGTTTCCGCCAAAGCTGAGATAAAGAAGATGATCATCATCGGGAACATAATCAATGTAATTGGTGATAATGCAAAACCATTCCAGTGCCAGAACCCACCGGCTTGTGCCTCGACGATAACGGTTAGATTTAGCGAACCACTCAGCAATAAAACCGTTATCAAAACCAAGCCGATAGTTACTTCATAAGAGATCATTTGCGCCGTCGATCGCATGGCTCCCAAAAAAGCATATTTGGAATTAGAAGCCCAACCGCCAAGAATAACTCCATACACACCAAGCGACGAAATCGCCAGAATATACAAAACACCCAAGTTCAGATCAGTAATTACCCAACCCGGTGCCACCGGAATGGCCGCCCAAGTAATAAATGCCATCAACAACGTCAAAACCGGTGCTAACGCATAAATCGGCTTATCAACTCCGGCAGGTATTACAGCTTCTTTGAAAACAAATTTCAAGAAATCAGCAAACGATTGCAACAGCCCAAAAGCACCAACTACATTCGGCCCCTTTCGCATTTGTACCGCTGCCCATATTTTACGATCAGCCAACAGAAGAAACGCCAATGAAATCAGCAGCACCACCACATAAGCCAAGATGATCAGGGTTTTAACAATGAACCAGCCAAGCGGGGTATTTGTATCAAAAAGCATGGTGAAAAACTCAGCCATCATATTACTCCGCCGCCTCTAATTGAGCCACTTGCGAGCTTGCACACTCTGCCATTACCGCACTGGCTCTGGCTATTGGGTTACTGAACCAGAATGATTTATCTGATGGAGCAAATATGGCCGCTTTCATTTTACCGGCCTTACCTAATTTTGCCGGATCAAAAACAGTTTTGCTTGGTTCTGGAAAACTTGCCCTTAAAGATTTCACGTCATCATAAGGCAAAGTGCGCCCAACCACGTCTGACAATGCTCTGATAACTTTCCAATCTTCTTTGGCTTCACCCTTTGGCGAGACCGCTTGCCTTGTTTGCTGGCAACGTCCCTCGGTATTAGCAAAAGTTGCGTTTTTTTCCGTATAAGCAGCACCGGGGAACACCACATCTGCTCTATGAGCACCGGCATCACCATGACTGCCCTGATAAATCACAAACGCGTCGCCAGTGCGATCCATGTCCAGTTCATCAGCACCAAGCAAGAATAAAGTATCCAGCTCGCCACTTTGTGCTGCATCTAGCATTTGTCCGGTATCAAGGCCGTCTTTTAGCGGTAAAAAGCCCATATCCAAAGCACCAACCCGCGCTGCCGCACTGTGTAAAACATTAAAACCGTTCCACTCGTCAGTTACCACATTCCACTTTTCCGCCAATTTTCCGGCAGCACGTAATATCTGCGCCCCATCAGCTCTAGTTAACGCGTCCATGCCAATAATGATCATTGGCCTTTTGGCCTTGCGCATTGCACTCATAAACGGGTTTCTTTTGCCATCAAGCTCAAGTAAATCATCAGGTTTATTGCCAAGATGAGTATACGGGTAAGTTAAATCGGCAGCCGCGCCAACAAGACCGATCTCGGCATTGTTCTCCAACCATGCTTTACGAATACGGGCATTTAATATTGCCGCTTCATGACGCGGATTAGTACCAATCAGTAAAACAGCATCAGCAGTGTCAATTGCGGCAATACCAGAGTTAAACAAATAACCCTCACGTCCCTGCTCACCGATCTTAGCGCCATCTTGGCGACAATCCATTGACCGGACTCCCAATGCTTCCAGTAAGTCTTTTAACGCTTTAACGCTTTCCATGTCAGCCAAATCACCGGCAATCGCGCCAATTCTACTTGGATCATTCTTTAGTTTCTTCCCGACTAGAGCCAAGGCCTCGTCCCAGCTGGCCTCTCGTAATTTGTCATTTTCACGAATAAACGGTTTATCCAGACGTTGACGCTTCAAGCCGTCCCAAACAAACCTAGTTTTATCAGAAATCCATTCTTCGTTTATATCTTCGTTCAAACGCGGCTGTATCCTCATGACCTCAGTGCCACGGGCATCAACACGAATAGCACAGCCAAGCGCATCCATAACATCAATGCTTTCGGTTTTACGCAATTCCCACGGCCTAGCATTAAACGCATAAGGACGTGAAGTAAGCGCGCCTACGGGACACAAATCAATAACATTACCGGACAATTCCGAGGTTAGGTTGGCTTGTAAATATGTAGTAATTTCAGCATGTTCGCCACGACTTACAAGGCCAAGCTCTTCAACACCGGCGACTTCGGAGATAAAGCGAACACAACGAGTGCATTGAATACATCTGGTCATATTGGTTTTCACCAATGGCCCCATGTTTTTCTCGGAAACTGCGCGTTTTATCTCGTCATATCTGGTTTCAGAACGGCCATAACCTATTGCCTGATCCTGTAAGTCACACTCACCACCTTGATCGCAAATCGGACAATCCAGAGGGTGATTGATAAGTAAAAACTCCATCACCCCTTCACGAGCCTTTTTGACCACCGGTGTATTGGTGCGAATATTGGCCGGACTGCCATCGCGATTTGGCCGCAGATCATTCAAGCTCATGGCGCAAGAGGCCATAGGCTTTGGCGCGCCCTGCCATTCGACCAGACACATGCGGCAATTTCCAGCTACTGACAAACGCTCATGATAGCAAAAACGCGGTATTTCCGCACCGGCTTCTTCACACGCCTGCATCACGGTATAATACCCCGGCATTTCATACTCGGTGCCGTCAATATTTACTTTACGCAGAACTTCAGTCATCGAAATGTCTCGTCAATATTTTGTTTCTCAACTGGCCATTCAATCAAGGCCAATATCCAAAGTAGAACTAAATTCAATACCGGAACCAAAGACAGCAAAGAAAGCCAACCAGAAAACCCCATACGGGTAAGAATTTTCCAGATAGGAAAAACCACAACAAACAGATACAAAATAACCATGATCAGTGTCATCGACCCAATAGATCCGCCCATATCTCTCTCCTACTCTGCTGCTACTGCGTGGATATTTTTACCCACGCGATAATTGTTAATTTTATCTTCGATCTCATGCCGAAAATGCCTGATAAGCCCCTGCACCGGCCATGCAGCAGCATCACCAAGCGCGCAAATAGTATGACCTTCGATTTGCTGACTGACATTCAACAATAAATCGATTTCCGACATTTCTGCTTTGCCGGCGCACATGCGAGTTAATACCCGCCACATCCATCCGGTTCCCTCTCGGCACGGCGTACATTGACCACAGCTTTCGTGTTTATAGAAATATGCCAAACGGGTTATTGCCTGCACCATATCGGTGCTTTGATCCATGACAATCACACCCGCAGTTCCAAGGCCGGATTTATGTTCAGCCAGAGCATCAAAATCCATCAGCACATTATCACAAATATCTCGTGGCAGGCACGGCACCGACGATCCACCGGGGATCACAGCCTTTAGGTTTTCCCAGCCGCCGATAACACCGCCAGCATGGGTTTCAATAAGCTCTTTTAGCGGGATCGACATTGCTTCTTCAACGTTACATGGCTTATTCACATGACCAGAGATGCAATAAACCTTTGTACCGACATTGCCCGGTCTGCCAAAAGATGAAAACCAAGCGGCTCCACAACGCAAAATAGTTCCCGTAACAGCAATGCTCTCGACATTATTTACCGTAGTCGGACAGCCATAAAGACCAGCATTGGCTGGAAATGGCGGCTTTAATCTTGGTTGCCCCTTTTTGCCCTCAAGGCTTTCCAATAATGCGGTTTCTTCGCCGCAAATATAAGCACCGGCACCATGATGCACAAACACATCAAAATCCCAACCAGAACCACAAGCGTTTTTGCCGATCAATCCATCAGCATAGGCTTCGTCAATTGCGGCCTGTAAACGTACACGCTCGAACACATATTCACCACGCAGGTAAATATAACAAACATGAGCGCGCATGGCAAAAGCAGCAATCAAGCAGCCCTCAAGCAGTAAATGCGGATCATGACGCATCATGTCACGGTCTTTACAAGTTCCCGGTTCGCTCTCGTCGGCATTTACCACCAGATAATGTGGCCGATTGCCAACTTCTTTGGGCATGAATGACCATTTTAAGCCAGTTGGAGAACCAGCCCCACCACGACCACGTAAACCGGAAGCCTTGATTTGCTCAACGATCCAGTCCGGCCCGTAATTTAAGAAATCACCAGTTCCGTTCCATGCGCCACGCTTTTTCGCCGCCGGTAGCCGCCAGTCTTCACGACCATAAAGGTTGGTAAAAATGCGATCTTTATCAGCTAGCATTATTTAGCTCCCTTTTTAGTAGTAGCTTTGGGCTTAGTCGTAGTTTTCCTTGCAGCAACTTTTTTCGGCGCAGCTTTTTTCTTCGATGTTTTGGGCTTAGCTGGTGCGTTGGGAATGCCCTTTATCTTTTTAGCCTTTGATCCATCAAACAATGATTTATCAACCAAAGTCAGGCTTTCACCAATCGGAGCAGAAGTTTGTCGGTCAATTCTAGGCCCTGGCATTGCCGCTTTGCCGGACGCAAGCTCGTCAAGTAAAGAGTTCATTGAATTTTCGTCCAAATCTTCGTAATAGTAATCACCGGCAGCATTTGAAATTTGCACCATTGGCGCATTAACACAGGCTCCAAGGCACTCAACCTCGGCCCATGAAAACAAACCATCATCTGATATTGCACCGGCGGAACCAATCCGACTTTGGCAGATTTTAATCAAATCTCCAGAGCCACGCAACATACAAGGAGTTGTGCCGCACACTTGTATCAGGTGCTTGCCGACTGGTGCTAAGTTGAACATGGTGTAAAAAGTCGCAACTTCCAACACTCGTATATAGGCCATATCAAGACGATCACCAATTACCCGCATCGCCACTTCCGGCAGCCAGCCATCATTATCTTTTTGGGCTATCCATAACATTGGAATAACAGCAGAGCGTTGTTTGCCCTTGGGGTATTTTTTTAACCAGTATTTGACCTGCTTTTCACCAGAGGCAGAAAATGCAAAACTTTCCGGTTGTTGTTTGGCAAGTTGACGCGAACCCATCAGGCGACTTCCTCTATTTCTATACCATGGTGACTTGCTGCGACTTTGAAACAACCAAGGCATAACAACCTAATAAGGTCATTTTGTTGGCTCACCCATTGTTCATCACTCAATTTATTACATTTCTCACAAACAGCATCATACTCTTGGTTTTCGACCGACCAATAAAACCCAACCTCTTTGCCGGTTTTCATTGCCTTCACAATATGCTTGCAAACAGCGGTTTCCGGCTGCTTGCCATGAGTACCACATTCAAGATAATTAGTCATGAAACGCCCCGTATATTTAACGCCTGATGCATGATCAATTCACTCTCTTGTCAGTTTCAGGGTTAACATTGGCCAATTGGATAATTTTAATCTTCTTATCAAACTCGTTATCTGTAATTACACCTTCGTCACGCAGCCATTTGAATTTGCCAATTTCTTCATTGATGTCATTTTCAGAATTAATATCGCCATAAACCATCAAGAACTGTTCACGACGATGATTGAATATTTCCTGCACAATCTTGTCATGATCATCGTTCTGTAGAACCAGAACATTGCCCTTTGCAGTTCTGAATATTGTGTATTTGACTTGGGAATATTTGAATACTACCAAGCAAATAGCACCGAGCAATAACCACAAGCCATCGGCTATCGATAAACTGCCATCAGCCGCGCCTAAGCCTAATATAATCACTCCCAACAAACACCAGATAAATCCAACATTTCGTAGCCATAGGTTTTTGTCAGTAAATGTCGAGCGATCGTTAGGAACAGAGGTATAGGCAATTCGGAACTGCTCTTCGGTTTGGTTGTCTTTGTGATAATATTTAAAGCTCTCAGCACCAAAATCAAACTTGATGGTGTTAAAAAACTTCTTCTGGATAATTTCACTCATCGATCAATCTCCCCGAACACCACATCCAGAGTTCCAATCAATGCCGAAACATCGGCCAACATGTGACCTTTTGACATGAAGTCCATAGCTTGCAAGTGAGCAAAACCCGGAGCCTTGATCTTACAACGATACGGTTTATTGCCGCCATCGGATACCAAAAACACCCCGAACTCACCCTTGGGAGCCTCAATAGCAACATAAATTTCACCCTTTGGCACATGAAAGCCTTCGGTGAACAATTTGAAATGATGGATCAGCGCTTCCATTGATTGTTTCATCTCGGCGCGTTTTGGTGGAGCAACCTTGCCACTAGTCTCCATGACCGGACCTTTTGGCATTTTGGCAATACACTGCTCGATAATATGAATTGACTGACGCATTTCTTCCATGCGAACCAAATATCGATCGTAACAATCTCCGTGTTTACCAATGGCAATTTCAAAGTCTAACTCGGAATAAACTTCATACGGTTCGGCTCTGCGAATATCCCATGCCATTCCCGAGCCTCGAACCATCACTCCGGAAAAACCCCAGTCCAGTGCGTCTTGTTCGCTTATTACACCAATATCGCAATTTCTTTGTTTGAAAATACGGTTGTTATCAAGCAAGCCCTCTATGTCTTTTAGTACAGCCGGAAAGGTTTTACACCACGCACCAATATCATCGAGTAGGTCTTGCGGAAGATCCTGATGTACACCGCCGGGTCGAAAATATGCTGCATGCAAACGCGCACCACAAGCACGTTCATAAAACACCATCAGTTTTTCGCGTTCTTCAAAACCCCAAAGTGGCGGAGTTAAAGCTCCGACATCCATCGCCTGTGTCGTAACATTAAGTAAATGACTTAATATCCGGCCAATTTCCGAATACAAAACCCGGATATATTGCGCCCGGCGAGGAACTTCAATATCGGCCAACCGCTCAATCGCCAGACAAAACGCGTGCTCCTGATTCATCGGCGCAACATAATCGAGACGATCAAAATATGGCATCGCCTGTATATAGGTTTTATGCTCGATCAGCTTTTCTGTACCACGATGTAAAAGGCCAATATGCGGATCAACCCGCTCGACCACTTCACCATCAAGATCCAGTATAAGTCGCAGAACTCCGTGCGCCGCCGGGTGTTGCGGGCCAAAATTGATAGTGAATTTACGTTTTTCAGTTTGTGGATCAGCCATTTTCCGCCTCACCTTTTGCCGCTTCTTCAGCTGCATATTTTGCGCCTTCCCACGGACTTAAATTATCAAAGGAGCGAAACTCCTGCGGCAGGGACACCGGTTCGTATATCACTCGTTTTTGTTGTTCGTCATAACGACACTCAACATGGCCGGACAATGGGAAATCCTTGCGTAACGGGTGGCCGGTAAAGCCATAATCAGTCAGCAGCCTTCGCAAGTCAGGGTGGCCACTAAAAACTATGCCGAACATGTCAAATGCCTCACGTTCATACCAATCAGCTGCCGGATAAACAGAAACCGCACTGGGTACTACTTCGTCCTCATCAACCATGACTTTTAGGCGAATGCGGTGATTGCAATACATCGACAGAAAATGGTAAACCACCTCGAATCTGGCACTACGTCCCGGGTAATCAACGCCGCAAATATCAACCAGGGTGCTAAAACGGCACTTAACATCATCACGCAAGAAGCCCAGCACTGTAAGCAACTGATCGCGGTGAATTTCTATTGCCAGCTCGCCATTGGTAATAGTTGAACCGATTAAAGCATCACCAATTTTTCCTGTCAGATATGTATCCATTTCTTGCAATTTACTCATCGGATAATATCCCCCTCACGGCGAATTTTTTTCTGTAACTGCAAAATACCATAGACCAGAGCCTCGGCAGTTGGTGGACAACCGGGAACATAAATGTCCACCGGCAATATGCGATCACAACCTCGCACTACTGAATAGGAATAATGATAATAACCGCCGCCATTGGCACACGATCCCATAGAAATCACATAACGCGGATTTGGCATTTGGTCATACACTTTGCGTAAAGCCGGTGCCATCTTATTGGTCAAGGTTCCAGCAACTATCATAACATCCGATTGTCTGGGCGAGCCGCGCGGAGCAAACCCCAGGCGCTCGACATCATATCTTGGCATAGCCGCGTGCATCATCTCTACGGCGCAACAGGCCAAACCGAATGTCATCCACATTAACGAGCCGGTTCTTGCCCATGTTATCAATTCATCAGCACTGGCAATGACAAACCCCTTGTCCATCAAGGCATCATTAACTCCGTCAAAATACGGGTCGTGCTTTTTTGGGTCATAGGCCGGAGTTAAAGCAGTAGCTGCTTCAAAGGCTGATGGTTTATTATCACTCATAGCTCTATTCCCACTCCAGCGCGCCGACTTTCCAAGCATAGACAAAACCTATGCCTAGTTCAGCCAGAAATATAATCATCGACCAAAATGCATAAGGCCCTACTTGCCCTAAGGTCACCGCCCATGGAAACAAAAACGCGACTTCGAGATCAAAGATAATGAACAAGATTGCCACCAGATAGAATCTGGCATCGAACTTCATTCGAGAATCATCAAACGCATTAAAGCCGCACTCATAAGTAGACAGTTTTTCTGGATCCGGAGATTTTGGCGCCATGATCAACGGCATAGCCAAAAACGCAAAAGCAATAACCAATGCAATACCAGCAAAAATAAGTACTGGCAGATAGTCGAGTAGCAAACCACTCATCGCCGCGCTCTCCATTACACAACCTCTCCATGATACACTGAACCATAATGGATCAGATAATATCTAACGGTTCAAACTATGGCGCGACTCACTATTGAATACGCCCCCACACTGCACAGGAAGCTAAAACCGTATTGGCAATATTGCAATCTCTGAATTAACGATTTTCACGGAAATAATGCCGCAGGTAATTACAGTAAAATTTTATAGTAATCATAAATAAATCACTCCTTTGCCCAGATTTCGGCATGTTTCACACGCTTATTGATTTTGAGGGCAATCCAAAAGGAATTGATCAAATGAGATATCTGCAACAAACATCAGCTTTGGCCATTAGTATAGCTATAGCAACCATGGCAATAAGTGCTACTGCCGAAGCCAAGTCAAAGTATGAAAAAGTAGAAGTCGCATTTGTCCTTGATACTACCGGTTCTATGTCTGGACTTATCGAAGGCGCGAAACAAAAAATCTGGTCAATTGCTAATGAGATTATCGATGTTGAAAGCTCCGGCCAAACCAAAGTCAGCTTTGCCTTGATCGGCTATCGTGATCGCGGTGATGCGTATGTAACCAAGTCCTATGACATGACCGATGATATTCACGGGATTTATGGCAATTTGTTGCAGTTCAAAGCACAAGGTGGCGGTGACAGGCCTGAATCAGTCAATCAGGCTCTGTATGAAGCAGTTAATGACCTTAGCTGGAGTAATGATAACAAGACCTTGCGGATGGTATTCCTGGTCGGAGACGCTCCACCGCACATGGATTATGATAATGACATTCAATACCCGCAGACCACGCGACTGGCCAATAATCGCGACATAATCATCAATACTGTACAGGCAGGACGCGACAGTGAAACTTCTCGCATTTGGCGGACTATCGCCAAACTTGGTCAAGGTGATTATGTGGCAATACCGCAAGACGGTGGAATGCAGGTGATAAACTCGCCTTATGATCAGGACATCGAAGTATTGCAACAGCGGATCAGTAATTCCACTATGGGGTATGGCAATGCAGAAACTCGTAAAAGGTTTCGCTCCAAACGCGATACTGTGCTTGGCGCGTCATCTTCTGTGGCCTCTGATATGGCCGAGTATCGACTAAAGGCCGGCAAGAGCAATCAGGTAATCACCGGTGTAAATGAATTGATTGAAGATTACGAGGACGGTAAAATCAAACTAGAAGAAATTGATGTTGATGATTTGCCAAATGAGTTAAAAAACTTAACCGCCGAGGAAAGACAGGCAAAAGTTGAAACTCTGGTCGCTGAACGAGTAACCTTAAATAAAAAACTGGAAACACTGGTCAAGCAGCGTGAGACTTTTGTTGAAACTAAAAGGAAGCAAATAGAAGCCGAAACGAAAGATGATGCTTTTGATACTCAGATTCGCAAATCAATCGAGCGACAAATGAAGTCTGATTAAACCACGAATTCTTCAACCGAATTTACCGGCAATATAGTCTTGAGTGCGTTTTAATCGCGGATTGGAGAACATTTGCTTGGTTTCACCTGACTCTATAATCTTACCGAGGTGGAAAAATGCCGTGTAATCTGAGACTCTCGCCGCTTGCTGCATCGAATGGGTGATAATCACAATTGTGAATTTCTTCTTGAGATCATCAATCAATTCCTCAATGATTTTTGTGGCGATCGGGTCAAGTGCCGAACATGGCTCGTCCATCAAAATTACTTCTGGCGTAACAGCAATAGCCCTAGCAATACACAAGCGCTGCTGCTGCCCGCCGGAAAGTGACGTTCCGGGGTCTTCTAACCGGTCTTTTACTTCTTCCCAAAGACCGGCACGATTCAGGGATTTTTTCACCAACTTATCAAGCTCTTCCCTGGAATTGGTCAGCCCGTGTATCTTCGGGCCATAAGCCACATTTTCGTAGATTGATTTGGGAAACGGATTTGGTTTTTGAAACACCATGCCAATTTTCTGCCGCAACAACACTACATCAACTTTTTTCTTATAAATATTAAACCCGTCAAGTTGCACAATGCCGTCAATTTTACAGCTATCAACCACATCATTCATTCGATTTAGACAGCGTAAGAAGGTTGATTTACCACATCCGGAAGGGCCGATTAGCGCGGTTACTTTATTCTTGGCTATTTCCAGATTTACATCAAACAAAGCCTGTTTATCACCATAAGATACGTTCAAACCCTTGGCTTGCATTCTGATATCTTTATTTTTCATGAGATTTTCCACTCTTTGTGTAGCGGGAAAGTTTGCTTACCAGTCATATTGAAATTTCTTTCGAATGTAAGCCGCAGTTCCATTTACAATGCCGAGTATCAATAACAGTATTATGATACAAGCCGATGTCTTTTCTACAAAGCCCAATTCAGGACTATCAGCCCACAAATATATCTGAGTGGGCAATGATGTCGCCGGATCCAGTATGCCAGTTGGAACATCGGCGACAAAAGCCACCATGCCGATCATAAGGAGTGGCGCAGTTTCACCCAAAGCACGGGCGACACCTAATATTGTTCCGGTTAATATTCCCGGCAAGGCATAAGGAATTGTGTGGTGCAAAGTCACCTGAACCTTGGTCGCACCCAAAGCGGTGGCAGCAAACCTGATCGACGGCGGAACAGCGGCCAATGCATTGCGCGAGGCAATAACAATGGTGGGTAAAACCAGCATAGCCAAAGCAAAACCACCCACCAATGAAGATGATCGTGGCATGCCGAAGAAATTCAAATAAATCGCCAGAGCCAGTAACCCGAAAATGATTGAAGGAACCGCCGCCAAATTATTTATATTTACCTCTATCAGATCAGTTAGTTTGTTCTTTGGCGCAAACTCCTCAAGATAAACAGCTGCACCAATACCGATTGACATCGAGATAAGCATGCAAACGACGATCGAGAATATCGATCCCATAATACTACCTAAAATTCCAGCTTGTTCTGGCTCTCTGCTATCGCCATTAGTAAAAAAGGCGGTGTTAAACACAGAACGTACAGAGTTGTTTGCCTGTAATTCCTCCAGCCATTTAATCTGCAAGTCTTTGATTTTACGCTTGCTTTCATCAACTTCATTGTTGGTTTTACCCTTGACATACATATCGATTAGTGACGAAGCCGGCAGCCAAACCTGATCAGTCTCGCCAATGATTTGTGGATTATTGTCAACCAGTTTGCGAAGACTATTCACCCCGCCTTTGCTAACAAGCTTGTATAACATAAATCGTTGTTTACGTCCCTTGGCCTCGGGAAATTGTTGCTTTAACGAGTTTTGCAGTATTTTACGATAATTACCTTTCTCAACCAGACTTTGATCAAATGTTACAACTATTCGTAACTGCGCCTGAGTAAACGCCGAATAACCATCAGCAATAATACTGGCAAAAAATACCAGCAAGAAAATCATCGACGCGGCAATTGCACTAAACCCAAAAACACGGAACCTGCGCTCTCTGGCGTGCCTTCTGGCAAGATGCACTTGATTTTTCTTAGAACTACCAAGTTTGAATTTAAACGGATTTTTCTTCTTTTTGGCGCGTTTCATGGCAATTTTTGTGGTTCGCTTAATCATATTGCTCTCGGTATTTACGACTGATAAACAGTGCCGCCACATTCAAAACAAGTGTAAAGAAGAACAGTGTTAACCCAAGAGCAAAAGCCGCTAAAGTTTTGGCACTGTCAAACTCCTGATCACCAACCAATAAAGTAACTATTTGCACAGTTACCGTAGTTACCGCCTCAAACGGATTGGCGGTTAATTTTGCCGCTAGGCCTGCAGCCATCACCACAATCATAGTCTCGCCAATGCCTCTGGAGATTCCCAATAACATAGCGCTGATAATGCCCGGCAACGCCGCCGGAATCACCACCAGGCGCACAGTCTCGGATCTAGTTGCCCCCATGCCGGTGGACGCGTCTTTCAAGGATTGTGGAACAGCGTTCATTGCATCATTCGAGAGCGACATAACATAAGGTATAATCATAATCCCCATGACAATTCCGGTGACCATTGCACTTTCCGAGGCAATCGAAAGCCCAAAGAAGTCCCCTACTCCACGCAAAAACGGTGAAAAAGTAATTACCGCAAAATATCCATAAACAACCGTTGGTACACCGGCCAGCATTTCCAAAATAGGCTTTATGGAATTAACTGTTTTTTTAGGTGCGTATTCACTTAAATATATAGCAGAAAACAATCCTACCGGCGCGGCAATGCACATGGCAATAAAAGTGATCAACACTGTACCCATAAACAGCGGTACCGCACCGAACGAGCCGGAACTGCCCGCCTGATCGGCTCGCATCGCAGTTTGCGGCGACCACTGGGTTCCGAACAGGAAGTCCCAAACCGGAACGATATTAAAAAACCTAACCGATTCAAATAAAACAGAAAAAACAATCAACACAGTTATCAGCACAGAAAACGCTGCACACAAAAAGAAATAACCTTTAATTATTTTATCAAATCTGGCCATAATCTCAGCTTATACACACCTCTTGCAGCCTCTGCCAACCAGTATTTGCAAGGCCGTTATTTAATCTTAGCAGCAGCTTCTCGGGTTTTATCTAAGTCATCTTCCGATAATGGTATTAGACCTTTTTCCACCAGATAGCCCTCTTCACCAATGGCGTTATCACTAACTAATTCTAGGGCAAATTCTTTCACACCTGGGATCAATCCGGAATGGGCATTTTTTACATAGACAAATAGCGGCCGCGATATTCCATAACTACCGCTGGAAATGTTTTCAAAAGATGGCTCGACACCCTCGATGACACTACCCTGTACTGTTGCACCATTCTCATCAAGAAAACTAAACCCGAAAATACCAAGGGCTTGTTTGTTGGCGATTAATTTTTGTACAATCAAATTATCATTCTCGCCGACCTCGATATACCGCCCGTCTTCACGAACCAAATGACAGTTTTTCGCTCGTTGTTTTTTATCGGGAATAGCTGCCAAAAACTCCGGTAAATCCTTACAGGATGGCTCCAACACCAATTCAACAAACGCGTCACGAGTTCCAGAGGTTGGCGGCGGGCCGTAAACTTCAATTTTCTGATCCGGCAAAGACGGGTCGACTTCATTCCATTTTTGGTAATAATTATCCACCAGCTCACCATTTAGCGGCACCTGTTTGGCCAAAGCCAGAAATATCTGGTTTTTAGTCAATTGAAATTTTTCCGCTGCAATTGAATTGGCTAGAACTATACCATCATACCCAATTTTAAGCTCGGCAATTTCGTTAATATCATTTTCAGCACAACGGTCAATTTCACTTTGTTTGATAGCTCTTGAGGCGTTGCTAAAGTCAGGGTATTTTTCACCAATGCCAGAACAAAATAACTTAAAGCCACCTCCGGTTCCTGTCGCTTCGATAATTGGCGTTTTGAATTTGCTGTAATTACCGAATTCTTCGGCAGCCACAGTTACGAATGGATACACGGTTGACGAACCGACGATCCTGATCTGCTCTCGGGCTTCTACGGCACTGGCGCTTAATACAAAAGCAGAAGCGGCCAGGCAAAATGTGATTTGTTTTAACATTGCGATTCTCTCAAATAATACTAGGCACATTATATTTTGTAGATTGACAAAAACAACCTTATTTCTATAATTATGATATTGTTATAAATATCGAAATGAAAGCATTGATCAATGAAAGCCAGAACAGCAGTAATAGCCTTTGATTCTCTGTCACATAGCGGAAGGTTAAAAATATTTCGCAAACTGATTAAACGTGGAAAATCTGGACTCGGAGCCAGCGAATTATGCAAAATAATGAACATACCGCCAGCGACCCTATCGTTTCACATGTCAAAATTGATCAACGGCGATTTGGTTACTTCAAGCAAAAAAGGCAAATTCATCACCTATCGAGCTAACCCGAAACAAGTAACTAGAATCATCAACTTCTTGATGGACAAATGCTACCTTGAGGAGGAAAATAAAACTGCCGCGTAAAATTATACGGCAATCCCTGCCCCTACACGTTCGTCATGCAGGACATTACTCGACACCCACCCCCTGTAATTTGCGCATGGTGAATGGTGGATAATTACAACTTTCCCTGAGTCCATGATCTGAGTCCATGATCGTTGATGTTTTGACTCCGGAGCAAGTCCTGAGTGTCAGGATTAACTATAGGTGAACAAGGGTTAAACTAAAAACCCTTGATAGCACTTACTTGGCAATGCTTGGTAAAAATATAGCCTCCAGCAAGGGTTAACTGGCAAAGATTTAGCACTCATTGACACTTAAAGACCCTTGGGTAGCGAGGATAAGTTTCAAACATACCCGTTTTGTCCTCGTTTGCTATAATGGTGGTGCAGCAGGCTATAAACCACCTGTTTGCGACTATTTGACATTGTGAATACACGTTAAACTCAACAAAACGTGGATTTTACTGGTGATTACGAAGAGCCATGTGTGAAAATAATATTGATTCTTGATGAGCTTTTTTAAGGCTAGTCCCATGGGTTAAAATGAAAAACAGAGATATTATTTTTTGTTTGCAGCAAATTTAAAAATTTTACTGTTTTATCGCACGATCAAGTAAGTGATCCGGTGTTTCGCGAGATTGCAATTCCAAAACCTCGATTTCCAGTTCTAACTGAAAAGGTTTTTCCGGATCATCACTCTCGAACGCAGTACAATCAACCACGCCTTCGATGCGCTTTGCGGCTAATTGAGCAGATTGCTTGCTGCCTCCTGGCATTAATATGGTAAACACACTGGGATCTATTCTTGCCGCCATATCTTCGGCTCTAACCAGATGTTGCAACATGCCGCCAAACTGTTTTCTTGCAGCTTCGACCTTTGCCTCGGCAGTACCAGAAGGCGGAACGGCGCGAATTACACACAATGACAATGGTCTATTTAACTTATTGGCGACATCTGTAGCGCGCGCTAAATGTTTGGCAAAAAATTGCGCGGTAAATAATCCCGAGACACTATCAATTACTGCAGGACTTTTAATTGCTTCAAATTGCTGTTTGACTTGCTCACGACGACGGCGATCGCTGGCCAAATTCAATATCCGCTGACGAACCACCTCCGGCCCATGGCCAGAGCTAACTAGATCCGAGGCTCCTCTGGCATACGCCTCATCAACTTCATTAAAACTTGACGGATTAACTAACATAACAGCAGGGACATGAAACAAACGGGTATTCCGACGCATGGCCGAGGCAATGGTAAATGCCGGCTCCAGCTCTTTTAGGACATTAAGAACTATCACGTCAAAAGTCTTGTCATGTAGATAATCAAATGCAGTAAACGAAGTCAAAGCGGCCGTCACCTCAACCCCGGCTGTCTCTAGCGAGTTCTTTAGCGAGATAAATTGAGGTGCGGCACCACCGGTAAACAAAATTGATATTGGTAATTGGTCAAACGGACTATTTATATCCGTATCAGGTTTAAGGCCAAGTTCCTCAAGAGTTAACGTGCGTAATTGCACCTCCTCTTCCATCAATGCCAACCGCAACACAGATTGAACCCTTGCTGCCAACTGTGCCGGATGTACTGGTGGGAACAAAACACTGGCCAACAAATCACTGGTTTCCAAAGCCACATTATCAGAAACGGCAATTATCGGCAGTGTTCTTTCAGGAATACTTGCCTTTAATGCTTTGCACAATTCTTCGATTTCAAGTGGATCACGACCAATAGCATCAATCAGAACCGCACCAACGTTAAAATCCTCGGCGGCTATAAGTGCAGTTTCATCCGATTCGGCCAATATTGTCGGCAAACCACGGTCTTCCAATCGCCCTGCGGCTTGGAAAACAGCTCCTTGTTCATCAGCGATTACCAAAACTTGAGCGGTGAAATTCATATTAGATCCACAAATACTTCAAGAAAACAGACGACTCATACTTGTCCAAAGTAAAGATATGCACAACAAATAGACTGATTGAGATAAATGGAAAGTTATCAAAATGCAAAATAACGCAGTTAGAACTCTTAAGGGTGTGAAGATAATTGAATTTTCCGCAATTGGCCCAATCCCCTTTTGCGCCATGTTGCTGGCAGATATGGGGGCTGATGTTATTCGAATCGACCGCCCTGGCACCCCAGATACTGGCTCTGCCGATATTCAAGGACGTGGCAAACGCTCTATTGCTCTGGATTTGAAAGACCCAGACGATAATCTTACCGCTAAGAAATTGATGCAATCGAGCGACATTGTAATGGAAGGCTTACGCCCCGGAGTTATGGAGCGATTGGGATTAGGGCCAGAAGAAGTTCTCAAAGCCAATCAGAAGTTAATCTATGGCCGCATGACCGGTTGGGGGCAAGACGGGCCACTGGCAGAGCAAGCTGGTCACGACATCAACTATATCGCCATAACCGGCGCATTAGCGGCTATTGGTGTGGGCGATGCACCTCCGCCGCCACCTTTGAACCTGTTGGGCGATTATGGCGGTGGGGCGTTATATCTGGCCATGGGACTATTGGCAGGTTTACACCATGCTCGCAGCACCGGACAGGGACAAGTGATCGATGCCGCCATTGTCGATGGTACGCTAAGCTTGATGACTCCGATCCATTGGCTAAAACAAAGTTCAATGTGGGTAAATGAGAGAAACAACAACTTACTCGACGGAGCGGCACACTTTTACGCGACATATGTTTGTGCTGATGGCAAATATATTGCGGTAGGAGCTATTGAGCCAAAATTTTACGAGATTTTATGTGATAAACTGGAACTAGGCGATGATTTGCGGCAACAACAATACGCAAAAGAAAAATGGCCGATTTTCAAGTCTGTTTTGTCTGGAATTTTTGCCAACCAACCATTAGCGCACTGGATCAAACTATTTGAAGCGAGCGACGCGTGTGTTGCTCCGGTTGAGGACATGATATCGGCCGCCGAGCACCCGCACATCAAAGCCAGAGACAGCATGCTAACCCTAGACGGCGTATTGCAGCCGGCTCCTGCCCCTAGGTTTTCTGCTACTGCCTCATATATTGGCTCGAAACCGCCTAGTATTGATGGTGATCGCAAGCAAATTTTGCACGACTGGGGAATTCACTAGAGCCTTTCCGAAAAAGTGTGAAGCGGTTTTTCGATAAGAAATGCGACAAAACAAATACTTAGAGTTAGTTTTCGGTTCAGAGTGAACCGGAAATTCACTCTAAGTGGTTTCTGGCAATAAATCAGCGATCACCCGCACCCATTTACCTGCACCGGCTAATCTTTGCTGCGGCTCTGGCCATACACCACGAATAAACAGTTTATGATCCGCACGCATCTTAAAACCATGTGGATTTTGTGAAATCAGTTCGATCAACGCCACCGGATCAGCAAAACTGGAGTTTCTAAATGTTATCAGCACCCCTTTAGGGCCAGCATCTACCTTTTCTATTCCAGCAATAAGACAATCGGCCTTAATTTGCATCACACCTAGTAAATGCTTGACCTCATTAGGTAAAGTCCCAAACCTATCGATAAGTTCTGCGGCGAATTCTTCTCGATCAACCCGTTCTTCGAGGTTTGCTAATCGCCGATACAGTGACAAACGAACATCAAGATCAGAAACATAGGTATCCGGTATCAAAACAGAAGCGCCAGTACTGATTTGCGGAGAATATTGATCCGGAGCATCATCGCTAACCGACTTAAGCTCTGCTACGGCATCTTCAAGCATCAATTGATACAATTCGACCCCGACATCGCGGATCTGCCCTGATTGCTCATCACCCAACAAATTACCGCCACCACGAATATCCAGATCATGACTGGCCAACTTGAACCCAGCTCCAAGATGATCTAACGAGCTTAACACCCGAAGACGTTGTTCGGCCAATTTAGTGATTTTGAAATTGTTCGGTGTCGCCAGATATGCATATGCCCTGACCTTTGATCGTCCAACCCGGCCGCGTAACTGATATAATTGCGCCAAACCAAACCGGTCAGCCCGAAAAACCACCAAAGTGTTAGCTGTCGGAATGTCTAAACCGGACTCGACAATAGTCGTTGAAACCAAAACATCAAACTTCCCGTCATAAAACGCAGTCATAATGTCATCCAACTCGCCGCCCGGCATCTGCCCATGCGCCACGACAAAGGTAACTTCTGGAACATTTTCGCGTAAAAACTCCTCGATACCTTCTAGATCCGCAATTCTTGGAGCGACAAAGAAACTTTGACCGCCGCGATAACGCTCTCGCAACAACGCTTCTCGTATTGTTACCAGATCAAACGGTGAAACAAATGTGCGCACAGCCAATCTATCGACCGGAGGGGTAGCAATTAGCGAAAGCTCGCGAATACCGGTTAGCGCCATTTGCAAGGTTCGGGGTATCGGCGTTGCGGTTAGAGTCAGCACATGAACATTAGCTCTGAAATTCTTCAGCTTTTCCTTATGTTTAACTCCAAAACGTTGTTCTTCATCAATAATCATCAAACCAAGGTTACGAAATTTGATATTATCCGAAAGCAAGGCATGGGTTCCGATCACAATGTCGACCTGCCCGTTTGCCATGTCCTTCTTGGTTTGCGCCGCCTGTTTTGCCGGAATCAAACGAGAAAGCTGACGCACCTTTACTGGCCAGTCTTTGAAGCGATCCTTAAATGTCGCAAAATGCTGTCGAACCAATAGGGTTGTTGGCGCAATGATTGCCACCTGCCGTCCACTTAATGCCGCAACAAAACAAGCTCGCAATGCTATTTCGGTTTTACCAAAACCAACATCGCCACAAATCAACCTATCCATTGGCCGCCCTTTAGCCAGATCTTCCAGCACATCGGTAATGGCATTTAGCTGATCATCGGTTTCCACATAAGGAAACCCGGCACAAAACTCTTCCCACGCGCCCTCCGGCGGGTTGATCTTATCGGCAGCTTTCAACTCACGAGCAGCGGCAATCTTGATCAGATCACCAGCCATTTCCAACAAGTGTTTCTTGGCCTTGGCCTTGCGAGATTGCCAACCTGAACCACCCAAACGATCAAGCTTATGTTCAGCAGTATCTCCACCATACCGGCTTAATAATTCAATGTTTTCTACTGGTAAAAACAAACGGTCTCCGCCGAAATATTCCAGTTCCAGACAATCATGAGGGGCATCTTGAACATCGAGCGTTTGCAAGCCCACATATCTGGCAATGCCATGATCAACATGAACCACTAAATCGTTAAGGTTCAAAGTTCCTGCTTCAGAAATGAAGTTCTTGGCTCGTCGCTTGCGTCTGCCTCTGGAAAGTCTATCGCCAAAAATATCCTGCTCGCACAAAAATACTTGGAAATCGGTCTCAAACCCTTTTTCCAAGGGCATTAACAACATTTGCACCACAGATTTTGGAGCTTTAATTACCGACATATAGTTTGGCGCATCAGCAACAGCCTGCAATCCGTGATCAGCTAGAACTTGCGTTAATCTTTCTCTTGACCCTCGACTTTGACAAGCAATCAATATTTGCTTGCCAGCTTTACGGGATTGATCAATATATTCACAGACAGCATTAAATACATTGCTCTCACGGCTTTGGCGTTCGATAGAAAAATTACGTCCCTCACGCCCCCTTACGTCAATTACCCTATCACCTTTAGGAAGCATGAACGGCGTTAATTTACGTAACTCAAACCGGTTTAATTGCTGCTCCAGCTCTTCTTGTGATAGATACAACCGCGATGGTGGCAAAGCGCGGTATTTAGGCGCTGACATTTCACCTTTACCAGTAGGTGCATTGCTCCGGGCGGAGTAATAATCTTCAATCAGCTTAAATCGTTCATTCAAAGCCTCTGGCACTAAATGATCAAATGCCACTAACGGTTCCTTGCCCAGTAACTCAAATAATGTTGTCGTGCTGTCATAAAACAAAGGCATCCAGTGTTCGACACCTTGCGGCCTAGCGCCGGCACTTACGGCATCATAAATCGGATCACGGTCAATACTGGCGCCAAAAGATGCAACAAACCCTTGGCGAAAATTTGAGATGTATTCAGGAGCTAATAATACTTCATTTGGTGGAGTTAGCTCAACCGCATGCATAGAACCGGTTGAGCGCTGGCTGACCGGATCAAAACTACGAATGCCCTCAAGAATGTCACCAAAAAAATCTAGTCTCACCGGCTCAACGCTTCCCGGCGCATAAATATCAACGACTCCACCGCGAATAGCGAAATCGCCTGGTTCCATAGCATTACCTACCCTTGCATAACCATTGGTTTGCAAGAACTCCAGTAACTTATCTTGTGATATTTCTTGCCCCACTTTGGCAGAAAACCTTGATTGCCCCAGTAGTTTTATCGGCGGTATGCGCTGCAAAAGAGAGTTCACAGTAGTTACAATTAGATACGGTTTCTCGTTTGCCTGATTAGATGCAAGCTCTGATAAGGATGCGGATCTTTTGGCTGCTATGCCTGCTGATGGCGATACTCGATCAAAAGGCAAACAATCCCAACCCGGAATGAATATAGTTTCCAAATTTGGTGCGAAAAAACTAACGCATTCAATAAACCTTTCGGCTCTAATGTCGTCTCTAGCAACAAATAGTCCAAAGCCTCCTCGTTCAAGGACAGCCTCAGCAACAATTTGCGCGTCCAGTCCTTCCGGAGTTCCGCCAACTGACAGGTGTGCGCCTGTGGTTGCAAAGGTTTCAAGAATAGCACTGTCCATTTTAGCCAATGCGTCCTAATTGAAGTTTGGCTGAGAGCATTGCAAAATTCTGCAACTCTTCCATCATCTTGTTCTTATGTTTCTCTGGAACCGGTGTTTTACCAATTAACCAATCATATACTTCAAGATCGTTTTCATCGAGCAATGCTTCGATCTGCGCCACACTTTGCTCATCAAGATCCGTAAGCAAGCGATCAACTACCGTCCCGAAGATCAGATCCAGTTCCCGCGTTCCACGCCTCCATGCCCGTAACTTTAGTCGTTTTTTTCGCTGTTCCATTTGCAGATGCTATAAGCGCCATGCCCAAGAAGTAAACGGGAAAATTAACTCAAATCCGATTAATCGACAAAAGTTCTAACTGCTACGCTGGTTGCTCCACGAGGTGTCGCGCTTTCATCAAACCGCAAGAACAACCGGTTATTGGCCGCATCCAGCGTCACATTACCCTGTCCAGTAACAAAAACAGCCAGCAACACTACCTCGTCAGTTGCCAAAGTAAACGACACTTGCGAAGCAGGAGCAGCATCACAATTACCAAGCGCATCGGTTGTACAAATCAACGCCTCAAGAGTTAACCCGGCACCCGCATCATCAACATAAGCAGTAATAGTTGCTGCAGGCCCGATGTTAACTGCGGATGCTGAGAAAAACCCAGTAGCAGTCTCTCCGGGAATATTGATAATCCCATCATTGGAAACGGTCGCGGCAATAGCTATCAAATCAGCAACAGCTACATTATCCGAAGAAACCGTGAACCGGTTTAGCCCCGGAACACTTGGCGCTGGCGATGTGTTTGTACAATCGAATACTAACCCAATTTGCGAACCCTGCATGACACGATTGGGGGTATATTCGAATACGAAATTTTGGGTTGCACCGGCTATAACATCCACCGGCGCATTTGCAGTGCCCGTAAGTACATTTGCCGGAGTTGTAGTTTGAAACCCGAATGTTGCAGTCTCCCCAGCAGGTCTTGCAATAGAACAGCCGGTGGCAGTATTAGACCCACTATTTATCAAAGAAGCAAAAGCCGTTAATGCTGCGCCAATAATTCCAGAACGAGCTGTTGGAAGAATTGATGACAATAAAGCCGGAGCCGTATTACTTCGCGCCCAGTTCAAGGTGATATTGCCAGTGCGTTTATTCCAGCCATCAACGGCTATGTAATATGGCATGCCACTTTGAGCAGTGAATGTTACTCTTGAAGCACCACCAGCTCCTACACCGTCATCATCAAAAGCGATAGTGGTTAAGCTCGCCATGGATCTACCACCATAGACACTCATAATCGTATCAAAATTACTGCCGGCGGTATCTATTACCACCTCACCACTTGCTACTGGCACCCACTTCCACCACAGAGATTTACCACCATTAGTAACACCGCCATGTTTTGGTTCACCGGATTCTTCTGAGGCAAACTCATTAGCACCTGATGTGGAACCGTTTATGCCATTAAGCAGTTCTGAAGTGGCAAAGTTATCATTTGCTGGAGGAATAGAAACAGTAAATTCTATTGGACGCTTATACCCACCAATTCCCAATGTGGTATTTGAGAAAACTAATTCTCCAAGATTTGTACCGGCTGGTAGAGCATCCGCTTCAGAATTCAAGGAAACAGTGATTGTAACATCAGCACCGGCAGCCAGTGTGCCTGAGCTTGTGGAGACATCCATCCAGTTAACACTTGAGGAAGCGATCCAATCAAACGGAATTGCACTAGAATTCCTTAACACATAATCCATAGAGGATACTGTGGGAGTTCCCCCAGGCTCAATGGAGCTAACAAAACTAGTCTCTGGAGTCACCACCAGTGTTTCTTGCGCTCCAATGGCAACGGTTACGGTCATAGAATTTGATGGTGTTGGAATCGAGCTTAAGCTCACCCCCGATGTTACTCCTGAATAGCGTAGGGTTGACGGGCTGGAAGTAGGGTCAAGAACTTGTCCGGCTGTATAAAAATCACCGGCATCTCCACTGCCACCACTTTCAATTTCCTCCAAACCATCGGCTTCCATAAGTCGTAGCAACTTTCGTGTAGTAAAGGAATTATTATACAAATAATCGAAGTTACCAACATTCAAAGTTGCATCAACGTGCCAAGCCAGTATCCCATCAGATGGCCAACCGGTATCATTTCCGGTTCTGTGACGGTTCTGAAAGATAAACATCTCAGAATAATGATTTGCACTAGCAAGACCCGGCCACAAAACGGCACAATCCTTAGTCGTTCCGGAATCCCTTAAGGTAATGTTCTGACTACCAGAAGCAATAACAGTAGGCTCTAACCAGCCAAGAACCCATTTGGAGAAACAGCCATGATCACCCCAATTGCCATGCATTATATCCAAGCCACCGACGCCACCTCTTGGCCCAACTGAATTGTCATAATCATAATAATCAGGTAACCCCAAAGCATGTCCGGTTTCATGGATCACCACTCTTGGGTGAAAAGTTCCGCCTACGGGACGGGATTCCCATTGCCACGAGTATTTACCCAAAGTTACACCATCAACTACAAATGCAGAATTGCTATAGCTGGTTTGATAGCCCCACCAAAAATTTCCCCAGCCATTATCCGGGCCAGACCAGATCACCAAAAAATAATCAATTCTGCCGTCATTATTATTGTCATACTGGCTAAAGTCATGACCGCCAGCATCAAAACTTTCGATAGCCTGCCTGATAAGAGCTTCTCTACCGGCAGTATTTTGCGGAATATCAGCTCGCGCCATTGCTGGTCGATACCAACCAAGCGTAGAACCGTTAGAAAGATCAAGTTGGCCATAACTGGCACGATCATAATAATTTGCCATGCTATCCTGAGAGAAATTGGCGGCAGTGCCTCCACCGAATAAATTCACGTTAATTACACTAGCGTCATTTCTTGATTGTAGATCTGAAAAATCAATCAGTAATGCAAACACCCTGACGTCACCAGTTGTTGGCATACCGCGCCACCTTGTAGGAACTGTCGATTGCGGAGCAGTAATATCAACCTGTTTCTTCGACATGCCGTTTTCAATATAAAACTCTCGAGCCGTGCCTAATATTGCTTTATTGAACAAATGCGGATCGATCTTGTGGTTGCCCAGGTCGCGCATGAATTTTAGTTTGCGTTTAATTTCTGCTTGTTCGGCAATGATTTCTGGAGTCAAATCTCCGGTCATCGCCATTACTTGCCGCATTCTTTGTGCTTCAGATTTGCTGGGCGGTTGAACTGCGAGTGCTGGAAGAGCATATAACAATCCCATAATTAAAACAAAAACAAACTTTACCACGTTAAAATTATTGTTCACTTTGACACCCCTAAATAAATACGCCTGACACCTACCAAAATTATCCAGCACAAGGCAAGAGTTTGCGATCAAAATTATTGATTAATAAGAATGCAAGTTTAATTTATTTAATAAATTAAAGCACTTAAAGATGAATATCTGCTCAGGGTTTGAAAGTAATTCAAAAATAAAGCCCGTGTGATTTAAAAACACACGGGCTAGTAAAATGTAATATTTGCATCGCTAATAAACGACAAAAAAATTAAAAATCAACTTAGAAATTCCAAGTCCAACCGGCCGTCACCTCGATCTGATTCATTTTTAATTCAATTGTGCGTCCAGGATTTGGGCCAGCAGGGGTAACCTCAATCCCGCTTACCGAAGTGCTTGGAGCATACATTAACGCAAAATCAAAAGAATTTCCTTGATTGACTGCGTAAGAGAAACCACCAGTAATATGGCTCTTGGTTACACCGGGAGCTAAGATGTTTAAAGTTACATCATTAGGGCCAATTGGGTTATTATTACGGGCATATCCGCCGCGCCAAGTCCACTCGTCCCTGCGCCATTCAACGCCAAGCTTGTAAGATGTCACATTACTCCAACCAAAACCCGGGCCACCAAAGTTACCAAACAAATTCGGAATACGTGAAGAATTGCCAATCGCCGGAACACCGGAATAGCTAACATGTCTAACATCAAACATTGCAGTTATGTCTTCGGATACGTCAAAGGCTACACCAACTTGCCAATTTGAAGGAACGTCAAACTTACCGCCCTCAGCAAACAAGCCACGATATTTGGTAAAACGATCCATTATAATTTTTGGCTGGTACGAAGCCCCAAAACGAAAACCGCTACCGCTATCAATTTCAATGCCAACTTTAACACCGATGCCAGTTCCCCAATCGGAACCATTATTGGTCAAATTAGCCGGATCAACTGATACTCCACCGAATGCAGCCAGACCACGTGCTTCAAATTTTTGCACGGCCAGAACCGGCGCAACACCAATGGAAAAGCCCTCCATTGGCTTATAAGCGAATGTAGGCTGGATAAACATTTGGTTCAAATCCACACCGGCTCCTGCGCCACAAAATACGCCAGTTGCAGCAGGAAATGGCCCTGTTCCACAAACCGGGTTTGCCTGATCACGAGCATAAGTGGTATTCATGCCACCATTAGCAATCAGCACTATACCCCAAGCGAATTTATCATTAAATTGCCTTGAATAAGCCAACCCTGGAACTGGAAACCAGTTCTCACCGGATTTAATTACTCCTGTTGGAGTAAAACCAGGACCGGTACCGGTAAATTGTCTATTAGGATTAAACGCAGATAAAGATAATTGAAACTGGTTGCCGGCACGAAACAATCCTGCAGGGTTGATCCCTGCCCCAGCTGCATCACGGGTATCAGCAACACCGGCACCGGCTAATGCCTTTGATCTGGCACTGGTGCCGTTTTGAAAATATCCTTCAGTTGCAAATGCCGGAACACTTAATGCGCTCGCAGCTAGTAAACTGACAAATGTGGTACGTATTGTTCTTTTAAGCATCAAAGTCATATTACCCTCCCCGGTAGTTAGCTTGATTAGATTAAAACTCGAAATTACTAGTTTCTTTTATGGATTCATTTAGGTGACCCAACTGAAATTTTTACGTCCGATTGTTCAGACAACTCTTTTGATGAGAAATTTGTAGATACCACCCGCTTCTGAGTGTTCTAGAAGTTCATTGCCTGTAGTTCGGCAAAATGCTTGAAAATCAGCAATAGATCCTGGATCTGTTGAAAGGACTTCTAGCGTTTGCCCATCGCCCATTCCTTTTAGTGCTTTTTTCGCTTTTAAAATTGGCAAAGGACAATTCAAACCTTTTGCATCAAGTGTTTCATCAGCCATGTCTTTTTAACTCCCCTTAATTTCAGACTATTTCCAATTACATGTATAGATTTATATCAGATTCAAGCGCACTTTCCATCCAAGTTGCAGCCCCACCAATTTCTATCTCATCAATCATATCTTTTTTGTCGAGTTCAAATAAATCAAGGGTCATCTGACAAGCGATCATGCGAACATCGGACAGAACCGCTGCTTCACGTAACTCCTCAATACTTGCAACACCCTTTTTCTTGATCAAATTTTTCATCATAATTGACGCACCAGCCGTTACACCTGGCACCATGCCCACAATGTTTGGCATTGACATGTGCATGCCACCCATTGGCATGGACATTGCCGGATTACCCAATGGGGTAACTTGTAAGTTCAATTTTTCTTTTAACAGCTCTAGCCCGTAAAAAGTGAAAAACATTGTTACATCAACGTCCATAGCAGCAGCCGTCGTACCTAATATAAAAGGCGGATACGCCCAGTCCAACGACCCCTTAGTGCAAATAATCGTCATTTTCTTGGCGTTACCAATAGTTTCCTCGGCCGTTTTTGGCATATTAAGTATTCTCCCGATTGCGTCCGAATTTTTACGGATATTATATTTATTTGCCGCAAAACCTTAATATAAGGAATTGCTTAATTAGCATTACTGCATGAAACATCACCCATCGGTCAAGACCAAACAGGAAAATTGTTGATAAACAAGAGAGGTAACAGCCAAGTTAAGTGACAACACAAAATGGGTGAGTTTAATTATTTAACGTACTTTGGAATCTAAATAACCACGCAACTCAATAGCCCTACCGATTGTTGCGCCATTCGTACCCCAAACAATTGCCCGCTGAATTGCAGGGCGCACCATCTCAGTTTTTCCGCCCCGAATAAGGACGTCCACTAACATCAAATTACTATCTAAGAACCTGTTTCCACGATAATATTCCAAAGCGGTTTCCGCAGAAGCCAGTCCTTGGGCATTGGGCCGTTGATTAGTAAGGCCAAAGCTTTTCGCATAATAAAAGTGGGCACTAATATTGTCAGGATTAGCAATCATAGCTTTTTTCAAATACCTCCTAGCCTGACGCAACTCATTTTTACTTTCATTGGTGCTTTGTTCCTCATTTTTATAAACTAGGATCATGCCGGCCATATGATTGACCTTCGGGTCGTCCGGAGCTTGCAGTAAAGCCTTGTTTATATAGGCCGTAGCGGCATCAAAGTCATCTTTCCAAGTTGCCAGCTCCGCCAAACCAGCCAAAATATAGGGAGTTTCACCTAACCTTTTTGAAGCGGTTCGGTATTGATCAATCATTTTTTGTGTTGAAATTGCAGATCCTCGATAATATCGCATTGCTTCTGCTTTATGAAATGCAAATTCCCCTTTTGAGAGATAGCGGACCTTCAACGGTTTTACGATGGATAATTTAGTTGGCTCTATAGCGAAAGCTTTGTAATTATTTTTAACAAAATAATCTTTTAATTTTAATTGAAAATCATCCATCGAAATTCCAAAAGCCGTTTCAAAAACATTGTCTGGACGTTGTTCAGAATTAAGTAAATCAATGTATTTACTCATATTTTTTGTATATTCAGGGTGTGACTGAATATAGTGCACAGCTAACCATGATTGTGCATAAAAGAAATCAACCGTACCTATTTTATTTCCTGTATTGGACCCCAAGACAAACGGGTATTTATTAATTGCTCCAAATACCGTCTTTGCCGGGATCCATTTATTTAAGGCTAAAGGGTAGCCATGAGACTGTTCCGCCAACCCCATAACCATTTTACCTTTTTTATCAACTTTAAAGGTTGAAAGGTAATCAGCATGGCCTTCGCCATACCAGCGAGGGTAATACTGGTCGGTATAGGCCGCCACAAGGTGGTGCGTGTACTCATGTATCGCAATTTTCCGCCCAGATTTTCCATGACCAAAGCCGCCTTTAGCGTTTAACATAAAAATAGGCCCTTCAATATTTGAAGTATAAACCCCTCCTATCCCGCTTAAGCCAGACATGTCTTTTAATTCTCTAGCACCCATTGCCGTATAGATTCGTACAGGTATTGGCTCTGGTAATGATCGAACACCATATAAATCCATAATTGCAAACCGGTATTTTTCCATCTCGGTAAGTAAATGTTTGCCGGCAGAGGGGCTTATATCTCCAATTAAAATAAAATTTTCTGATTTTATTTCTACCGGTTTTGCAACAACAGGTGTTACAGGCAATAACGATAATACAAGTCCTAAAACATATAATACAGAAAATCTCATACATTCCTCTTGGCAAATGGATATGCGCCAACAAGAAGTAACACATCCTATATGTTCAAACAACTATAATCAGGCAACCTATAGTCGATCAGAATGGTAGAGATCAAATTATTTGCAACACTTGAGTGATTGCTTCATTATAGCATGATGTCACAAGATACAAATTTACCGAAACAAAAGCCGCCTACAGTTAATGAAGCCGCACGGCTAATGTCCCGTACTGCCAGATCACCGATCAGAAGCATATCACGGCCAAGCCGTGCCATTAGAAATATATTAAAGCCTATGGGTAAAAAATTTGGCCCGGGGCTCAGTCAACTCAAGCAAAACTGGCTACAGATTGTCGGCCCTCGCTTGGCAGATATATGCTCACCGCAAAAATTAACCGGTATCAAAGGTTCCCAAACTTTGACCCTAATTGCCAAGGGTAGCTCAGCAATGTTGATTCAAGCACAATCAACACAATTGCTGGAAAAAATAAATCTGATCACCGGACGGGGCACAGTAAAGTCTATCCGTATCATTCAAGGTAAAATCAGGAACACCCCTCAAGCATCTTCCTCGCCACCTACATCACCAAAGATTAATTCGGGATTCACCCCAAAACAATTGACCGCACTTGATGAACAGTTAAAAGATATAACAAATCCGAGCTTAAAAAAAGCACTTAAAGAATTGGGTCTTGGTGTTATCAAAAATTCCTAAATCATCATGATAAACTTGCACCACCTCAAGAATCGCGAATGAATAAACCAATGGAGATACAAATGAAAAGATTAACTAAACGTACTTTACTATCAATAGCCACTACTGCGATGATTATCGGGCTTGCCTCCTGCGGCGGAGCTAATACTTCTAATGGCCGTTCGGCAATAGAGCGTGATGATGACCATGCTCTTGGAAACCCCGACGCGGCAGTTACCATTATCGAATACGCATCCCTGACTTGTCCGGCATGTGCGGCATTTCACCAAACTATTTATCCTGAGTTAAAAGCTAAATATATTGATACCGGAAAAGTGCGTTTTGTATTCAGACAATTCCCGACACCTCCGGCACGATTGGCTGTTGGCGGTGAAGCTTTGGCTCGTTGTGAAGGAAGTACAAAAACTTATTTTGAACTAGTTGACGTTTTATTTGAAAAACAAAGACTTTGGAGATCATCACAAAACCCGGGGCAAGCATTACGTGATATTGGAGCCACCGCCGGTATAACCGCCGAACAATTCGATGCCTGTTTGGCCGATACAGAAAATGTTACCCGAATTCAAGATGTAGTTAATCATGCGGTTGAAACATGGGGCATCAATTCCACACCTAGCTTTATCATCAATGGCGAGCATATAAAAAACATTAGAGGCATTGATGATTTTTCCAAAGTTATTGACCCTGTTCTGGCCAATGAGGAGAATAAATAATAAGTGAAATTTACCTCGCTCAAACTTACGGGATTTAAATCTTTTGTTGAACCGTCAGAGTTTCTTATTGAGACCGGCGTAACCGGCATAGTTGGGCCTAATGGTTGTGGTAAATCAAACTTACTCGAAGCTTTACGCTGGGTTATGGGCGCAAATTCGGCTAAAGCGATGCGCGCTGGCGCAATGGACGATGTAATTTTTTCTGGAACCGGTGTGCGACCTGCCCGCAACCACGCAACAGTTACATTAGTTATCGATAATTCTGAACGTTCAGCCCCTTCGCAATTTAATGATGCAGATGTATTGGAAATATCCCGCCGCATTAATCGCGGAGCTGGATCCAGCTATCACATCAATGGTAAATCATGTCGCGCTAAAGACGTGCAATTACTGTTTGCCGATGCCTCGACCGGTGCCAACTCACCAGCGTTGGTCAGGCAGGGACAGATCAATGAACTGATAACCGCAAAACCGCAAAACCGGCGGCGAGTTCTTGAAGAAGCTGCCGGCATATCAGGGCTTCATAGCAGACGGCATGAAGCGGAACTGCGACTTAGGGCTGCGGAAACCAACCTTTCCCGACTTGACGACATAGGCGAAGAGCTGGAACTACAACACCAGCAATTAAAGCGTCAGGTAAGAATAGCATCGAGATACCGTAACCTCGCCAGTGAAATCAGGGCTTTAGAAGCATTCTCCTTTTTGTTGCGGTGGACAGAAACAAAAACTTCAGTTGAAGAAACCAGAGTATATCTTGATGAACTGGAACAAAAATCTGGTGAATTAGCTAGCACCGCAGCTAGGGCGCTAATTGCTGCAGAAGCAGCCACTGATGGAATTGAGCAGTTACGCGAAGAACAAGCTATAGCCACAGCTTTGGTTGCCCGCCTTTCAGCCGCACGTTCATCAGTCGAGCGTGACGAGCAAGAAGCCAAATCCCGACGATTTGAACTTGAGAATCGCTTACAGGAAATTACTCGTGATTTAACCCATCAAGCCGACTTGGTTATTGATACAAACCAGACAATAGAAAAATTACAAACCGAACAACAACAGCTATCCAGGCTAATTGATAATACTGGCTCTGAACATCTTTTAAAGCTGGAAATGGAAGCCACAAGTGCCTTGCAAAACAGAGAGTTGCGAGAAATTGCTTTCGAAAAACTAATGTCCGATAACGCACAACGACAGGCTTTGATAAATAATGCCCAGAATATACTGTCCGCCGCGCAAACCCGTCACCAACGAATTGAATTTGAGTTAAATTCAGCCAAATCTGAAATTGACACACTTAGCCCTGACCTTGAGACTCTTGCGGCATTGCGCTCCAGTGAAGAAGCCCAACAAGCAGCAGCACTAAAACTATCGAAACATCATAAAATCATTCACGAGCTTGAACAAAAATCGGTTAAGTCTGATGAAAAAACTACTGAGAGCAGACAGGAGTTCGATGCGAGCAGACGAATAAGAGATCAATTAAATGCTGAACAAGACGGATTGCAGCAAGCTATACAAGCACAAATAAAAAGTGATTTCACTCCCGTATCAGAGGAATTAAAAGTTACTTCTGGTTATGAACGCGCTCTAGCAGCTGCCTTAGGTGATGATCTGGATTACACTATGGATCAAAGCGCACCGGCTCACTGGTCTAGCAATGAACCAGACACGCAGCCTCTGCCTGAAACAGCCAAACCATTAAATGATTTCGTGACTGCTCCGGCTGTATTAGCGCCCAGATTGTCACAAATCGGAGTGGTGAAATTCGATCGCGGCGAGGAATTATCAACAAAATTACTACCTGGGCAACGCTTAGTAAGCCGCGAAGGCCACTTATGGCGTTGGGATGGTTTGGTGATACGCCCTGAAGCACCTTCTGCGGCTGCTTTGCGACTAGAGCAAAAGAACCGCTTAGATGCTCTTGCGCCGCTTTTAGAGAACGCAGTTAATGATACAAATGTTAAGCGTGATTTGTGGTTGCAAGCCAAAGAAGTCAGAGCTACTGAGTTAGAAGCCTTAAAAACCAGCCGCAAACAATTGCCGACACTGGAAAAAGAATCCAGAGACTGCGAAGCAGTTTTACAAGAGTTAAACCGTAGCGGCATTGAACGTGAAGCTAGGTTTGCTACTTTGCAGCAAAAAATCAAACACTGGAGCAGCGAGTTAAAAATAGCTGCTGAAGAAGTCAAAACAGCCAATCAACAGCAAGACATTGGTGACAATAACGATAACAGCACATCCGAATTGCAAAAAGCTCGAGAATTACTGAACTTGGCTCGTAAAGAGGCTGCCGAAGCAGAAGCGGTTTTGCGCTCCGTGCAAAGAGAAAACGAGACTCGCGCGTCTAGGGTATTAGAAATAAATAACGAAATAGAAAGTTGGACAAAACGTGCGAAAGAAGCAAACGAACGCAATAAGGCTCTAGCATTAAGAAAAGACGAAACTACAGAACTGTTACAGCAAGCAAAATCGGCACCAGATGAAATAAACCAGAGAAGAAAAGCAATTTTTCAGGAATGCGAAATCGCTGAAGACCGACAAATCAAAGCATCTGATGCCTTGGCCGAAGCTGATTCTCAGCTACGGGAGGCCAAGGAAGTTGTAAAAGTAGCTGATTCGGCAGCATCACAAGCCAGAGAAGCAAAAGCAGGTCTATTGGCCAAGCTTGAAAGCGCCCGTGAACGATTGAATGAAATCACCAATACTATTCGCCAGACCCTAGATTGCGAGCCAGAAGAATTATCTGCAAGTGAACAAAATTTACGTAAAATACCGAATGATACGCATGAGGCCGAAGCCCGTTTGCATAAGTTGAGACTTGAGCGTGATAATATTGGCGGCGTGAACTTACAGGCAGAAGAACAGGCTGCAGAATTAACAGCACGACTACAATCAATGGCAGATGACCGCGATGAATTAACAACAGCAATTTCAAAATTACGCAAGGGCGTGGATAGCATAAATCAAGAAGGCAGAGTTCGCCTTCTTAATGCATTTGAAGTCATAAACGACCACTTTAAGTCATTGTTTTTAACGCTATTTAATGGCGGAGAAGCTGAATTACGGCTGACTGAATCTGATGACCCACTAGAAGCCGGGCTTGATATTTTCGCTTGTCCGCCCGGCAAGAAAATGGAGCATATGAGTTTGATGTCTGGTGGTGAGCAAGCCTTAACTGCAATGGCCTTGATCTTTGCGGTGTTTCTTACCAACCCGGCCCCGGTATGTGTCCTTGACGAAGTCGATGCACCTTGGGACGATGCCAATGTAGAGCGATTCTGCACCATGCTGGCGCAAATGCACCAGAAGACCGACACCCGCTTCATCATCATCACCCATAACCCACTTACTATGTCGAGGGTTGATCGCCTTTATGGCGTAACCATGGCCGAACGTGGTGTTTCCCAACTTGTATCAGTTGACTTGCAACGAGCAGAAGACTTAATTGCTGCCGAATAGCCTACATTTGTCAAAATGTATTATTTCTATTTATTTTCAACAACTTAACCGTCAACCAAACTTGCTTGACTTGTACTATAACCACGGATAGATTGCGCGCGCCTGACAAGGATTTGACAGGTAGATGATTATGGTTTCTGCGTTATTATATTATAGTGTTGCAGCCAAAAATACTGAGGTGACCATTTCTAACGATCTGAAAGACTTTGAGGCGAAATTACGCGCGGCCAAGCAGGCGCGGCAGGAACGCAATCCTGAAAATTCGCCAAAAAATGCGCCTTCAGGCTTACGTCATGGAATGGAGTTTATCGGCGGGGTTTTAGCCGGGGCATTATTAGGCTGGTTTATTGACCGGTTATTTGATACTGCCCCCTTTGGTTTGATTGTCTTTATGTTATTAGGCTTTGCCAGCGGCTTGCTTTCAGCGATTCGTTCGGCGCAAAAGGCTGCTGATGATGCTGACGAGCAAGGGAATGACCCCAAGCCGCCAGCTGACTGATATTACTGGAGACGCCCGAAATGGCACTCATTGCAATGGACCCGATGGACCAGTTCAAGGTCAAAACCGTAGCCAGTATACAGGCCGGTCCGATTGACATTTCAATTACCAATGTGGTGGTCTCGATGTGGATTGCTGTTGGCATTACTATTGTCCTGCTATTATTGGCCACCAGTAAAAAAGCAATCATTCCGGGACGCGGTCAATCTGTAGCCGAGATAACCTATGAATTCATTGCCGATATGATCCGCTCAACGGCAGGATCTGATGGATTACGGTTTTTTCCTTTTGTCTTTACCTTGTTTATATTTGTTCTAGCCACAAACATGCTGGGCATGGTTCCTGGTTTCTTTACTGTAACCTCACAGGTCGCAGTTACCGCGGTTTTGGCTCTGAGCGTTTTCTTTTTGGTTATCTTCTACGGCTTTTACAAAAATGGCCTTAGATTTTTTAAACTGTTTGTTCCGTCCGGTGTACCGGTAGTTATCCTTCCCTTTATTGTCATTATAGAACTGATGTCGTTCTTCTCACGCCCGCTTAGCCATTCTTTGCGGTTGTTTGCCAACATGCTTGGCGGACACACAGTGTTAAAAGTGTTTGCCGGTTTTATAGTAACTATTGGCGGTATGGGCGGATTGGCTTCACTTGGCGCAATCGGGCCTTTCGTGTTTACCATTGCTATTTTAGCATTAGAATTTCTAGTAGCATTTTTGCAGGCTTATGTTTTTGCTATCTTAACCTGCATTTACCTGAACGACGCGTTGCACCCCGGACACTGATCCGAACAACGTAAAATTATCAATCAATTCTTTCAAAGGAGAACATTATGGAAGTAGAAGCAGCAAAAATGATCGGTGCCGGACTGGCAACTTTAGGCATGGGTGGCGCAGCCATCGGCGTGGGTATCGTATTTGGTAATTTCCTTACCGGTGCATTGCGCAACCCGTCTGCAGCCAGCAAACAATTCGGCAATTTGATCTTTGGCTTTGCCATGGCAGAAGCTTTCGGGATTTTCTCGCTAGTTATCGCCTTTATGATTTTCTTTAGCTAGAAAACAACACAATATCTGTTGGCGAAAACCCTAACAATTAAGGAAAATCACAATGATCTTTTTTATTGCGCCTAATGATGATTCAGGTGCTGATATAGCGTCTAAATCGACTGAAGCTGGGTTTTCACCATTTGATATGACCTATGCCTCGCCACATATTTTTTGGCTGGTAATATCATTCGGATTGTTGTTTTTTGTATTGTGGAAAGTTATTCTTCCGCGTCTGGCTTCAACCATTGAGGAACGCAATGACAAAATTGCAGACGACCTTGATCAGGCAACCCAGATGAAAGCGGATGCAGAAGCGGCGGGTCGCGCTTATGATACGGCCTTAGCCGATTCAAAGTCCAAAGCGCATGCAATAGCCGCTAGCGCTCGTGCTAAAATGGATGTGGAACTTTCTGCCGAAATTGAAGCGGCGGAAGCCGGCTTTGCCGAAAGAGCAACAACCTCCGAAATGCAAATCCGCGAAGCAACGGACAAAGCATTGAGCAGTGTTGAGGGTTTAGCGGTAAAGGCCACCAAAGACATTGTAAACAAACTTGGCGGTGTGGCACCATCTGATGCTGATATTCGCCAAGCTGTGAAATCGGCCTTGGCCTAGGAGACTATCATGTATTTTGGTTGGCTGTTTGATTTTAGCAATCCCACTATGTGGGTTGCCCTTGCATTGTTGTCGTTTTTTGCAGTTATGCTGTATTTAAAACTTCCCAAAACGCTATCGAAATCTCTGGACGATCGCGCTGACAAAATCCGTGAAGAACTGAATCAAGCCAGGCTTTTGCGCGAACAAGCTCAAGAATTGTTGGCAAATTACACTCGCAAACAACGCGAAGCAGAACAAGAAGCAGAAAATATAATCAAGCAGGCTAAAAAAGAAGCAAAATTATATGCAGCTGACATGCGTACAAAGCTTGCCGAACAGCTAGAGCGACGCGCGGAGACCGCCAATCGTCGAATTGAACAAGCACAAGCACAAGCGGAAACTCTCGTGCGTAATCAGGCGATTGACCTAGCTGTAAAAGCTGCTGAAATTGCTTTGGAAACAGCCGTACCGAAAACGGCAAAAACCAAATTGATTGATAACAGCATCAAAGAAATGACCACTAAATTCTAAAGTTAATTCTAAAAACGTCTGATGAAAAACTAATAACCTCAATCATTTGACGCGAATTTATTGGGTTTACTCCCTCTGCCCTCACCTTACAAAGTAATACAACAGAGCCCCCTTAAAAAGGACTTTGCTGTTAACTGTCTATTTCCCCATGGATAACTCTAAAAACACCTTTCCTGAAAGTATTGCTTGTTGTGATAATCACCCGTAGCAAGCATAGCCATAACTCATGTTTCACTGAGTTTAGAACCTATTCACCATGTCAAAGAGCCACAAATTAACCTGTTATAGCGATCTGCATGACCATTATAGCAAGTGGCTTGGTTGCGGGCATGGTTGAAGTTTATCCTCGGCTATTGATTGCTAATGAGTGTCAATGAGGGTGCAATCTTTGCCAATTAACCCTTGGCTCAGATAACTTTTTTGCCAATGATTGCTATTCAAGGGTTAACCTCAAGAGTCACGTGACCCCTGTTATGCACCCTCCACTTTTGTCCTCCACCTTTATGGAGGAGGTGGCGGCGTAGCCGACGGAGGGGGTGCAACAGGCAAACCTCGTCACACAGGGCTTGGTTATGGTACATCTTTGCTGCAACTCCACCATTGTCATACTCCGACTTGTTCGGGGTATCCACTTCGCGGTTTCTGGGTCACCGGAATAAATCGGACGATGACGGGCGTGACGGGATCAAGTCCGGCATGACGGTTAGTCGCTGCTATTAAACTTCACACCAAGTTTTCTTAATTGTTTAATAGCCACCATATCACCTTGGGCGGCAGCTTTTTTATACCAATATACAGCTTTTTTCTTGGATCGTATTACACCCAAACCGTTTTCATATATGGAACCAAGACTAAATTGTGCCAAAATATGATTCTGATCAGCAGCTTTTTGAAACCATTTTAAAGATTTTACATATGCTTTATCTACTCCCAGACCAGTCCCATACATGAAACCGAGGTTATATTGCGCCTCAGCAAGACCTTGATCAGCAGATATTTGATACCATTCGAAGGCCTTTTCATAAGATTGCTCAACGCCTTGATCTTTCGTATACATATTGCCAAGATTAAATTGCGCTTCTGCAACGCCTTGATTAGCAGATTTTTGATACCACTTAACAGCTGTCTCATAAGATTGCTCGACTCCTTCACCATATGCATACCTCACACCAAGCTTAAATTGCGCTTCTGCAACGCCTTGATCAGCAGCCTTTTGATACCACTTAACGGCATCTGCATAAGATTGCTCAATTCCTTGGCCATTCTCATACATCACGGCAAGATTATGTTGCGCAGTTGCATCTCCAGCCTCAGCAATAGGTAACCAAATCACAAATGCTTCGTTGAACTTTCCCTGATTAATAAGTTCAAAACCTTGATCCAAAGTGTTGCTATTTTCCAATTGTTGCTTAAGTTTTGTGCCTTGTGCCACTGATATAGAGGCAGTAGCAAATACCAGAAACAACGCCAAAAAACCTGACAAGAAAACAGCTAGCCAATAAGAATTTCCAACCTTGGCACTTCGAAAAAAACTCGACATTTATGCAATCCTGAAACGGTTTAAAAAATGAACTATTGGATATCATTTAAATCGACACACCAACAATTCGCATCAATGCCTAACTACGTTTTTTGCTAAATGGATTTAGCTCAGCTGCTTTTTGTTTGGCAGCGCGAAATTTTCGTGGAGCAGAGGGGTATTTAGCCACCAGTTTTTCAACGCCCCTTTTGGCGCGATCGGAATTATTGGTCAAAACCGCCACGCCGGTAAGGGTTACTGCCCAACCAATCGGCACCGGTAATGGAATAAGCGGGATACCAACTACAATAAGACCAATGCCTCCGGCAGCTTTTAACCGGCGGCTGTTTTTATGAGAAAGTTTCTTTTTTTGGCGCTTCATCTGCATACTCTTGTTAACGCCCTCCCAAACTACTTACTCAAATACCCTAGAAAAAGGTTTATTACAAGTCAGCTGCCCAACGTAGCACCGGCTTACGCGCCGCTAATGTTTCATCTAGTCTTCGCAAGGGAGCTTTCAGTGGTGCTTCGGTGAAGCGTTCCACTTCGCCGGATTTCGCACTTTTTGCCAATTCCAGCATGGTATCAGCGAATTCATCTAGACTTTGTAATGATTCAGTTTCCGTTGGTTCCACCAATAATGCTCCATGTACCACCAATGGAAAATACATAGTCATTGGATGGTAGCCCTCATCGATCAATGCTTTGGCAAAATCCAGTGTTGTAACACCGGTATCGGCCAAAAAGCTGTCATCGAATAAGGCTTCGTGCATGCAATGACCTTCAAATGCCGGGCTGAGGTAATTTTTTAATCGTGCCAGCAAATAATTGGCGTTTAATACGGCATCTTCGGAGACTTGCCGCAATCCGTCACCGCCATGGCTCATCATATAGGCCAATGCTCTGACAAACATACCCATTTGCCCATGAAATGCACACATACGACCAAACGAGTTTGGAGCCTGCTCATCATGCTCAATCATGTCTAGTTTACCGTCATCGTTTTTGCGAACAAATGGCAATGGAGCAAATTCAGATAACCTAGCTGATAAAACTGTTGGCCCGGCACCAGGCCCGCCGCCGCCATGCGGGGTGGAAAAAGTTTTATGCAAATTGATGTGCATGGCATCAACACCAAGATCACGGACTTTGCATTTGCCCATAATCGCGTTCAAATTGGCACCATCACAATAAAAATAGCCGCCATGTTGATGTACCAAATCAGCGATTTCCTTGATATCCGGCTCGAACAACCCGCAAGTATTAGGGTTGGTCAGCATAATCGCCGCAACATCAGAACCTAGTTTGCTACGAAACACTTCCATATCAACTTGGCCATTGGCATTAGCTGGTATTTCATCAATATCAAAGCCGCAAGCCGCCGCCGTTGCCGGATTGGTGCCATGGGCGCTTTCAGGAACTAAAACTCTTTTGCGGGTTTGCAATTCGCCCTTGGCAGCAATAGCTGCTCGAATTGCCATCATGCCACACATCTCGCCATGCGCTCCGGCTTTGGGTGATAACGCCACACTGTCCATGCC
>JAESTZ010000047.1 GCA_016763315.1 Robiginitomaculum sp.
CTCCCGACCTCATCATTACCAAAATATCAAGTTTGTAGTTGCGAATAGAATTAACACGATTCTTCGTTGTCCAGAAAAATATAAAACCTAATAAAAAGCCTTCAACCTCAAAGCGTACCTACAAATGTAAAGGCTGCCTACTCTAAATAGGTAGCTTAATAACGCAAAATACCTAATTTGCTATTTTCCCCATTATCCGTATAATGGAGTTATTAGATAAATTGGAAATATGATAATGAAAACTATACCAGCAGCAAAGGTCAGCAAGGAATTTGGACGCTTTCTTGATATCGTTCAAAGAGAGCCGGTGCTTGTCACCAAGAAAAACCGTCCCGTGGCGGTGACTATGTCAATTCAGGATGCTGAGACCTTGTTACAAATGCAAACCGAGGTTGGGATCAGAAAAGGCATAGCCGATATTGGGGCAGAAAGATTTAGTGAATTTACACCAAAATACGCAAGCGATTTAGCAGCTCGTTTCAAGAAGCAATTACAAAGCAGCTGATGAAAATTTACATTACCGAAAATGCCGAAAACAACCTTTGGCAGATATACCGCTATCATGTTGATTACAGCCATAACTTTGCCGACGAGTTTCAACACAAAATAACGACCTTCATTTTTGAAAATCTTGCCAAGTATCCTGAAATGGGAACTCTCTTTAACGAAGAAAAGAGTTTATATAGATTGGTCTACGAAGGTCGGTACAATATTTATTATGTGGCACAAGATGATGCTCTTTATATAGTCTATATTCTTGATGGACGATTGCAATTAAATGCTGATATTGCTGAGTCTGATACGCCTTTATGTGATGCGCGTAATAGCTGATTATTTTGAAATAAGTTCACCCTGCATGGCCGCAGCTATGCGCTCTCCTACAGCGTCACTGGCGGCTTTGAGTGGGTCAGCCGATAGATGGGCGTAGCGAGCGGTCGTTTGAGGCTGAGAGTGTCCTAACAATGCCCCCAAAATGGGCAGAGACATGTTGCCACTGACGGCAACGCTAGCAAACGAATGTCTAAGGTCGTGTATTCGTACATTGGGCAAATCCGCCATTTTCCGCACTCGCCGCCAAGGTTTTTGCAGATTGACCAGGTGCGCACCCTCTTTGGTGCCGCATATCACAAAGGGATTATCCTCCATGCGTGGCAACTCCGCTAATGTGTTCAGTGCCGGTGTATTCAGATAAATTGTTTTGGCCCCCGTCTTTGAATCGGGAAGCCGGATTGTGTGGTGTTCAAAATTCACCCAATCCCATTTAAGGGTAAGGATTTCAGAAAGGCGAGCGCCAGTTAAGGCAAGGAGCCGGATAGCACCAGCCATCCATGGCGTAATGGCACCGTCTTTCTCCGCATGGCTTACCGCTTCACCGAGGCGAGCCAATTCTACCGGGGATAAAAATCGTTCCCGTTTTACTTCGGGGTATTTTTCAATATGGCGACATGGATTACGCCCTTCTGGTCGCAAGCCATGTTTTTCTGTCCAATTCATGAATTTGGACAAAAAGGCAATGGAGCGATTGGCTGAATAGGGTGTTGTACGCATTTCATGATGCAGGCGTGCAATACGTGAGGGTGTAAGTTCATGCAGCTTGATATGCCCAAACGCTGGTACGATGTGTAATCGAAAGACGTGCTCATATGCATCCGCCGAGCGTGGTTTGAGTTTGGCTCGTGCATGTTCCGTTAAAAAACGCTCGCCAGCTTCAGACACAGTCAGGGCACGGCGCTCTGTGTCCTTGGCTTCCAACGGGTCTTTGCCTGATGCCACCTCACCCAGAATTCTCTTTGCGATACTTCTTGCTTGTTCTGTGGTCAGTGTGCCATGGACACCAATAGTATAACGCCGGGTTCGGCCTTTACGACCTCCAAGGCGGTACTGAACAAAATAGGTGCGCCGTCCTTTTGGAGTTATTTTAACCCCAAACCCTGAAAGCTCGGTATCCCACAGGTATTGATCATTCACGCTTGCTATAAGCGAATCTACCGCTCTTTTACTGATCCGTTCCGTTGCCATTATAACCACGCTTTCATTTATCGCATTTTGCTCTCAGTAAGCACATAGTAAGCACGCTTTGAGATAACTGCATAGAGCACTAGAAAACAACAAACCTCTATCATATTGTTTCTATGACGTTAATCAACAAACAGGCAATTACAGGAAACTCGAAATATCATATAAAATGAGATTTGTAATCAGAGGGTCGGGAGTTCGAGTCTCTCAAGCGGCACCATTTGAGAATTTCAGATTGTCCAAATACGTCCGAAAACCCTTGCTTTTCAAAGGGTTTGCGGATATTCATTGTCCAACCCTGTCCGATGCGGTGGGGGTATATCCCGACCAATTGGGGGTATTTTTGGGGGTATAATTTACATACCTTTTTGGACAAGGAATATGTTATCGCGCTAACCGATGCCAAACTACGGGCGTTAAAGCCTCGAAATAAGCCCTATAAGGTGGCGGATTTTGATGGTCTTTATGTCAATGTAACGGTTAAAGGTGGAAAACTTTGGCGGTTCAAGTACCGATTTGCCGGAATTGAAAGGCTGCTTGCATTTGGGGCATACCCGATAATCGGCTTGAAGAGCGCGCGCAATTTACGTGATGAGGCTAAAACCAACATTGCTAATGGTATTGATCCATCCAACTTAAAGCGCAAACAAAAGCAGGGCATGTACGATAATGCTAGAAATACATTTACCGCCGCCTCTGCAGGTTTTCTTTCCAAAAAGATCAAAGAAGGACGCGCCCCTGCGACTTTGCATAAAATTGAATGGCTTTTGGCAATGGCAAATGCCGATTTTGGAAAATTGCCGCTATCTGAAATATCAACGCGCATGATTTTAATCACTATCAAGAAGCGCGAGAATCTTGGGCACTATGAAACTGCCAAAAAATTGCGCTCGACCATTGGCGGGGTGTTTCGTTTTGCCATTGCCAGCGGGTTAGTGGACAATGATCCTACATTTGCATTGAAAGGCGCTTTGATTAGTCCAACCGTAACTCACCGCGCGGCAATTACCGACAAGGCGGTCTTTGGCGGGTTATTACGCGCGATTAACCGCTATCATGGGCAAGTAACCACCCGAATTGCTCTTTGCCTTTTGATACTTACCGCTACAAGACCCGGTGAATTGCGTCTCGCGCAATGGGATGAGTTTGATATTGAGCAGCGCGTGTGGAATGTACCCGCGATACGTATGAAAATGCGCAAACCTCATATGGTTCCATTGTCGAAACCCGCACTGGACTTGCTTGAAGAATTACGCGCTCACACCGGCCATGGAGCATTTTTGTTTCCGTCCAATGGTTCTTGTAAAAAACAAATTAGCGAGAACACTTTCAATCAAGCTTTGCGTCGTATGGGGTACGGTTCGGATCAGGTAACGGCGCACGGCTTTCGTGCTACATTTTCGACCTTTGCCAATGAAAGCGGCCTATGGCACCCTGACGCAATCGAGCGAGCCTTGGCGCATGTGGAGAGAAATGAAATCCGACGGGCTTATGATCGCGGTCAACATTGGGACGAACGGGTAAAGCTGGCGGATTGGTGGGGGGAGGAGTTGGAAGGTATGAAAGGGCGGAATATAAAGTAGTTCCGAACTGAGCTATCGTTATATATTTGAATGATGAAATATTTTTACATACGGAAATTACTGTTTTCATTAGTAACTGAGCCTGAATTAGTAGAACATGCAACGGGGTGGAAACTCCAAGAATGCAACACTCAAAAAGGATTAAGTGTACTCGATTTTTCCGACAGTATGGAGCGAGTTGAGGAGCTTGATTGGTATGAATTGGCAGATCATAGAGTTGTTCACTTTATTTATGGCTTGCTTGATGTTCTTGATGTAAAAACACTTTCGCAAAAAGCTGAAGAAGTAAAATTCGACAGCGATGGAATATGCAAGCCTTTTACAACAAATAATATTCCAAATTTTATTGCTGATGAATCAACTATTTATTGGGCCAGAAAGCCAAGTTGGAGCATTGATGAAGCAACATTGTTATCAATGGGTTTTATTGATAGCGACGAAATTTTTATGTCTGTTACAAGCATTGAAAAATATCTAGCATATAATCATAGTTATTACCCCATACTAAAGGAGTTTTTTGCTCGAAAATCTCTATTCCAGTCGGCAATAGAGAGCGGTCATATTGGTAAACTTAATAATTCAATAGAATATTTAGAATGGTTAGAAAAAATTAAAATGAGTTACCCCTGCGGTTTGAAAGATAGTATCTATGAATACCGAGGGGGAAAATCCGAACAGCCTGTGAATAGAGACCTTAACCCAAAAGAATGTAGTTCATTGCTGGCTTTGATCCATGCAATGGCCACGAACAAACCCTATTCGTATGATCCAAACGATTCGCAAAATGGTGCAATAAAACGCATTAAAAATGCAGTATTAGATGCCGGGTTGTCGCTATCTGACAAAACAATTCGCAAATATTTACGCGAAGCAAATTCCGAAGCGGAAAAATCAAAAGATAAAAACCAATAAAATCAATAGCTGTTAGGGAAATTCCCTCTGATTGCAGGGAACTTCCCCAAAAGCGCTAAAACATCAAACAAGATGACTTCAAATCTTAACTGACGAGGAGTCACCACTATGGACAACCCAAATTTCCCACAAACGGGCCTTGTACGCCTGTCCCAAATCCTAGCCCCGCGTGGCCCGATCCCTGTATCCAAGTCTACTTGGTGGCAAGGGGTCAAAGACGGACGTTTTCCCAAGGCAATGAAACTTGGCCCACGCACCACCGTTTGGAAAGCCGAGGAAGTAAGGGCGCTTTATGAAAACCTGAATAACATTGGTTAGCCGGCCTGATGCAGCGCAAATATGATTATAGGCGGGTTAAGGCCAATCGCCCCTATACGGTGGAAACACTAGCCGAACTTTATGGCGTAAAGAGAACCACCGTTCGGGATTGGATCAAGAAACATGGGTTAGCCAATGCCATAATAGATGAAAAGCGGCCAATGCTTTTGAAAGGTGTCCTTATCCGCTTATGGATGAAAGATTGGCAAGCTCGCCGTAAATCAACCTGCGGTGAACGAGAAATATATTGCGTCGCATGTCAAAGGCCGCAAAAAATCAAGCCCGGAACATTTCGTATTCATACAAGTAATACAGAAAAAATTACGGTGCAAGGGGTGTGTTATGGCTGCAATCGCACCTTAAATCGTTTTGATGTTAAGGCAAATCAGGCAGTGTTGGAGCGTCACTTTTCTGCAAATCATCAGATGTTAGAAGAGGCGTTAATTGAACAGAATAGCAAGGGATTAGCCCCCCGTAATGATTATGTTCAACATAGGAAGAATAGATGACCCAAATAAACCCTGATAACGAGCGCATACGCATGGCATGGATTGCAGAGCTTGAGGATGAATATGCACCAAGCACGATAGACCAAAAACTAAAGTCTTTGGATAGCTATGAGCAGGTTACGGGCTTTGTTAGTTTTACCGATGTTACCCGTGACCATGCCAAGACTTTTGTTGCGGATGTGATGGCGTGGAAAATATCCAGCGCGACACGCGCGTCTTATGTCCATCATGTGAAAGGTTTTTTTGAATGGATGGTGATGAGCGAGCGGATCAAAGGCAAACAAGCCCGATTGCCCATTAAGTCCTTGCGCCTTACCCGTAAAGGACAACGTGCGGCCACGTCTCAAAGGCAAGTGAAACGAGCCAGTGTCTTGCAAATAATTGACACCTTGCAAACTATGCCCAAATCCAATGCAATAGAGCGCCGTAACCGCGCCCTGATCGCCGCAACGCTTTTATCTGGCGCACGGGACGGGGCGATAATTTCGATGAATGTCGGGCATGTGGATTTAATTGGTAAAGAGTTTAACCAACACCCGGACGAAGTGAACACCAAAGCCAGCAAATTGATTCATACTTGGTTTTATCCGGTAGGTGATGAGATTATAGAGGAAGTTACGGACTATATCACCTATTTGAAAACTGAATTGGAGTTTACGGATACCGATCCGCTTTTTCCAGCTACTAACCAATCGCAAGATGAAAATGACCGTTTTATCGCCGATGGCCTGTCGAAACGACATTGGGCGAGCGCCCAGCCCATGCGGGAGATATTCAAGGCAGCGTTCAAAGCTGCTAACCTTCCCTATTACAACCCTCACAGTTTTCGCCATACGTTAATGGCTCTGGCCTATGAATTGGAGCTTGCCCCTGAAGCCCTAAAAGCATGGAGTCAAAATATGGGGCATGAGAAACTGGACACCAGTGTAAATTGTTACGGCAAAGTGTCACTGGATCGGCAAAAGAAGCTGATTTTGGAATTGCATGAAAGGCCACATGCTGAAAGTGATGATGACAGAGTTTTAACCGTAGGGGAAATGAAGCGGCTACTGGATGAAAGGCTAAGGTGATTGCCATATTTTTCCTGTTTCGGTTTGATTATATTTTGGTTCTCTGCATAGTGGTGCAAACAACTTAGAAATGAACTTGAATCCAAAAAAGCAAGAGTATGAAAAAGCAAATTAAAGAAAACCAGTCCGTGACAGCTAACAGTAAGCAGATAGCGACCTTAAAACAGCATTTTCCCAACTGTTTTGATAAGGATGGCAAGTTTTTGCCCGCCAAGTTGGAGGAAATAATCCGGGCGGAGGGGGCAGATATTACCCGCGAGGGCTATTCGCTTAACTGGCTGGGTAAGTCATACGCACGGTTATTGGCTAATCTCAATACCGAACCTTGCTGGCGGCAAATACAAAGCATAACGCCAAGGACGAAAACAAAAATTCAGAAAACCTGCTAATACAGGGCGACAATCTTGATGTGCTGAAGCATTTGAAAAATGCTTATTCCGAAAAAATAAAGATGATTTATATCGACCCGCCCTATAATACGGGTGGTGACGGGTTTGTTTATGAAGATGACCGTAAATTTACCGCCGAAGAGCTTTCAAGTCTTGCTGGAGTTGGTGAGGACGAGGCCAAGCGGATTTTGGAATTTACCCAATCCAAATCCAACAGCCATAGCGCATGGCTGACTTTCATGTTTCCGCGCTTGTATATCGCCCGCGAATTATTGCGCGATGACGGGGTTATTTTTATCTCGATAGATGACAATGAACAAGCGCAATTAAAAATGCTCTGTGATGAGGTGTTTGGCGAGGAGAATTTTGTTGCCGAATTAATATGGGAACGTGCTTACGCGCCCAAAAATGATGCAAAATATATTTCCAATAGTCATGATTATGTAGTGATGTACACTAAAAATATTAACAGTTTTAGGATTGGACGCTTACTAAGAACAGAAAAAGCAAATGCACGGTACAAAAATTTAGATAATGATCCGCGTGGGGTGTGGAAGCCCAGTGATATGTCTGTAAAAACATATAATTCAAAATGTGATTATCCTATAACAACACCATCAGGTCGTATCATAGAGCCTCCAGCAGGACGCTGCTGGAGTCTCTCCAAAAAGGCATTTTCGGAGAGACTCCAAGACAACCGAATATATTTCGGTTTAGATGGAGCTAACGTACCTTGTATAAAGCGTTTTTTAAGTGAGTTAAAATTCGATGGTATGGCTCCACAATCCATAATGTTCTACAAAGACGTGGGGCATAGCCAAGAAGGGGCTAAAGAGGTCACTACGTTACTTAATGATGGTGCATTTGATGGCCCTAAACCAATTCGCCTTTTAACAAGACTAATCACGTTAGCGAAAACAGAATCAAATAACATCATCCTCGACTTTTTTGCAGGCTCCGGCACCACTGCCCATGCGGTTATGGCGCTAAACGCCGAAGATGGCGGTAATCGCAAGCACATAACCGTACAACTTGACGAAAAGACCGCCGCCAAATCCGAAGCCCGCAAAGCAGGGTATGAAACCATATTCGAGATTACCCGCGAGCGCATAAAACGCGCCGCCAAGAAAATACAATCGGAAAGCCCTGATGCTAAATGTGATTTTGGCTTTAAGGAATTTCGTACCATTCCTGCCTTTGAGAACTATTTGGATATGGCGGAAACGTCCGAAGAATTTGATTTGTTTGATGCGGAAAAACTAAGCGATGAACAGCGCGCTCAACTTATGCTCACATGGCAGGTTTATGATGGGCTGCCTTTACATCTTGATTTGTCACCCATTGAGTTTGCTCCCACGGGTTTAGAAAAATATACGGCCTATCAGGGCGAGCATATTATCTATTTTCTTAATCCAAACTTGGAATTGGATCATATTATTGAACTGTTAGGCCGTATCGACAATGACCCCGGCTTTACGCCGCGCAAATTGGTTGTCTTTGCCTATATTCTGTCCAGTAAAGCCCAACGTGAAATTACCGAAGCGGTGAAGAATTATAATAACCGCAAGCAGATTGAGTTGCATTTGGAACTTAGATTCTAATCATGGCCGGATTTGTTTTTGAACACAATTTAAAGCACCAAAGCGCCGCCGTTGCCGGGGTTATGCGGGCGCTGTCTGGCATTGACGTTGCGCCAGCACTCACTGGCACGCAAAATCCAACATTGGTGTTTGACGGCCAGCAAGAGCATTTACGGCGCAATATAGAGAAATTGGCGAGTGATGGCGATTGGGCACAAGCGTTCAAAACCGACACCACCGATATTGAAAACCTGATATTTGATATTTCCATGGAAACCGGCACCGGCAAAACTTATGCCTATACCAAAACCATGTTAGAGCTAAACAAGCAAACAGGTATAGCAAAGTTCATCATAGCTGTGCCGCGTGTCGCCATTAAAGCCGGTACGGTAAGTTTTCTTAAATCCCCGGCTGCCCGTGAACATTTCCGTGATGAGTTTGAGCGTGATATAAAAGTCTATGAGGTGCAAAGTCAAAAGGGTGGCAAAGGCAAAAAAGAACGCATGCCGCAAGCCGTTGCCGATTTTTGCCGTGCCGATTGCACTATGAATAAAAAGGCCATTCATGTGCTGGTGATCAATTCGGGCATGATTACTTCAAAGACCCTTGAGAAAAAGTTTGATGTGGCTTTATTTGACGAATTTAATGTGCCCCATGAAGCACTCGCGGCGACCAAACCCGTTCTTATTATTGATGAGCCGCACATGTTTAAGAGGGGCAATAAGGCCTTCAACAAATTGATGCGCTTTAAACCACAATTTTCACTACGGTATGGCGCGACCTTTGATGATGATCTTATCAATCTTGTTTATGAATTAACGGCGGTGGAAGCATTTAACACGGATTTGGTCAAAGGCATTACCGTGCATACCGAACAATTTGATAGTGCCAAAAACATTACCTTGCGCCTGATAAGCTCTGATCCCGAAGAAGCCCGGTTTGAGCTTAATGAAAACGGCATAAAAACCAGCAAGAAAATTGCCAAGAAAACTTGTTTTGAGAGCATTCATCCCGAAATGAAGGGACTTGAAATCCTCAATATGAACAAGAAGAAGGTGATATTATCCAATGGGTTGGAATTGTGCAAAGGTAATAGCATAAACCCTTATTCATACGCCGAGACTTTACAAGAAAAAATGATCCAGAACACGATTGTCACCCACTTTGAGAATGAACGAAAACTATTATTGTCCTCACCACGTATTAAACCTCTGAGCCTGTTTTTTATCGATAATATAGAAAGCTATCGCGATAAGGCTGGCGGACTGCGTGTCATGTTTGAGGGTTTGTTAACGGCACATATAAAAGCCTTGATAAGCAAGGAAACAGACGCGGGCTATAAGGCACACTTACAAGCCGCCCTTAAGGATATTTCGGCATTGCACGGTGGGTATTTTTCGGCGGATAACAGCGAAAGTGATGAAAAAATTGAACAAGAAACCTTGGAAATTCTTCATGACAAGGAAGCCTTGCTTGATATAAATAATCCGCGCCGTTTTGTCTTTTCAAAATGGACATTGCGCGAGGGCTGGGACAATCCCAACGTCTTTGCGATTTGCAAGCTACGCTCTAGCGGTAGTGAAACGTCTAAACTGCAAGAGGTGGGGCGGGGGCTTCGTTTGCCGGTAAATGAACATATGGGACGCGATAAAGACAAGCAGCATGAGTTACATTATTTTGTCGATTTTACCGAAACGGATTTTATCGAAACACTCACTGGAGAGATCAACAGCAACTCCGGCGGTTCTTTTCATACGGTGAAACTTGATGATGCCTTGAAACAACGCCTTTATGACAGCTATGACGAGTTTAAGCATGATGAGGACACCTTGCTGGAAAGCCTTGTGGGTGCGGGTATAATCACTATCTCGCAAAAATATAAAGCCGGTGGTTATGACAAACTCAAATCACTGTATCCGTTGGTCTTTGGTGGTGGTTTGAAACAGGGCAAGGTTAAAAAATCAGGTGGGAAGAAGACTCAAGCCATTATTCGCACCGGCAAATACAAAGAACTGAAAGAGCTTTGGGAAGCAATCAATGAAAAGGTAGTTTTAGAATACAAGGTCAAAGATGAAAACCAGTTTCAGGATTTGTTCAAAGATTATATGAACCAAGCCAAAAAGGATTTTGAAGTTGCGGGCAGCATATCGATGAAACAACGCCTTACCATAGACGGGAATGAAGCAGGCTTTAGCGAAGAAGTTTCTTTGGATGACAAAGTGTTGCCGTTCGTCATGATGGGGTATTCAGAATTTTTACGAAAAACCTCCGAAGCCTTGGCGCTTAACATAAGCACTCTACATAGGGTTTTTACAGAATTGCGAAACGGTGGGTTTGCTATTGATAATTATATGAGCCAGGCCGCCATTCGTAAACTCAAGGTTGGGTTTAACGATTATTTGATGGGGCATGCGTTTGGGAAATTTGAAATCGGCTTCAAGCAAACAAAAAACCAGTTGCACCCGACAAAATTCACCAACAGCGATGGCAAAGTGCTTACGAGTATAAATAGTGGCGATGTGGGCGTATTTCACAAAGATGGATCGCCACCGCAAAACTATTTCTTTGATGATATTTATTATGATGGCGAGCTGGAGCTTGCAAATATAGAAACTGAAATAAAGGAGGTTGTCGTTTACTCGAAAATCCCTAAAAACTCTATCCGTATTCCATTGGTGGGAGGTGGGACTTACTCACCTGACTTTGCTTATGTGGTCAATCAAGCCGATGGTGGTTCAAAATTGTTTTTAGTGGTGGAGACAAAGGGAAAAGCAGAAATAGACTTGGGAGAGCGGGAAGCCCAAAAGATAAAACACGCCGAGGAGTATTTCAACAGCGCTGGCAATAAAACAAAAATAGTATTCAAACGCCAACTGCGAAATGATAAAATGCTGAATTTGATTAAGGATGCAAGAGGAGTAAGCGCTTAAACTAGGGCAGTGCAAGTAAGTTTGGGGGTGTAATTGGGGGTATATTAAAATTACTACTATTTATTTATTATATTATTCAAATGGATAAGTCTTAAGTTCGAGTCTCTCAAGCGCACCATTTTCTCTTACATGAATACCCTAACCACATAACCTGATTGAGGTGATTGAGGATTTTTTAAAACCCCTTAGGCTCAAAGTTGCGGTTATCATGGCTTCTTAATAATTTTAACTAGTTCTTCTATGACGCTGGTTTTTGCAAGGGTTTTTCTCCAGAACAAAGCGATAGTTCGTTTCGGGCGAGGGGATTTAAAGGGAATGTAGCAAATATCTGCGTCATCATGTTGCACCGCAATTTCCGGCATTAATGTTATGCCTGTTCCGGCTCGAACCATTTGGCGCAATGTTTCAAGGCTGGTTGCACGGATATCGGCTTCCTCGGTCGTTCCTGTTAGACTACAGATGTCAAGGGCTTGATCCCGCATGCAATGACCTTCTTCCAGCAATAAAAGCCGCCGGTTCAGAATAGCATTTTGGCTTATGGTGGTCAGGTTTGATAATTGATGGTCTTTATGTACGGCGAGACAGAAATAATCCTCAAATAATTTCTGGCTGGAAAAAAGATCATTTTGTACAGGCAAGGCTAATAAAGCAGCGTCAATATCCCCCTGTTCCAACTGTTCGATTAATATAGCCGTTTTTTCCTCTATCAGAACTAGTTTCAAAGTAGGCATTGCCGTTTTGATCGGCTGGACTATTGCGGGAAATATATACGATGCCAATGTGGGAAAGGCGCCAAGGCGAAATCTTCCTGAAAGAGGGTCACGGGACGATTCAGCGATGGCTTTTATCTGCTCCACCTCGTTAAGTATACGGGTGGCTGACAAGGCAATTTGCTTGCCAACTGTTGTCGGAATTACTTTCTTATTTGTTCGCTCGAATAGTTGAACACCTAGTGTTTCCTCAAGTTTTTTTATCTGCCCGCTTAGGGTTGGTTGGCTGACATGACAATAATTTGCCGCCACTGTGAAATTTCTAAATTTGGTTACAGCCACCAGATATTTAAGGTCGCGAATATTCATGTGCTTCTTTCACTTATTGGTTAAACCTATCGTTAGCACCGGAACAACCAGTTGTACACCTATGGTTCAAATTGCTATTACGGTGCGAACAGATGGCTAGAAGTGATGATATAAATCATGGCCGCAAGGTAGTGCTTCTTTATTTTGTCATCTGGCCAACATGAAAAAAGAGGTAATATTATGAATACGACAATCAAGAAATTAGTTTTAGCTGGCTCTATGCTGGCTGCCATGGGGTTTAGTCAGAGTTTTGCTCAGGAACTTACCCGCGATAATGGTGCAGTGGTTGGAGATAACCAGAACTCCTATACCGCAGGTGAAAATGGCGGGGTATTTCTTCAGGACGTACAGCTAATCCAGAAATTGCAACGCTTTGCCCGGGAACGGATTCCAGAAAGAGTTGTACATGCCAGAGGTACAGGCATGTATGGCGAGTTTGTTGCGGTAAAAGACATCAATGACCTAACCAGAGCCTCTGTCTTTACCAAGGGCAAAACAACTCCGGTTTTTGTGCGAATTTCAACGGTTATTCATTCAAAAGGATCGCCGGAAACCTTGCGCGACCCGCGTGGCTTTGCAACAAAGTTTTATACTGATGAAGGTAATTGGGACTTGGTTGGTAATAATTTGCCGGTGTTTTTTATCCGCGACGCTATTAAATTTCCCGATATGGTTCATTCCTTAAAGCCATCTCCGGTTACCAACAAACAAGACCCTAATCGTTTTTTTGATTTCTTTAGTCATGTGCCGGAATCGACCCACATGCTAACATGGCTTTATTCCGATTTCGGGATACCGGCTAATTTACGCCAGACAGATGGCTGGGGTGTTCATGCCTACAAATTGATCAATGAGCAAGGTGATGTCAGTTATGTTAAATTTCACTGGAAAACCCGTCAGGGTATCAAAAACCTCACGGTAGCAGAAGCTTCGGCAGTACAGGCCAAGGATTTTAGTCATGCGACCAACGACATGTATGAAAATATCCGCAACGGTAACTATCCTAAATGGGATCTGTTTATCAAAGTTCTGAAACCCTCACAATTTGACGAGCTGGACTATAATCCTCTTGATGCGACAAAAATGTGGTTGGGCATTAAAGAAACCAAAATTGGTACAATGACCTTGAACCGGATACCTGATAATTTCTTTCAGGAAACCGAGCAGTCTGCTTTTGCCCCGTCCAACATTGTGCCCGGTATCGAGCCATCAGAGGACAAATTATTACAAGGCCGGGTGTTTTCTTATGCGGATACGCAAATGTACCGCCTGGGAGCCAATCACCAACAAATTCCGGTAAATCGTCCTTTGGTCAAAGTGGATAACTGGAATCAAGACGGCGCGGGAAATGTCGGCAACCAGACGTCAGACGTAAATTATCAGCCAAGCCGGATTGATAATTTTACGGAAAACCCTGTTGGTCGTTACAGCTCTGCTGCTCTGTCAGGTCAAAGCCAACAACGAAAAATTGTCAAAGAAAACAACTTTTCGCAAGCTGGTGTTTTGTACCGGAGTTTCAGCAAGCAGGATCAGAGCAATCTTATCAGTAACCTTGCCGGTGATCTGGGGCAGGTAAAGGATAGTGAAACACAGCATATTATGCTCAGCTATTTTTATCGTGCCGACAAGGAATTTGGCACAAGGATAACCGAAGCTGTAAACGGCGATATTGCTAAAGTTAAAAAACTGGCCATGTAGACCCACCTATCTTGCCACTGGTTAGTTCGCTGACCAGTGGCTATTTTTTGAAGGCAACGATCATGAAAATACTATCTATAATTTTAATCTCGCTGATCATGACAACACCGGCAAAAGCTGACCAGAAGTTGATGGATTATTTCTTTGCCGCAGCAAAAACCGGAGAAACCGAAGTTTTAACAGAATTTCTCGATAATGGTTTCCCTGTGAACTTGAGAAACAATAAAAGCTATACTGCCTTGATGATGGCCACCTATCATGGACAAAAGGATGCTGTGAGTATTTTGCTTAACCACGGAGCCAATGCCTGCTTGAAAGACAAACGCGGACATACGGCGATGATGGGAGCAATGGTAAAGGCCGAATGGTCTATCGCAAAAATTTTATACAAAAAAGATTGCAAACAGGCATATACAACGGGAAAAACTCTGGAAGAATTTGCGAAAGTCTTTGGTCAGACAGATAAATTAGAAGCACTGGCCGCTGAGCAGTAATTCGCTATTCCCGTTGTCTATTTGAGTGCAGCCGGACATAAGAAATAAAGTTAAGGTAAGTATTAAATATAAGCTGTTTTTCACTTTTTTGCGTTACCTATCTGCTTCTAGTCTTAGCAATTAATAGCTAAGTGTCAGCGCATATTGCTTAATGTACACTATAAATGTGTATATGATAAAATTTATTATGATTCATTAGGTTTGCTCTCTATTTTAGGACATAACAGTATTCAAGCTCGAACATCGGCCCCCGAATAGCGGCAAAGGGTGAAGACATAAACCTAGCCGGTGGAATTGCGTAGTGCCGGTTGTCGATTTTTTTCACGCTTGGCTGTGGCTGTTTCGGCTAAGGGTGAATAAGGGTCAGCGGCCAAAGCCTTGCCAACCCTTGAATAGCAATCATTGGCAAAGGCGTTACCTGAGCCAAGGCTTAATTAGCAAAGATTGCACCCTCATTGACCCTCATTAGCAATCAATAGACGGGGATAAGTTC
>JAESTZ010000048.1 GCA_016763315.1 Robiginitomaculum sp.
GCATAAACTGGGGCAGCACTGGCGGTTGCCAGTAAAAGTGTCATCATGATTTGTTTAAATTCGCGTTTCATTTCATACTCCTTAATAACGTTCCCGGATGAGAACAATTGTATTATGGTAAGAAAAAAACGGCGTGATACCACGGATGCGCGGACTGGTTAGTGGGCATCGTGAAAGACATTGCACACCCACCCACGATGCGCCAATAACCCAAATATCCACTTACAAAGCTTGAAAATATCAGCATTGTCATTGGCGATACGCGAACGGCAACGGGGTAAAGAGCAAAACCATTAGTGGCGCACTCACTGTCGGTGTCGTTATTCACTTGCTGTGCTGTCAGGTAGCGGCATGAAATTGGTGCGCGAAGCGGGTTGGTTTAGGGTGTGAGGAAATGACTGCTATATCCTCAGAAGCAGACGTTAGCCTTAGGTCTAACACAGCGTAAAAGGCAATAGCTTTAGGATCTATTTTCCAAGCGGTGCAACCTGTTTTACTATTTCCATGTCTTTTACCGACTTATACGTTTCATCAATCCATTTTATGTTTTCAATAACTTTGTTTAAATTTTCCTTAGATGGTAAAAGCCTGTATTTCTTTATATCAGCTTTTGAATTCTCTAATTTTTTGATTGTCTCAGCATCATTTTCTACGGGTAAGGCTTCAATAACAGCTTCCACCTCCTGAATATACCCATCTACTTCTTCTATACTTTCTGCGGGTATCATATGGATACTTTGCTCAATTTTTGAGTCGTTTCCTGCAATACTTATATTATTGCCTGAAATATGAGCACCCGATAAATCCACCTTATTACCCAAAATATAATCTCCATTAAAAAATAGATTGTTCCCATTATCGGCTTCAAGCTTTCTCAACTCTACATATATTGGCGTTTGTTTGACAAGTTCCAATATAGCGTCTTTCATGTTTTTTTTAAAGTTAGGAAATTCACTTAAAATAATACCCTCATATTTTTTATCACGTTCGCTAAATCGTGCCATATGAAATATAAGGTTATCTTTTATGTATTCTTCTTTTTCTTCAAACAACCGATTTATTATCAGCTCACTTATTTGGGGATGATAAACTTCCAAAAGCCCCTTAGAAACACTCTCACGTGCTTTGTCTAAATTATCATTAACACATTCAATTAACAAATCACGAGCGATTTTAGTATCTGCACAAGCGTTAGCTATTAACCTATATACCCATACACGCACATTATCTGGCAAGGAAAATATATCGGGAATTTTTACAGAAATGTCTTTGAAGCCATACTGCTCATTTTCAACAAGTGCCCAATATGAATACTGCGCGACAATACTGTCATCGTGGTTCATCAAAGCCCTTAGGAGTTCAATGTTTTCTAATCTAGGGTGAAATAGATTCGGGATAGCCTTACCTAGCCCCTCCAATAAAAGTGCAGTTTTAATAATATCGACAGGATCGTTATCGATTACAATTGTTGGCGGTTTAAAGGGAATGTCCTTTGGTGGGATAACTTGAGCTGCCGCTAAATATTCAATCTTACGAGACACAGGAGTCTTGCTTTTAATGATTTGATGGGCGTTTTCTGGAGAAAGCATATAAATGCAAGCCGTGCCTGACGCCAATATTTGGATGCTTTTTTCACTGCTTTCCAGTCTCTGTAGGACTGGCGGGATTGATTTCTCAGAAGACCCAACAAACTTGAGGGCATTCAAGCACCACATCTGGACTTTGGGATAGATAGACATTGTCCCCAAAAGACCAACAATCGTTACCTCCAAAGGATGTTTTTGCCTTGGGTGGGGGTGATGACCTTTTCTGCATTTTTCACAAAGGTCTTCAAGAGCAGATTTTACTACTGCTGGATCGGCAAACATGAGACGTGTTTGCAAATAATCGGTGTATGCCTTTGGCAGGTAACTATGAAAAGACACGTTCAACAAACAGTTTTGACCATGGATCAAAATCATCCAAATGATTCGGTCGGTTTGAAATTGGTTCCCATCTTAAATCATTTAGGGATAGTCTTTTGTGAATTGGCTCAAACCATTTTGGACAATGCACAAAACATGCTAGGATAATAGAATTACGGCCCTCACTGTCTGCCGAAATTTCTGCACCGTAATATTCAGTGTGAAATTCTTCAGTAACTGAAGATTGTTCGCTAATATCAAGATCGAGACTTACGCATTCAAACGCAGCATTTAATATGCCGTGGCTATCTTCACTAAAAAGGTCATTGTGTCTTTGGTAGACAGGCGCGCGAAAGCCGATTGATTTTTTATTTAAAAAACTACTGGAAGCCTCTCTGTACTTACCATGCCGATATGTAAGAATTGCGTCATCTTTTTTAACAAATGAGAAGACCCAAACAAATGTCTCTTGTCCTTCTCTGTCTATTTCTAAATATTTGCTGTCTTTAAGAAGTGATCCGATGTCGGACCTTCCATTCACTACCGATATGTCTATTGCCAGTACGGGCTCTTGTATTAGTTCACGAATTCGACGTTTCACGACAATTGGTTTTTTGAATTGATCTGGGATGCTTTCATCATCCAAAAATTTTCTAAGGAAGTAAGTTCCTGGGTTTGTGCGGAAAAATCGAGATTTTGACTTATATTTTAGAATATCCTCACTCAGCCTAGCGTTCAAAGTTTTGTGTTGAGTTTTTCCGTAAAGCGAAGAAGAAACTAAGCCGTTTTTATAGGCAATGCTAAGAATAGACTTAGCGGTCATTGGGCGCTTGGTATGCGTCAAAACTGTTTCTGTTATATCCAAGTAAGCACTCATGATTGTTAGATAGGCGTCATTACCTCAAATGTGAATAGAAAGTTAATATTTTTATAAGGTGGGCTGCATAAGCCCTGCCCGAATTTTATCGGGAACTGCCAATGACCGCTCCTGCCCCGATAGTGTTGAAAAACTCTAAAACCGCATTTGTTAAAATTTTCGTTATTTGGGTTAAACTCCGGAAACCACTGTCTTAATAATACTCCCTGACTCATAGGGCCATTGGGTGAGCCATAGCTGAGAAGTAGCTGCCCACTAGGCTAAAAACCAAAAACGTCTCTATGAAGTGGAAATTTTCAAGTCAGTGGCAAAAGTGGAGTTTTTCAACACTATCGCCACCAAAGCAGAGATCACTCTTCCCCAAGAAGGACATTAGCCAATTTCTTAATCAAGTTAGCAGGTGACACAAAAAAACGCGCCTCCAGAATTGGAAACGCGTTTTTAGGTTAGCAAGGGCCGTCAAGCCCAGCGTTCTGTAGAGCTGAAATGTGTACAAATATAAGTCCATAATTTTCTTGCTGTACCGGTTCTTGCGCTCAAAATATTTTGTAGCATAGAAGTGGTGCTGACCACCGTCACATTTCCATGGCTTTCCATATAAAATCGACTCACCGAATCGTTTCACGAGCCGACTAGAACATCCTATTCTGTATCAATGGATCGTAAAATTAGCTGCTCGGTTTCAAGATGTAAGTAGGTCGATATCAATCCTTCAAATCCGGATCCATGCCTTTGCAATCTTCCATTAGGCTTTCAACGGCGGCAACTGAATGCAAGAAACCCGCGCGTTCGGTTTTGTTCAGGCGAAGCTCGATCTGGTGAATTTGAGACGCTCCTAAGCTCGCCGGTAGCTTCACATAACCTTAGGATAAACCGTACTATGACAGGTATACTAAAAATACTGAATCAATCAGTATTTTAAGTATACTTTATCTTCTGGATCCATCAACTTAACCAAAAA
>JAESTZ010000049.1 GCA_016763315.1 Robiginitomaculum sp.
CCACGTCGATTTTTCCTTGCCGTTTGCACACCCCGACTTCGGCAGTGGCCAAGGGTTCATGCGAACCCCAAACCCAAAGGAAAAAGGAAATGGAAAACCAACAAACAGAAATACGTATCTATGTGGCGTGTCTGGCCAGCTATAACAGCGGCATATTGCACGGTGCTTGGATTGATGCGGATCAGGATGCAAGTGCTATTCGAGACGAAATAAATACCATGCTTGCGGCCTCACCTGAAGAATACGCCGAGGAATGGGCTATACACGATTACGAAGGCTTTGAGGGAGCGCCAATTGCTGAATATCAGGGCATTGATAGCGTGGCCGAGATTGCCGCATTTATCGCCGAGCATGGTGAATTAGGCGGTAAGTTATTAGCGCATTTTCATTCTTTAGAATATGCACGCGAGACACTGGAAGATCATTATGTCGGTGAATATAAATCCTTAAGCGATTACGCCCAAGAGATCACCGAGGAAACCACGAGCATTCCCGCAAGCTTACAATATTACATCGACTATGAAGCCATGGCGCGAGATTTAGAAATCAATGATGTTTTCACCATTGAAACCGGATTTGAAGAAATCCATGTGTTCTGGAGTCATTGAAATGAAATATCAGACATACAGGCTTAACTGGCAGGGCATTGAGATTGAGGCGCGTTATCTTAGCAACCATCTTGATGTTATTGCGCACCTTGAGATTAAAAGTATCAATCCGCATCGCGCATCGCTACCCATCACCGATACCGGCTATCTATCGCACTTCCATCAGATCGGCTCAATCGAGCGCGATCATGATGGTGATGTGGTGGCTTGTGTTCTGCACTGGCTAGACACCCGCGCTCAAGGCCCAAGTTGGAAACGTTATGTTGAGGAAAGCAGACAAGGGGAATTGTTTTAAGGACGTGACGGTAAGAAACGGCTGGAGATAACTCTTTGTATTTATTGTGGTAATTGTGGTTATTAAGGTGATTTTAAGGAATTACAGGTAATATAATACAGGGTAATAACAACAAAAACAGTAATATGAGTGGGGCGTGGTTACATACAAATTTGGGCGGCGGGACAAAGGGGCGTGATGGCTGCTTTGTTGATGATGCGTTTATCTGCCATGCAGATAAACGTTCGCTGGTAGGCGTAGCCTCCAGCCGCGCCGCATTCGGCTTACATCTTACAAATTTTGATATGAGGCGGCATGGATAAGGATCAACCTGACCATGGCGCTGTGCATCGCGTTGCAAGAGAGCAGGAAGCAAAAATCCTGCAAGCCTCCAAGGGAGCGGATGCAGGCGATTCCGTACTTGGTGGAAATGTTGTGTTGGGAAAGGGTAATGCCGCTTATCAAGGTGGTTCCGATAAAAACAAAAAAGCCGAAGCTTCCTATCTAAATGCGATCCTGATGGAGATTGATCGGATTAACGATCAATTGTCTGGCCTCTATCAACAACGTGACGATCTTATCGGTGATCTGAATGACATCACTGCTAAGCAAACCCAACTGCAAAACTGGCAGAGATCGCTGGATAGCGGAAACCTGCCGGAACTGGATGAAACAGGCGCGATCCGTGATGATGATTTAGAGGCTTTGGTTGCTGCTTACGAGAAGCGCACCGGCCACAGTGTTGATCGTACCGATCCGATGGCGTTGATGGCGATCATTGCCGCCGAGCAAAGAGTACAGCAAACCGCCTTTGACGACACCAACGAAGCCTTGCGGGACGTTCAGGAGAAAATTGATCCGTTGGAAAAGCGGCTTGATGAATTGCAGGGTGATAAAAGTGAAGTTGCACCCATCACAGATAGAAATGATCAGAGACAGGATATGGTATATTCTGAATTAGATATTATCCAAAAAGCTGACCCTGTGTCTGGCTCCACTTCCAACTTTGATAATTTTTCTCTCTAGCCCTTTACTCGTTCTTTTGCCCGTTCATACATGGCACGAGTGAGAGAAAATATCTCACCCCGATTTAGGTAACGTTGGTAGAACTCAACGGGTTCACCAGATTTGCGGTGTTTAATCACGCTACCCAAGATGACTATATACATTGCATCATTTGGAACACTTAATCCGGGAACTGCTATCACAGGAATTGATGGCGCGTTTTCCCCGCGCCTTACTACCCGTGCGACAATTCTGGCGGACTTCAATCCCTTCCCATACAGATACACCACGGTTTCTGTTTTGGAGAGCTCTATAGCTTCTTCCAGCGTTAGAGGCTTCTCAAAGCCGGGCGTGGCGCAATCATAGCCGCTTGGCACGTCACAGCCCTCTGGAATGACCTTGCTGTCTTTCGCGTAAATAGGTTGTGGGTAGAAACTTACGATGGATAGAAACACGATAATCGCAAGTGCTATACTGGCTTTATTCGTAAACCATCAATTGTGAAATATAGAGGAATAATGATTGACGAAATATTGAAAGTGGCAGAAATAAAGGGCTTACAGCCAGCCCATATTGCACTTGGAGACAACAATGCGCCCCATTCACAAACCATCGTTTGTGAACGGATAAAGAGGCGCTGAGTATGGTTGTTTTTCCTGAACTTGATAGGCCAAGTTTTGAAGGTGCGCGGCGTATTGGTTATGCACGGGTGTCTACCAAGTCCCAAAAACTGGATATGCAGATGGATGCGTTAAATGCAGTCAAATGCGATCATATATTCAGCGATCATGGTATATCAGGGGCAAAGGCCAAACGTCCGGGGCTGGATGAGGCTTTGGCAGAGGTTAAGGCCGGTGACGTGTTTGTGGTGTTCAAACTGTGCCGATTGGGGCGTTCAGTGCTGCATCTGGCGGACTTGCTTACGCGCTTTGAACGCGAGAATATCCATTTTTGCTCGATCAGCGAGGGCATCAATACCACCACCTCCGGCGGCAAGTTGGTCTATCATTTGTTCAGCGCATTGGCAGAGTTCCACCGCGACCTGATCCGTGAAAACACGTTAGCAGGTTTAGAAGCGGCAAGAGCACGAGGTGTAAAGCTCGGCCCGAAATTTAAATTAGATGAATATGATATTCTCGAAGCGCACAGAGCCATTATGCAGGACGGGTTTACCACGGAGGAAATGGCACGGCGTTACGGTGTATCTGGGCTTACGGTGACACGGGCGTTTGAGAGGCTGGGGGTCGGGGCGGCTTGATTATTCCGGCGGGGCTGCCTCTGCGCTATGCCCCAGCCCACTCAAATAAACAGGAGCACCGCCCGGAAACTCTACAGACAGGCTTAGCTTTCCGCCCATGGCTTCAATGGTACTACGTAAGGTGGATAGTAAGAGGTCATGGCGCTTTTCCATTTTGGCAATTGTGACCTGAGACTTGCCAAGCTTTTTCGCCAGTTCAACTTGCGTTAAATCCAACGCCTTGCGTAAATCGCGCAATGTCACATATTCCGCTTCCAGCCGATCCGCTTCTGCCAGAATGCGTTTGCGGCGTTTTACGGGCAAAGCTGCCAGTTTTTCATCTAATGTCGTTCCCATCATCTTTTTCCTTTTATATCGCTTAAATGCTCATCAAAACGCGTATCTGCTGTTTTGATGAGTGTCTTGTAAAAACGCTTCTGGTTTGCACCAGCTTTATTACCCGCCGTTAGCACAATTGCCTTGCGATCAGGGTCAAAAGCAAAAGCTATGCGCCATACCCCGTTATCAGCATCACAGCGCAATTCTTTCATATTTGCGTGGCGCGAACCTTTAAGTGTATCGCAATAAGGTCGTGCCAATTGATGCCCTATACGGGCTAGTAATTCGAGCCGCCCCAAAATACTATCTTGGACATCATCGCTGAATTTATCAAATTCATCTTCAAATGCCGGGTGAAACTCTACTGTCCATTTCATATCTGAATATACCATGAGTGCTATATACCTTGCAAGCTATATTTTTGGTGGTGCGTCATAATTCCGGTTCCGATAATTGGAACTTTTTATACTCCAGCCTGTCACGTTCAAGCCTATTTTGTATGTCAAAAACGTTATTACGGTGCCTAAGCTTAAAAATCTCAATATGTTTTCGTTCTTTTAAGTGCGAGAACACCATTTCATCCATATTTTTACGATCTTGCTGTAATTCGCCGTAGGCTTCATGCTCATTCTGTCTTTGAATGCTTCTATGCTCACCGCGCAAGCGATCCCATATGCCGCTTATGCCTTTTCTGAACCGTGCTTGCCTGATCTTGTTGCCATGAATGCGGCGTTTGTCTTGGCGCTCTTGTAAGGTTTGACGTTGCAATCGCTGCCGTGCCACCAAAGCGATGCGGCGGCGCTCAAAAGCTGCGTGGGTTTTGGCGTTTCTTTGGGACAGCTCACCTGATAAACGTCCCAGCGTTTTGCTCATTGCGTTGGCAATCAGGGTTTGTGTTTCTTCCACGCTTGGTAAATCTTTGCTTTCTCCTAAACGGCTGCGCACATGTTTGGTCTTTAGACCAAGCCATTTGGGCAGGTTGTAAATCTCTTGCTTGTGATCTACCGCCACAAAGCCGCGCCGATCACCCCGCGCCAACCAATAGCCACGTTCGGCCAAGGCTTGGGTAAAGGCGGCTTTGCTATCTGATATTGCCCATGCATCTTGCAAGGCGGTTTTAATGGCACGAGGGTCTTTACCCTGCCTTTTGGCCTGTTGCCACTCAGCCAGTGTAAAATTACGCGGATCACGTAAGTTCTTGTCTATTAAGCCGTCTGGCATGTCCCAACCATGTTCAATGAACAGATCACGGGTGAGATCAACAAGGCTCTTGCGATCATAGGGCATGTGAACCGCCCGCATGTTTTGCGTATCAATCCGGCTCCATACACAATGGGCATGGCGGCGACCTTGTTTTTCGTGAAAGACAATCGCACGGGGTTGACCGGTTAATCCTAACGCCTTTTCTGCACGATCAATCACCCTGATAAAATCAGTCGTGAAAACCTGTTTATCCGGTGGCGGGTTAACCGACAGGCTATAGAGGAACTTGCGGCACTGTGTGCCTCGTGAGAGCGCATAGGCTTCATTAAACGCCCCGTGTAGGGATGATGTGGCAAAACCCCGCACCTCATGCACGTCAACATGCTCATTCTCTGGCTTCATCAGATGCACCGCTAAATCCTGCGCTCCACCGCGCTGATTACCAACAAGGATCACGTTAGTCCTCCGAAGCCTTGGCGAAGGGGGATGTTCCACCCTTTACCGTGATACCAAGGGCAGAGATCAGATCATTGCGCATGACCGCTATATTGGCGCAGGCTTGGGTAAGTTCGGCGAGAAGAGCATCAGTAACAGGCAATGCCCCCATATTCGCCGCCTTGGCAATCTGGTTCATATTCGAGGCCAGCCGGGACTGTCCCAATGCGCCAAGAAGCTGGGCAATGGCTTTTTGATCGGAGGAGGGCAGGCGTTTGCGCTTAGGTGGGTGTTTGAAAGACCGCTTGGAAATTGCATCTCCAAATAGTTTTGAGCGAATATAAACACTCAAAGGCAGTTTTCCTGCTGCACGATCAAGCAGGGCACGTTCATCATAGGTGAGCCGTAATGAATATGGCGGCGGGTATTTAGGTGCTACTGGTTTTGCATTGGCAGCCTGCGTGAAAGAAGCCAACCCCGAAGGGCGGCTCATGGTTCCATCCCCGGATCATTTAACTCTGGTACATTTAATGCTTTAAGTTCGCTATCCCATTCTGCTAAAACATCAATAAACTGGTTCAAGCTTGGTTC
>JAESTZ010000050.1 GCA_016763315.1 Robiginitomaculum sp.
AATATCTCGATTTCTTCATAATAAAATCTCCTTCGTTAAAGTACGAGAAAATTCTACTTATGAGCACCCTTAAATATCGGGGGTATTACCAAGCTTGAAGAACGAGTGCTAGGCGCACTGCAAAACCGTTTGATGAATCCAAAACTGTGCAAAATATTCTGCGAAGAATATACTTCTCATATCAACAAAATTCGTATGGAAAGAAATGCATCTCTAATAAATCACCAAAAGGAATTTGACCGTAATGAAAGAGAAATTGAAAAACTTCTAAATGCTATAGCGTCTGGAATTGACCCTCTTAGGGTAAAAGATAAAATAAATTCTCTATCTGAACGTTGCAAAGAATTAGAAACTTATTTGGACACAATAGAAGAAGCCCCTGTGCTTATCCATCCTAATATGGCGCACCGCTTCCATGTCGAAGTTCAAAATCTTATTAAATCACTTAACAACCCAGAACACCGAGACGAGTCGGCAAGTTTGATTAGGGAGTTAATTGAAAAGATTGTTCTCACCCCCAATGAGGATAAGAGTGCCTTGGTAATTGATCTGTATGGTAACCTTGCGGGTATCCTGCAAACTGCCCAGAAAAATGACCCAAGGTTGAACCTTAAACCCTCTGGAACCCTTGATTATACAAGGCTTACAGAGATTAAGCAGGCTAAATTGGTTGCGGGGGTAGGATTTGAACCTACGACCTTCAGGTTATGAGCCTGACGAGCTACCGGGCTGCTCCACCCCGCGACAATTTAAGTAGCCGAGCCAAAGCCCGGCGGCAGTCTTTGTTTTATCGCCGTTAGGCGATCGGTGGGCTGCTCCACCTTGATAGGAAGCGTGTTGTAGCGGTTTATTTCAACTTGTGAAGAGCAAATTAAGCAAAACCGTCAATATTTTCAATATTCTTAAGCGGCACGTCTCTGTGGCATGCCGTTTACCATATCGGAGCGGACGTCTGTTCTGGCAGACCGCATGGCTGCCATGAAGGTTCCTTCTATCAATTGCACCTGAACATCATAGCCCTTATCGACCCAATAAGCTTCAATGCGGCGCTTCAAATCGCGAGCACCATCATTATTGCAGTAGTCACCGTTCATTGCGACAAATTCCTGTTAGCGTTGTAAAGATATATTCTAGCATAAAACATCCTCGCTAGAATCTTTTAACTATTAGTTTTTTCATAAAAGTCAACCGCCTTTTACTTATATTTCAATTTTGTAATATAAAAATGATATTTACTATCTTCCTTACGAAGTATTCCTTCTATTCCCTCAAAAAATATAGACTTTTTGAAATAAAATATCGGTCTTTTCTTGATGATTTTGAATAGACGATTTTATATTTTATAAGTTTATCCTATCTTTTCTTTTTTTATATGCTTTTATACTCAGACTGGGGAATACAAAAATGACTATAATTGGCCAACGCATCAAGAATGCGCGTAAAAATAAAAATCTAAGCCAAACAGAGTTAGCTGCCTTGCTTGGTGTTAGTCAGCCAACTATTGGGAATTGGGAGAGCGGAAACCACGAACCAAGACACGCCATTACCTCCAGAATTGCCTATGCGTTGGATGTTCGTCATTTGTGGTTAATCAGCGGCATGGCAGATCCTGTGGATGGAAAATCCTTAGCAACACCTGTTGTTGGTGAACAGGGCCAGTATTTAACAACGCCAATTGTCCATGTTCCGGTTCTTGAGTGGCCAAAAATGGCCGACGGGTTTTTAAAGGATACACCAAATCCCCAGCGACATTTACCGGCTTCTTTATGGGCGTTACAACCTTTTGCTTTGGCTATTTGTGACGATTCTATGCTTCATGAATTTGCGCAAGGGACTCTGGTGATGTTTGATGCGGCGCGAACCAGACTTTATGATGGAGAGTTATATCTTTTTAACTGGAACGGAGTTGCGATTTTACGTCGCTGGCGTACCAACCCTGGACGACTTGAAGCCTCAGGAGATACCAGTCAGTTTGAGACGTTATTTCCTGAAGAAAACCCGGTAGTTATTGCGCGAGCCCTGCAGTCGATTCGTGAATTAGCTTAACTGTATAATACCCAATCAGTTTAGGCGTAGACTTATAGAAAGCTCGCAACTTTACTTTCCAGCAATTGCACTAATTCCGCTTGCATAAAAGTATAATTATCCGGAATTCCAAGTGTAATTACTCTTTTGCCATTTAGGTGCTTCCGGTATTTCTGCTGTAGCTTTCCTTTATGCTTTGCCTCCATAACAAAAATTATGTCTGCCCATAAAATTTGTTCAGTTGATATCCTAACATCGGCATCGGCAGAAAGCCCTGCTGAATCGGTTTCCACTCCGGGTAAATCGGCAAAAATTTGCTCGGCAGTTGGGCTGCGCCATCGATTAGCGCTACATAGGAAAAGTAGGTTTTTGTGAATAATCAAGCAGCCTGCATAGGTTTTACCCGAGCATTTAGAATTCGCCGTGAAGCTATTTCATCAGCAACCTCATTGGTCGGCCGGTCTTCAGTTATAGATTTATCAAGTATCTCACCCAAGGTTTGCTCAAGACCAGCAACTTTCGCTGCTACCCATTTATGATCAATTACACCTTGAACTTCAGGAGCAATATTGATCACACCACCGGCATTGATTACATAGTCTGGTGCATACAGAATACCAGCTTTATGCAAGTCCATACCTAGTTCATCATTGGCAAGTTGATTGTTTGCTGCTCCGGCAATTACTTTTGCCCGTAAGTGCTCGATTGTGTTTTTGTTGATAACACCGCCTCTGGCGCATGGAGCAAACACATCACAACTTGTTGTAACAATGTCGTCTTTATCGGCTATAATTGCATCAAACTCGGCTTTGGCTTTTTGCAAAGTCTCGTCAACAATATCGGCAACGATTAATTTGGCTCCGGCTTTATGTAACTCTTCACATAACCTCCAGCCAACTTTACCAAGCCCCTGAACGGCTACAGTTAATCCGGCAAAGCTTTCTGTGTTAAATGCCCGTTTGATACAAGCGCGCATTCCAACGAATACTCCTTGTGCCGTAAATGGCGACGGATCACCCATGCCGGTATCAAGTCCAACCACATGCTTGGTGCTTCGGTTAATATTACTGGCATCATCAACACTTACATTCATATCTTCGGCGGTTATGTAACGTCCACCTAGGCTGTCAACTGCACGCCCAAATGCTTTGAATAGCTCTGCTCTTTCAGAGCCATTATATTTGGGGTCGTTATTCCAAGCTTCTGGAACCATAATAACAGCTTTGCCACCGCCAAGCTCTAGGCCGGCAAGGGAGTTTTTCAAACTCATGCCGCGCGAAAGCCGCAAGACATCAATTAACGCTTCGGATGAGTTGCTATAGCGAACCATACGGCAGCCGCCAAGGGCAGGGCCTAAATCCGTTGAATGAATGGCAATGATCGCCTTCATTCCCGTTAGTTTATCGTCAAAAAAATGTACAGACTCATGATGCTGAAAAGCATCGCACTCAAATACGCTCATTACGCTCGCTCGCACTTGGCATCACAAAAAATGTGGCCGGTTCAATTATATATTGCGCATGAAAGCTGCTTGTTTTGATTAAAGTCTTAACCGTCAGCGCGTTGCTTGATAACCTGATAACGATAGACCGCAATTGCCCCTTTTTCAAGTGTGATTAGGCGTTTTTTTGCGAATTCCACTTCTGAAGCGAAAGATTTTCGCAGGGGCTCAAGAATTGGCGCAAGTTTTATGGCGCTTTCAAGGTCTGATTGGCTTTTATGTGCTGTACTTAGTGATTTACGTAATGAGCGTAGGTAACTTCCTGTAGTTTCTTTAACTTTACGGACATCAAATCCAGCTTGCTTTAAAGCATTACTACGCTCGCCGGGACTTTGCCAAAAGCAGTTCTTTGACTCAATATCTCTAAACCAGTGAGATGCTGCAATATTATCGTTCTCTTCAAGGCTTGGTTCCACCAAAACTGCTTGCCCACCATTTACCAGTGCTAACCGTAACCAGTCCAAAACCCTAGGCTGCGCCCGAGTTAATACTGGCTCCAACCCGATGATACCATGACACCGTGTATCAGGTGCGAGCACTGTTTCCAGACATATTTCCTTGATCCGCAATTTGGCCGCTTTACCTGATTCTTTGATTAATGCGCTACCAATAACTTCTACCTCGGGGCGCCAGTCATAGCCGTGAATAAAGCTTGATAAGTGTGCGGATAATTCTAATTGTGCTGCACCGGTACCACAGCCTATTACACCGATAACCTTGTCAGCCGTGAAATCAAAGAAGCTTGGTATTTTTTTCTCGAATGCCTCGTCCTGCGGCCAAACGCGACCTTTACCCCAAATGGCATGACGAGCAACGATTGATGGTTTACCATTATACTTGGCTATGGCTAATTCAGCTGGATCAGGAACCCGGGGCTTAATTTTAACCGGGACGGGTGTGTTACTGACTTTCGTACCACCCATTAGGCCGGAAAACTGGCCAGAGAAAATTTTCATTGCTTGCTTCATACAACGGAGCATAGCCCAAGCAAGGTAATCACCTGGTTTCTAAATTAGGTAAATGGATTATGAATTACATGAAACACTTTTATTCTAGAGAATAACGGTTATTTAATATCATTGGCTTCGGCCTCTAACTGGGTAAAGGGTAATTAATGCGACGAGACAGCCGGCCAAAATGGATATTTGATCAGATGATTGCTTTTCGTGATTGGTGGGCGAGGCGGTTCGTCTTTCCGCATTTTGATAGCCTTGGTTCTGATGCGAAATTTATTGGCCCAAGGCATATTCAAGTGTTTGGCAAAGGTGTTACCGCCGGCAATTCTTTACATATTATTGCCAGTTCTGATGCTCCTGTTCGTCTAACTGTTTGGGCGGCAGCTGGAAATAATGCACGTATTTCAATTGGTGATTGCGTACTGATTACTGGCGGTGTGCGAATACTGGCCGCAAAAAGCATTAAAATCGGTGATGGGTGTATGTTTGCATCCGGTGCCTTAATTAGCGATTGTGATTGGCATGGCATTTATGATCGGACAGAAATTGATAATGACGCTCGTCCTGTTGTGCTAGCCGATAATGTCTGGATAGGCACCAATGCCTTTATCGGCAAAGGTGTTAGTATTGGCCAAAACAGCGTTGTAGGAGCCGGTTCAATAGTTACCAAAGACGTTCCGGCAAATGTAGTAGTTGCTGGAAACCCGGCAAAAATCGTAAAGGAATTAGATCCTGCCGGGCCATTTAGAACCCGCATGGATATGTTGGAAGACCCGGTGGCATTAGAGCGTTTTATGGACAAAGCCTATGAGGAAATGTTAGCAGGAAACACGTTTTTAGATTGGTTACGTTCAATGTTTGCACCAAGTAAAAACGACTAATTAAAACCTGCGGGGGGTCTGTGATGTTTGCTGGTTTGTTCATAAGAAAAGCCCAAAGAAAATAGTGTTTTTTCATCAAATGGACGGGCAATCATAGTAATTCCCACCGGCCATTTATCATGGGAAAATCCCATAGGAATGGTCATTGCCGGCAGGCCCGTATTTGGTGCCAGATTTTGTGAATTATCTCCAAGGTATTCGGCTCGCCCGCGGTCTATATGCGCCGGTGGATTACTCCATGTTGAATAAACCAGAATATCCAGCTCTGCCGCATTCATTGCTGCAATCACGTCTTTGCGATAGTTTTGTCGTTGTGGATTGCTCCAGAACCTCTGGCATGGTTCGTCCCATTGTTCCGGTGGAGTATCAGCCGGGAATCCGGCAAAAAATTCCAGTCCACTCTTGGCATCGGCGCCATATTGCTTGGTTTGCAAGATTTCGACCACATCTTTGATCGGTGCAGCATCGCCCAAGGTTTTCAAATAATTAGCCATATCATATCGAAAGCTGGGGCAAAAAGTATTAGCGGCAAGATGGTTTTTGATGTTCGGTATTACCAGTGGATCAACAATGATTGCCCCTTGCTCCTGCATATCGCTCAGTGCCTGCATGAACAGTTTTGTTATTTGCGGATCGGCATTTTCATGATCGACCCATTCGCGCAGCACCCCAATTTTTGCACCGCGCAAAGAACCGGCATCAAGAAATTCTCTATAGTCACTTTCACGTCTGTCTTTGCCAACCAAGGTAGCCGGGTCTTTGGGATCATAGCCGGCCAATACATTGAACATTGCCGCTACATCACTTACCGATCTGGCCATTGGCCCAGCAATATCACGATCGCCTGCTAATGGGATCACTCCGTCCCTAGAGGTAAGACCAAAGGTCGATCTGATACCTACCAGTGACAAGTGCGAGCTTGGTCCTCTGATCGAATTACCGGTATCAGAGCCAAGTCCAGCCACGGCAAATCCGGCTGCCAAACCGGACGCGGTGCCACCAGACGAACCCGCAGGAACCCGTGATAAATCGTAAGCGTTGGCGGTGCGTCCATATGATGACGATATGCTTTCTCTTGGGCTAAACGCCCATTCAGCCATATTGGTTTTCGCCACGACTATTGCACCGGCTTGCCGTAGTTTTCGCACCATAAACGCATCATTTGGCGGAATTGAATTTGCCAAGGCAATAGAGCCGCCAGTCGTCGGCATATCATGAGTATCGAAATTATCTTTAACCAATACCGGCACACAATGTAGAGGCAGTAATTCGCTTACTGATTCTCGCTTTTGATCCAGTTCATCAGCTCTTTGTAATGCCTGTTGGTTGGTCACAGTAATTGCATTCAAGCCGGTAGATTTGTCGTATTTTGCAATACGCATCAAAGCGGTTGCAATGATATTGCGGCAACTTACAGCGCCATTTTGCTGTAGACGTAGTACATCACTGATGCTGGCATTTGTCAGATCAAATTGCGGCTGCGCACTTTTACCAAAATGCGCTTGTAAGAACTCTAGAAACGCTGGCCAGTCTTCCTTTGTGACGCCGTGGGTTCCGGGGCGAATCCAAAAGGCAATATCGGCATTTGGCTTAAACTCGTTCAATTTTTTTTGCTGTAATCCGTGTTGGCCAAAAAATTTCCATGCAGAACTGGCCGCTTGTGCCGCGCGAAAAGCACCATTGGGATCCGACCAGACGTCACGTCTGGCATTGCCCAAGAACAATGGGCGTGGTGCAATCAATGCCAGTAATTGATGCTGATCGAGGTTAAGCTGATCTTCGTTTCCGGCATAGTCAGAGAATTTATTCGCAAACCAATACGGGTAGGATTTGGTTATTTTTGCAATAATTTCGCCAAGGTTACCGCGACTAAGTGATGCACCACCAGTGCCGGATTGATGGGAGATAACGCCGTCTATTTCACCATCAAAGGCGGCTGCCAGCAATGCCGACTTGCCATATCTTGAATGGCCATAAGCAATGGTGCGCTTCTTATCGAACCGCACATCATTATCAAGCGCGTCTCGTATTTGAGTATAAAGCCAACCCCAAGCAGCAATGCTTCCCCAGCGCGTGTCGTCATCAATATGCCCGCTAGACATTCTTTTTAATGCGGTTTGCCCTTGTTCTAAATTGTCCGGGAAAACTTCGCTGGGATACATTGCAGCAATTGCAAAACCCTGATCAATAATTTCCTCTAATGGCGGAGTGGCAATATAACGTCCAAACAGATAGGTAACAATATCAGTTCGAAAACCCTTGTCTTTACAACCGCTCCAGCTCTTGGAACTTGAAACTCCAGCCAGCGGAATAGTTACATGCGACGGACAAAACGTCTGCATCATAATTACAGGAACCGGTTGCTTTGCTTCTGTCGGGATCAAAACTACCAAATTAAACTGCGCCCGATTAGAGGCTGGCAAAGAAAGATTATCACCAAAGCCGGCCTCGACCTCTATACGCCATTCCTCCAGTCGAGCCTTTCCAGCAAAAGTTGATTTATTGAGAACTTTCTTAGCTAAAACCTGAACATTTGAACTATCAGGCAGATAGCCGTAAATATTTTCCTGTATCGCAGCACGAAAGTCGTCAAACTGCTTCAAGTTTTTTGAAAATTCACCGTCAAATTGCAATAGCGGTTGCGCCGGCTCTCCAACCGGAGTTAGCTTAGCTCTGGCAATAGTGGTCTCGACGCAAGCACTAAGGCCAAACACCAAAGCCAGAACAAGAAAACCGTAGCGAAACATTACTTTGAACCGCAAGGGCGAGCCAGCATACGATCCCGCCAAGCCAATAAATTAGGCGTTTCTTCTGCATTTGGCTTCCACTTGGCGACTCTGGCAAAACCAACGCTGACAAAAGCAGTTATGTCTGCAATGGTAAAACGCTCACCAGCAATGAAATCACGTCCTGATAGTTCTGCATCGAGTCTTTTGGCAAACCAGCGAAATCCTTTTTCACCGCGAGGGGCGTTTTCGGCAATTTGTTTTTCCAGCACAGCAAAACCCGGGTGACCGTGGCGTAACCACATAGCCAATGGCATTAGCCACATGAACTCAACCCGTCGGTCCCACATCTCGATAAATGCGGTTTCCTCGGGAGTTTTACCGAACAAATTTGGTTCAGGATACAATCCTTCGAGATACATGCATATTGCCTTGCTCTCGGTTAGCACCCGCCCATCGTCAAGTTCCAGGGCTGGCACTTGCGCAAATGGACTGGTTTGTCGGTACTCTTTGCTTTTGTGTTCGCCTTTGAACAGATCCACATTAACAATTTCAATATCGGTAATGCTCTTTTCACGCATGACACACATTACCCGTTCCGGGTTTGGTGCCATGGGGGTGGTATATAATTTCATGATAACTGATCCTGTTCTTACATATTTATATCAACACAATGCGAGTTTCAGCAATATTTAGCAAGCTTCAGAATGATAGAATACTGAATAGCTATCTTTCACCAAAAATATTTTATTTTTGGCCAACCAAGCCAAAACTCAAGGAAAATATCGTTATATAAAAAACACTAAAGCAATTTGGACTATTTCCCCACTGGATAAGAGTTAAAAGTCTCATCAGGTACGAGCATTTGCCAACAAAAGTAGGAAAGCTTTGGCTTGCCCTATCGCAATGCTAGAGCTTGCTACTTGAGGGCAGGTTTTACGGCAAGGCATTGCAACCACAAAAATAACTACAGCAAAACCCATGCTTCATTAGGTTTTTCACGTATTAACAATGTCAAACAGCCGCAAAATAACCTGTCATAGCCACTTGCAACACTATTATAGTAGGTGGGGTCGTTATGGGCATTGGCCAAAACTATCCCCGTATCTCAAGGGTAGGTAAGGGTGAATAAGGGTGCAATCTTTGCCAAATGACCCTCACTTTAAGTAACCTCTTTGCCAATGATTGCTAATTAAGGGTCAACGAGCATTTGCCAACAAAAGTGTATGCGGTTTTGTGGTGAGCAAATGCGACCACTAAGAATAAACTTACATTTGCCAACAAAAGTGGGTCTGGCGATTTAGTCTAGTAATTCTCAACCATTCACTTTCGCGCAATACGCAAGGCTGGCTACCTAAAGTTCACGACACATAATTTCATATTTATGAGCATTTCGGATATTTTGATTGTTCATTATCACAGATAATTTTTTTATCTGCGCTCCAGTCAGGAATTATCTTGGCGTGATAGGTAAGGTTTCCAAGATAATCCCATTTTTTGTGATATCTTCTTGTATAAGATTCTGCTTTGCCCCCATTGGGATAATATTTAAATGTTTCCCATTTCCCGGTTCCCCCGTATTTTTCCTGTGCAAGTACGCAATCTTTTTTATAATATATGAGATCACTGCCCGTTCCGTCGTTTCTCCATATTTGGTAGGAAAGATATTTTTTACCATTTAGATGAAAATACTTAGCAGCACCAACGTCTGTAATAGCGTACTCCCCACCTATTTCGTAGCCACAAATAGTTCCAGCTTTCCCATCAGATGAAGTACGGCTATTTGCAGTATTATCAATTTCCAGACCGTCGTAATTTGGAGAGCCGCTATTATCATCATCATCAGACCATTCGGTTGAAATAACTTCATAATTGGAATTGTTTTCTTCGTCCCAATTTTTACCATCATCATCATCATACCAAAAACCATCGGTATTTTCTGCACCGGAACTTTCATAGGCGGAGGCCGACGCTCCGGCTACGGTAGCAAGAGTGCTAAATGCTTCACGCCAAGCCCTGTCACTGGCCTCTTTTTTACGTCTTATGGCTTCTGGGTCGTAAATCAAATCTCGACTTTTGACATTATATGTGCGCTTCCACGTTAGCACTTGTTCCTCGTCTATGCCGCTCATATTACCGGTAGCTATTATCGCAAACAGCTTTTTATAATTCACACCTTCTTCTTTAACCTTGACCCGAAAGGCGGTGTAACTGGAATTTGTCCAAGCAAACCCTGTTCTAACATTCGTGCGTGGTTTTTTCTTAAGGACAAAACCGGAAGGGTAAATTACTGTGCCGGTAATTGTTTCTCCGGCATTGGCCGAATTAGCCATAACTACCTTCATTTCGGAATCACTACTGTCCGTGATGTAAACATCTCTGGTTAATGATGCGGTTCGGCCAAGCCGATCCGTGACTTTCAAGGTAAAACGCTTGGTCTGGCCGATATGTTTTTTCTTGGGTCGTAACTGAAATTCAACAACGGTTTCATAAAGCTCCTCACCGTCGCGAATGGCAAAACCGGGAACATATGTGATGATTTCAACTTTCATTGGTAATACGGCCCAATCGGATAAAAACGCCTCGTATTCTCCGGCCCATACGTTTCTGTCGGGATTATAGGTCGGGATAGATTTTGGTATTTCAGCAACTAGGTGCAAGGGCGCGTCAATGACTGTGAAATTGAATCTTTCAATATCTTTTTCAATCGTTTGCCCGTTCTCCTTGCGGTATGTTTCAATTCCGAAATGGTAAGCGCCCGGCTTTAAATTTCCCGTATATATTTGTAGATACCCATTATATATTCGCATATTATCGGCAATGTTTTTATAGGTGAAACTGCTCTTCTTTGTGACATTGACATATGTTACCCAGCTCTTATGAGGAGACTTTTTCCACTTCAGCCCGTCCTCGTCAGAAAATTGTTCTGGATTATGCAATTTGCTCCACAACAAGATTTTGCGATTTAAGCTTATGCCGTTAATGCGTTTATACTGCATATCGAACTGCAAAACAGTCCCTCTGGGTATGCTTGCTCCGTTCTGGAAGGTTTTCGGATTGACAACTTTTGCGCTTCTAAGTGACGACTTAATAATATCGGCGGTCAATGTTCCGACTGCTTTTAGCCGAATCGGAGTTACTGTTACTAGGTCTTGGGGCTCATTGGCCTCTTCTGTTTCAAGTTCAAATACATTTTCGTCAACAGCATCAGAGTTGTTGATTAAGTCACCAAAATAATCTGTTTCCTGAGCAAATGCAGTTGTGAAAATTAATGCTCCTAACAACCCGAGAACTAGGCTAAAACGCATGTTATAAATATTATATTTTCGAAGACCGGAAAATTGATTTCGCATTGAGAATTCCTTGTTTTTCGCGCCTTAGCGGTAGCTTAGTAAGGATTCGAACTAATAAGTTTATATTAGCATGTACATATATCAATCACTATTGCCAGACGGGATTTAAACACCGTCCGGCGATTTAGGCAATATGATAGCATCAAGATCGATTGATCATTTCCACCATTGCCCTTGGTCACTTACAAAACTGGATCGCGGATAAATTGACCGAGACCGACAAAGGTTTTGCTCTGTTGGAAGCCGCTTTGGAACAGGTTCAGAACAGGATTTTGGAAAATGCTCCAAAAAAACGGGAAAACGCGCACAAGCTGAAAAACATCAACCCGCGCAACTAATTGTTTTCAATAAAGAAAAATGGTGCCCGGGGGCGGATTTGAACCACCGACACGCGGATTTTCAGTCCGCTGCTCTACCCCTGAGCTACCCGGGCATCGGGTATGGTCAGCGCGTTTCGCGCTTTGCCAAGAGAGCCGGGTTTATAAGCAAGGCTGAGCCTTCTGTCTATGGCCTTTATGCTCAAATTTATAAACGAAACCGTTTGGCAATTTTTCGATCAAGCAGATTGCGACAATCCGAATATGCCATTACCCGTAAATCACGAGGCCCGAACATCTGATCGGTCGGGTTTGGCGTTTGCCAAAACTCAACAGGGGTGGTGTCATCGCCTAACATTTCCTCGGCTTTTTCTTTGGCAGCCGAAGTTAAAACAATTATCAGATCAAATTGTGTTAAGTCTAAATCTTCAAAACTCTTTGGAAGGTGCTCGGCCATATCAACCCCCCAATCTTCCATTACTTGCACCATAAACGGATCAAGATAACCCTCATATACACCGCAACTATCGGCAATGATTGCGCCCTTGTATTTGCGGCGCACCAAAGCTGCGGCCATTGGTGAACGAATGGAATTCATAGTGCAGGCAAATAACACCTTCTTTGGTGATGGTTTGTTCATATTACTTGCCTTGTGTGTAAGGAGCAAAGCAGGGTGAACAATCTGCGTGCCGTATCAAAATCCATAGTTATTTTGCCTTCCAAGCGGACTTGTAATAATTCCGAACCTTCATTGTGTAAGCCGCGCCGTCCCACATCAATGGCCTCGATGCGTTCAGGTGGTGCATTGCGAATCGCGTCATAATAGCTCTCGCATATCAGGAAATAATCGCGAACAATTCGACGAAACGGGGATAATGACAATAAATGCCTTTTTACGGGATCGCCGTTTTCCAAAGATATATCAATCACCAAGCGTCTGTCCAAAATTGAAAGGCTTAAATGAAACGGCCCGATTGCATCACCAATGGGTCTAAAACTATTTTCTTCGAGTAAATCAAAAACTGCCACCCGTCGTTCATGTTCTGACTCAGCAGTTGTTGCCGCCAATGAGTTAGGATCCAGATGCACATGGATAATGCAATTAGTGCTCTGCTCAGCCATGTTTAGGTCGCGATTTCGCCCCCCAAGCACCTGATATATCAACAAGTGCCAAATCCAGGCACTCCACAGAAATCAACAAAGTCCCCTTATCAGAAAAGTTGATAGTAATTTCCCCGCTGGGAGGATTTTCTTGATCTGCGGCAAATTCTATGTCCAGCAATGATAAAATACCATTGCGCTTGGCACTGGCAATGCCAGTTTGGCGAACTGATATTACATCACTTATCTGTAAGGCTGCTCGAGCTCTGGCCGGAACAGATCTTTTGCCATTTTCCCAGCAAAAGCGGTTCATCGCTATGATCAATTGCCGTGATTTTTTATCATACGAAATATCGCCAACACGAGTAATTGCGTCTTGTACCATTGCCGATATTACTGACAGGTCTTTTTGAGATTGGGCTAATAGGCGCAAGTTTTAAACTCCAAATCTTAGATTCTATTCTTAAAGCACAATGTAGTACTTAAAACCAGTTCAACCCAAGCCAATATTGCTTAAGAACCTGCTACTCGTTTTATATCTGCGCCCAATGCACTAAAATTGGCCTCGAGATTTTGAAATCCGCGATCCAGATGGTAAATCCGCGAAACACTGGTTTGTCCCTTGGCGGCCAAGCCGGCAATGATCAGTGAAACCGAAGCCCGAAGATCGGTGGCCATCACCGGAGCGCCAGTTAGCTCGTCCACTCCGCGCACCACCGCTTCACGGCCATGTACGGTAATATCCGCACCAAGACGGGTAAGCTCCGGTGCGTGCATAAAGCGGTTCTCGAATATAGTTTCGCGAATGATTGATGCGCCATCGGCCAAAACCATCAATGCCATGAATTGCGCCTGTAGATCGGTCGCAAAACCCGGCCAAGCAGCAGTTTCAATATCAACCGGTTTTAGGGGCGTTGTGCCTCTTTTTATGCGTACTTGTTTTTCGTCGGTTATTACTTCGATGCCAGCTCTAGACATTGCCGCCCATAATGCGTCCAGATGCTCCGGCTGGCAGTTGGTTATGGTGACATCGCTATTCGGACATGCGCCAGCCGCCAATGCATAAGTGCCGGTTTCTATGCGATCGGGAACTACGCCATGAGTAATTCCGCCAAGTTTTTTAACGCCGGTGATAGTGATCGTATCTTGTCCGGCATTTTCGACCTTTGCGCCCATGGAGTTCAGCATATTTGCCAGATCGGTAATTTCTGGTTCTTTCGCGGCATTGCTTAATTCGGTAATCCCGTCTGCAAGCACTGCTGTCATCATTGTGTGTTCTGTTGCGCCCACCGAAATAAATGGAAAGTTAATCTTTGCACCGGTTAGGCCATTAGGTGCACTGGCAATTGCATAACCTTCTTCGAGAGTTATTTTCGCGCCTAATGACTCAAGCGCCTGTAAATGCAGATCAACCGGACGCGCGCCAATGGCACAACCACCGGGCAGGGAGACTTTGGCGCGCCCCTTTCGGGCAAGCAATGGCCCAAGCACGTTAAAAGTTGCGCGCATTTTTCGCACCAGATCATAAGGGGCTTCCGGCTCGCCTAAACCGCCGGCGGTAATTGTCATTGCGCCTGTTTTGGGGCTTTCGCTCACTTCGGCACCCAAATGGCGCATGAGATGTGCCAAAAACCTGGTGTCGGCAAGCTCCGGCATATTGGTCAATGTAACCGGCTCGTCGGTTAACAGAGCCGCAACCATCAATTTAAGAGCTGAATTTTTTGCACCGGTTATGGCAATTTCACCTTTAAGCGCGTTGCCACCGTTGATTATAATACTATCCATGCCAACCAATTCCTAAATGATAATTACATTCTAGCGGATAAGACAGCTATTAGGAACTGACAAGGCCTTTTAGTAAGCAATATTGTAAGGTCAGATGAAATCTCGCTTTCTACTTTGAATGAAATATGTTGCTGATACTGTGAAGATCACAACAAGTACTTGTATAGTCACTATAGTGAGTGCTGTTGAATTCCAGACAGCTTCAGAGCCATAAATATAATCTGAGATCGGATTAAGGTACACGACTGTCCATAAATATGCGGGCGTACCCATTTCAAAGAGCATTATAGCGATAACGGTAATACCTAG
>JAESTZ010000051.1 GCA_016763315.1 Robiginitomaculum sp.
ATTTCGCCGTGGAATTATCCATTTGCTATGGCGATCAACCCAACCATTGCCGCATTGGCCGCTGGCAATCGGGTAATGATAAAACCATCGGAACTAACCCCAAAATTATCACAATTACTTAGCGATCTAATCACCCAATATTTTGAGCCTGACCATATCACGGTAATTACTGGCGACTTAGAAGTCGCGCAACAATTCAGCACCCTACCCTTTGACCATATCTTGTTTACCGGCTCGACCAAAGTCGGCGGTTTTGTCATGCAGGCGGCGGCGAAAAACCTAACCCCGGTCACATTGGAATTAGGTGGAAAATCACCAGCGATTATTGATGAAAACTTCCCAATGCAAACTGCTGTGGAAAAAATAGTTTCCGGAAAACTGTTCAATTCCGGCCAAACCTGTATCGCCCCTGATTATGTATTGGTTGCGAAACCAAACGAGGCTGAATTCATTAAAACATATACCGAAACCGTCAGACAATTTTATCCAAATATTGGCGATAATGATGACTTTAGTGCCATCATATCCGAAGGTCATTTTGAACGCATAAACGGATTGATTACTGATGCCAAACAAAAAGGCGCAAACATAATTGAAATCTACCCCGAAGAAGTAGGTAAGCCCTGTAATACCAGAAAAATGCCGCCGAAAATTGTCACCGGCATTACTGATGATATGAAAATCGCCAAAGAAGAAATTTTTGGCCCGGTTTTACCTATTGTCGCCTATGAAACTGTCGATGAAGCATTGGACTATGTTATGGATCGCCCGCACCCCTTGGCGTTTTATGGCTTCTCCAAAGACAATAATTTTGTCGAGAAACTTCTACACAACCCGCTGGCTGGTGGGGTCTGTATCAATGATACTTTGATGCATATTGTGCAAAACGATCTGCCATTTGGTGGAGTTGGCTCCAGCGGAATGGGCTCTTACCACGGCTTTGATGGTTTTAAGACGTTTTCTCACGCCAAAGCAGTCTTTAGGCAATCAGGGATCAATGCCCGTAAGATGATGTTCCCGCCCTATGGCAAAACCATGGACAAATTATTGAAAATGTTGAGCTAAAGTCATGGTTGAATTATTCTTGCTTTTAGGCGTATCGGTAATTGCTATTTTTTTTATTGCACTATTGATACAATTTTTGTTTCCGTTGCAAAAAACTGACCCGATTGATATTGCTGAATTTGAACAGCAGTTAAATGACCATCATTACGACAATCAAATTTTACAAATAGTAGTTTCAGAATCTGGCAAAGAGGCTATTGCAAAACTGGGCAATAATGAATTAGCGTTTTTGCGACGTTTAAGCGAGAAATATTCATTGCGTATTGTCACTCCAGAACAAATCAAGCTTACACAAAAAACCAATCAGACAATTATCTCGTTTGGTGATTTCACTTGGCCAAGTTTGACTTTCGAAAACCAACAATCGCAATCAATAGAAAATTGGCTAGCCCGTAAACCGGAGCAACATAATGCCTGAAAATATTCCTGATATAGACGTTTCATCATTGGCTGCTCCGCTTTATGTGATTTTGATATTAGCGGAAATAATTGCTATTAAATTCCGTAAAGCCGGTGGTTATTATGAGGCCAAAGACGCAAGCGCCAGTATTTTCATGGGCGCAGGAAGCGCGGTAATAAACGGCAGTTTGAATTTCATCACCTTGGCAGTTTTTTGGTTCGCTTATGAACTAGCCCCAATAAAGCTGCCGTTCAATATCTGGACATTTGCCGCTTGTTTTGTGTTGTGGGATTTTACCTATTATTGGGCGCATCGTTATTACCATCGTTCGCGCTGGGGATGGGCGGCGCACGTAGTTCATCATTCAAGCCAACACTATAATTTATCAACCGCACTTCGCCAATCGTGGAGCAGTCTGTTATCCGGAGCTTTCATCTTGTTTGTACCATTGGCCTTGCTTGGGTTTCATCCGGCTTTGATCTTACTGTGTGGCGGCTTGAACTTAATTTATCAATTTTGGTTCCATACTGAATTTATTGATAAATTCCCCAAATGGTTTGAAGCGGTAATGAATACTCCTTCTCACCACAGGGTTCATCATGCAAATAACCCGCGATATCTTGATGCCAATTATGCCGGAGTGTTTATTATTTGGGATCGTATGTTCGGCACTTTTGTGCCTGAGCTTGAAACTGACCCACCACGCTATGGCCTAGTAAATGATATCGGAACATTTAATCCAATACGCATAGCCTTTCATGAATATGTCGGGATTATCAAAGACATCTCGGCCGCAAAACTAAGCCTTTGGCAGCGTATTCAATATGTTTTCAGACCGCCAGGCTGGTGTCATGACGGCTCAAGGCTTTCCTCGGAGCAGATCAAATCTGAATACCTCAAACAGCATCCTGACCAAAAGGCAACACCCGGACTCAAAGTCAATATAAGCGACTGAAACAGTTGCGCGACATTGCGTAGTTAGCTACCGTTCTTGGATAAATTAGACTAGTTTGGAATCTTTTATGAAAAACCTAACCCTACTCTTGGTTATAACTGCATTTATTTCCGCCTGCCAGAAACCTGCTGCGGATCTGAAGGCTGATGTAGACTTAGGCACACTACGCACCATTGAAAATGGCCAAATAGCCGGCTCGATAACTGACAATGGCAATCACCGTTGGGCTGGTATTGCCTTTGCCAAACCACCGGTTGGGAATTTACGCTGGAGAGCACCGCGTAAACCAGACAATTGGGAAGATGTCTTTCATGCTGTGGACGCATCAGCCAGATGTCCACAAAAAGCCCGCAGCACAGATGCTGACAAGATAGGAAAACTGGTAGGATCGGAAGATTGCTTATACTTAAATGTCTGGGCTCCGGCTTTTACAAAAGAACAAATACCGCAGGGCGAAAACAAACTACCGGTAATGGTGTTTATTCATGGTGGCAGCAATGTCTGGGGCTATGGCGGACAATATGATTCACAATATCTTTCCGCACGCCACGACCTGATCGTCGTTACCATCAATTACCGACTCGGCCCACTTGGCTGGTTTTTCGAGCCTAGCTTACAGCAAGACAACGTCAATCCTGATGATAATTCTCCCAACTTTGCCAATCTGGATATGATAGCTGCTTTGCAGTGGGTGCAAAAAAATGTTTCTGCCTTTGGTGGTGATCCGAACAGGGTAACTATATTTGGCGAATCCGCTGGCGGTCACAATGTTGCAAGCCTTATGGCAATGCCACGCGCTCAAGGGTTGTTTCATGGTGCTATTATTCAAAGCGGGTATTTCACATCACGATCAATTACCGGACAGCAACAGGGTGTGGATGAAGATTATGGCTGGGAATTCAAAGGAGACAAAGCAATAATCGCAAGTCTCGCCCCGTCACCAGAAGCTAGCGGCTACAAACTTGCAGATTTCTTGCGCGATGCATCGGTAAAAGAATTATTTGCGGCTGCCGCAGCAGCAGATGGTGAACCAGGCTCACCACTTATTATTCGCGACGGAATTTTAATTCCACGAGCAGGGCTGGAAAGCGCATTAGAAAACTCCGAACATGAAATAGTTCCATTTATTACCGGAACCAATCGTGATGAACTAAAATTATTTAATATTGCCGACAAAGAGTTGATGAAAAAAGCTTTCGGGGTTTTACCCCGAGCCAGAGATCCCGAGCTATATAACTTAATCTCCAATTACCAAAGTGCCATGTGGCGCGCCAGATCTGTTGACGAACAGGCAATAAGAATTAGTCAGCGTAATCAAAATCCAGTTTATGCCTATCGTTTTGACTGGGATGAAGAGGGAAGTTTTCTTGGTTCGGATTTTTCACAATTGCTCGGAGCCGCCCATGCAATGGAAATTCCATTTATTTTTGATGGTTTCGAGCAATTCCCGATCGGCGGAGAACGGATTTTCCCTAAAGCCGGAGCCAATGAACGTGATCAATTATCCGCAGCAATGATGTCTTACTGGGCCGAGTTCGCATACACAGGCAATCCCGGTAAAGGCCGAAATGCTGAATTAGAAATATGGAATAGCTGGAGCGATAGTCCCGCAGAAGGGCAGTTAATTATCTTTGACACACTATCAGGCGGTGGCACAAGAATGAATCAACAGGTTATCAGTTCAACATCTGTTTATCAAAGTTTAGGGAAAGAAACAGCAGAGCTACCCGGACAAACCCGGTGCATAATATTGCAAAGTGTCATTAGCTGGTTCCCCGAAACAAATGACATGGCTAAAAATGCTAATATTAGATACTGTTAAGTATCTGTTGTTGCAACAAAACACCACTTATAAATTCTCCCGTCACGCGACTGTTTTTTTAACAAAATACTCTGGACGAATCTCAATAAAAGTGTTGTAGTTCTCCTATCCGTGTGAAAAACGCACGATGATGAGGGGATTAAAATGAAGTTTTTTAACAGACGCATGCTTGCGTCAACCGCTATTATTGGTGCTTTGGCTCTGCCGGGTGCTGCACTTGCACAGCTTGATGATGAAATCATCGTCACAGCGCAAAAACGTGAAAGCACGTTACAAGATACACCTATTGCCATGAGCGCAGTAGGCGGCGAGACCTTGGCCGATTCGGCAATTAGAAATGCTCAGGATTTAGTGGCTTTAGTGCCTTCCTTGGCTATTCCGCAATTTGCCAACCCATCGGCAACCACAATCTCAATTCGCGGTATAGGCACTTCGGGCTTTAACGCCGGCCTGGAACCTTCGGTTGGTGTTTTCATCGACGGTGTTTATCGTTCGCGCGCAGGTACTGCTATCAATGACTTTATTGCTGTTGAGCGTATCGAAGTCTTGCGCGGGCCACAGTCTACACTTTACGGCAAGAACACACCGGCCGGTGTGTTAAGTATCATCACCAAAAAACCACAGTTTGACTTTGGTTCTGAAGGTGAACTTACTTATGGTAATTACAATCAAGTAGTTGCCAAAGGTTCCGTAACCGGCCCTATAGGCGATAAGGCAGCATTTCGTGTTTCCGGTAATTTGAACAAGCGTGACGGTTTTATCACCAACACCCTTACCGGACAGGACATTAACAATCGTAATCGTTATGGTCTTCGCGGGCAGCTATTGTTTGAACCAAGTGATATTCTATCTATCCGGTTAATTGGTGATTACAACAACATCAATGAAAGATGTTGTGGCGCGACACCGATCTTACATGCCGCGGGTCCTTTAGCTGCTCTACTTGATCTTGGCGGCCCCTTGACCGATCCTCTACCTGGTGGCGCACCTAACCTGATCAATACCGACCCGTTTAATCGTCAAGTCAGCTATAATGGTGACGTTCTTACCCAAAATGATAATTATGGGTTCTCCGGCGAGATTAACTTCGACATGGGCGGGGCAACTTTGACCTCAATTACTGCCTATCGTGGCTTTGATGAAACCAGCAATATCGATGCTGACTTTATTGATGCCTCATTGGTGGAAAATCGTCGTGTTGATGATGATTTCAAAACCTTCACTCAAGAGTTCCGGTTGACTTCCAACGGTTCCGGTCAAATTGACTGGATGGTTGGTGCTTATTATTTCAACCAAGATCTTAACACCAGAAACCGTACAACATTCGGTGAAGATGCTCGCACATATGCGGACAATTTGGCGAACCTGCTTAGTGGCGGTACTGCTAATTTGACCTCTGTCGAAAACGCATTTCTTGCGGCACAGTTTTTTGGCATCCCAACCGGTTACGCACCAATTGCACCGGGAGACTTTTTCCGTCAGGGAACCGGTCTTGGGTTTAATTTCAACCAAAAATCCAAAAGTTACTCAACGTTTGGATCTGTCGATTGGCACACAACAGATAGAATGACTGTGACAACCGGAGTGCGTTATACTAGAGAAACCAAAGATGTAGTTGGCCTATTCACTACCGATGATCGCTTCTCTGCCCTGGATTTGAATAATCTGGCATTTTTGCCACTCTTGGGTGCTCCTGTGAATGCATTTGCTGGTTTCGCGGCATTGCAACCATTTAGAGCTACAGCCGATTTCGCAGATACGAGAACTGAAGACAAAGTCACCGGTAATGTAATTGTTGCCTATGACTGGAATGACACTTTCAACACCTATTTCAGCTATAGCCGTGGTTATAAGGCTGGTGGCTTTAACCTGTCACAAGATACCAGTGTAACCGGACGTGATTTTGCTTCCGAAACCATGAACAATTACGAACTTGGTTGGAAAGCTAAAATGTTCGACAATCACGTTCAGTTCAATGGTGCGGTTTTCTCGCAAACCCTGATTGATTTTCAAAGCAATACCTTTAACGGTATTTCCTTTGACCTGACCAATGCCGGTTCAGTAAGTATTGACGGTGTTGAAATTGATATTTTGGCGCAGCCAACTGACAATTTCACTTTTACTTTCGGTACAACGTATCTCGACGCCAAGTATGACGAGTTCCTGCAAGGCCCTTCAATTATTGGATCACCAACCCCTACTGTTGATTTAAGTGGTGGGCGACTTGCCGGTGTTTCCAAATGGACAATATCTTCCACAGCAACTTATGACTTCCCGCTTGGCCAGTACCTAGGCTTTGTTCGCGGTGAGTACTATTACCGCAGTGGATTTGCACCGGGTACTGATTTGAACCCTCTAAAAGAACAGCCTGGTACTAGTATTATATCGGCTAGTACCGGCATTCGCGCCGATAATTGGGATCTGTCTTTCTGGGGCAAAAACATTACTGACGCCCAAGTATTCCAAGGTGTGTTCGATACTGTGTTCCAAGCAGGCAGCTTAAGCGGGTACCCAATTGACCCGGCTACCTATGGCGTAACCTTACGTATGCGTCGCTGATTATAGATTCTACATAACAATAAAAGCCGGGCAGCTAATACTGCCCGGCTTTTTTATTACCTAAGATTTTTTCAATAAAAGTTGATCATGCTTTGCAATAAGAAATTGTGTGAAAACCATCACGCCTGTTCAAGATAAACAGGAACTATCAACGAAATTACCAAGCTATTTCAAATGCACAATATCCAGATATGGCCCTTTGGTTTTCAAAGTTATGGTCATCGTCGTATCAGTGCGGTTGCGCCAAAACCAGCCATGATAACCATCAAACTCGGCCTCGATAATACCTTCATCGCTCTGTTTCGCCCCCTTGGCATAACTATGATAGCTTATTTCCAACTCGACAGAGTCTGCATGAATATCAAAATTAGCCCGGCCACCATTAGTCTGCCATGAATAATTAGCCCGTTGGCCTTTATTCATTTTCAACTTGATCTCGGTTCCTTCATTCGGTGCTAACGTTACTTTCATTTCATCACTTGCCATGACCACTTTAGGCACAACAACTGCCACAGGCTCGGCAGGCGCACTATCTTCAATAACAGGGACAGCCACAGGAACAGCAGCACTTTCTTGTGGCATTTGCTGTTCATCATTTAATTCCGCCGCCCGATCAGACGCAGCTTCTTCGGCCAATGAGACCTTGATCTCACCCATTTTCTTTAACCCAAGCACTTGCCCAACACCCGATGGGTCAATGCCATACTCTGCAGGCATTACAACTGTAACTAAAATTACTCCGGCTCCAACAGCAGCCAAAAGTGTTGATTTCAATAATTGTTTCGTTGACGGTAAATCAGCGTGCCTAAGAGAATTCGAGTTATGCATGATAGCTCCTTTAACTTGTAAAAAATCCGGTTAGCTGGGTGCCAATTAACAAAAACCCTGCCAACATCAAAACTGTATTAACCGCATAGGCGTGACGCATAAAGTTGCCAAACCGGCGCCAGTAATTGATGAATATCAGTATAACTACCAAGGCAAGTATCTGTCCGATTTCGACGCCGACATTAAAAGCAATAAGATTAGTTAATAATCCGTCCGGGGACATTTCATAATCAAGAATTTTAGTTGCCAGGCCAAACCCGTGAAACAGACCAAAAATCAAAGTGGCGGCTCTGGTATCCGGTTGGAAACCAAACCAGCGCTGGAACGCACCCATATTATCAAGAGCTTTATAAACAACTGAAAACCCGATGATCGCATCAATAATATAGGCATTGAATTTTATCTGCAACAAAACCCCGGATAGCAGAGTGATGATGTGGCCAATGGCAAATAGGGTGACATAGAAACTAACGTCTTTTAGGCGATAAAGAAAAAATATCACCCCGAATAAAAACAGCAAATGATCATAACCAGTCATCATGTGCTTGGCACCCAAATAAAGGAATGCCATCAAATGCACACCGGATATTTCTTGTATATAACCCTTATCGCCCTCGGTCACACCATGTGCCAGCGCACCATTTGTTGTAACAAGAACCAGCAATAAAGTGCATAGCCATATGAAAGGCAAGTATGAGCGTTTCTGTGAAACAGCCAAATTTAAAAACTTAAACAATTTCCATACCTGTCAGTTATCTTACAATCATTCTTATGTTAAAACCCTGATCTTTTGTGGAGTAATTTCATTACATCGTCAAACTATTACACCTTGTGATCTATATTAAAGAGTTTGAAAAATCGGGTTCATTTTGAGTCACGAATACTATAACATCTTACCTCCGGCTCTTTTCGAGTGGGTGCCTTGTAGAGGAAAATCGAAATGAGCGCGAAAATTACATTGCAACTGCTTGGGCAACGTAAATTTGCACCATTGCTGGTTGCTCAGGCTTTGGGAGCCTTTAACGACAATATCATCAAGTTCTCACTGATGATCCTAACCGGTTATGGCTTGTTGAAATTCGGCTCAATTCCCGATCGCTATATGGTACCATTAGCAGCGAATACCTTTGTTATTCCTATATTTCTATTTTCAGCACTTTCTGGACAATTAGCCGACAAATTTGACCGTACCGGCATAATGAAAATAGCCAAGGCCGGCGAGATATTTCTGATGCTGGTGGCCTCTGCCGGATTTTTGCTACAAAGCACGCCACTGATGTTTTTGGCTTTATTTTTGATGGGAACCCAGTCTGCATTATTTGCCCCAGCGAGACTGTCATCAATGCCATATTTCCTAAATGATGATGAATTAGTGCCTGGTAATGCTTTAATTAGCGGCAGTATTTTTATTTTCACACTTGCTGGCTCTTTAATCGGCACCTTGATGCTAGTCGAGAAAGTTGCCGATACATATCAATTCACTGCGACAGGCTCGGTTATAATATCATCAATATTGCTGGTTTGCTCCCTTGCCGGTTGGCTATCTATTCGATTATTACCCTCCTCCCCGCCACCAGAAAAAACCTTAGTAATAAGCTGGAATTTCCTGAAACAAACCTGGAATTTGCTAAAATTCGTCTCCGAAGAAGCTAGAATATTTAGGCCAGTGCTCGGAATAGCTTGGTTCTATGCCATGGCCGGTGCTTTTTTAGCTATTTTACCGACTTATGTAAAAGATGTTTTGCACCTCGATAATACCGTGGTTGCAGTGATGATTCTGATTTTTAGTGTTGGTGCGGCTATTGGCGCGATATTGTGCGGCATTCTTTCCAGTCGGAAGAATTCTCTGATATTCTCAATAGTAGGACTTTGTTTATTGGTGATTTTCACTGCTGATATTTATTTTTTGAGCAATACCTTCACGCAACTTGGTTATACTACCGCCGGGCCATTTTTATCTGATCCAAAAAACTGGCATCTAATGGCTGCCTTTTTTGGAGCATCAGTAACTTCGGGCATGTTTGTGGTGCCGTTACAAGCCATGGCGCAGCGCCGGGCGCATTTTGATGTCCGCGCTAGAACCATGGCGGGTAGTGCTTTAATGAATGCGGTGGCGGCAATGATCGGCCAATTTGCCTTAGTTTATACCGGAATGATCAATTTATCAGTGCAATCAGCGTTCGCAGGAATGTCAATCATCAGTATTATCGGAGCAATTTACATGATCCGCAGCAAATTAAAGGGAGCCTTTTAAGGTAACCCATAGTAGAGACAATAATAATGCAAATCATAACCAAGACCTCTGAACTTGCCGCCACTTGCGAAAAACTACGCAAGTCCGAGTTTGTCGCCGTTGATACAGAATTCATGCGTGAACATACGTTTTTTTCGCAATTATGTCTGATCCAGATTGCAACCAAAGATGTCGAAGCAATTATTGACCCTTTGGCCAAAGAACTGGATTTAACTCCGTTTCTTGAGATACTGCGCGACAAATCTATCACCAAGGTTTTTCATGCGGCGCGACAGGACATGGAAATTTTCTATACATTGCTAGGTGAAGTGCCGGAGCCAATTTTCGACAGCCAAGTCGCAGCAATGGCTAGTGGTCTTGGCGACAGCATTGGTTATGACAAACTAGTTCGGGCATTACTTGATATAAATGTAGACAAAGGTTCAAGATTTACTGATTGGTCGCGCCGGCCTTTATCAGCAAAACAACTGACCTATGCATTGGGTGATGTCACGCATTTGCGCGATATGTATCCAATTCTCGTGCAACGCTTGGAAAGCCAAAAACGCGAGCATTGGTTAGATGAAGAAATGAATATATTAGCCAATCCTGATATTTATTCATTCAAGCCTGAAAATGCTTGGAAGAGAATGAAAATTCGCAAATTTTCACCTGCTTGGCTGGCGGTAATGCGCTTATCTACTGAATGGCGTGAACGCGAGGCACAAAGGGTAAATAGACCACGCGGACGTATATTAAAGGACGACGCAATTTATGAAATAGCCATGCAGGCACCGACAAATTCCGAAGAATTAGGACAGTTAAGAGCAATACCAAAAGGCTTTGAACGATCCAGAGCAGCTACAGAGCTTCTTGAGGCGATAAACACCGCTTTATCGGATCCGAAACAATACGCCCCCCGAATAGAACCACCTAAACGCAACCCTGCTGGCCTTGGGCCAATTGTTGAAATGTTAAAAGTATTATTGCGGATCAGAGCCGAAGAAATAGGTGTCGCACCACGCCTGATCGCCAATGCCGCCGACATAGAGCGTCTAGCCGCCGATGATGAAGCGGATATTGCCGCCCTTAAAGGTTGGCGCAAAGATCAATTTGGCGATGATGCTTTGGCAATGAAAGCAGGGCTGGTTGGCTTGCGACTTAAAGAAGGAGTGATTGTGTTAGAGCGATAATACGACCTTATTCAATCAATTGCGCTTGTAATCCCAAAGCATCAGCAAGATCCCGTAATCTTCTGCCCGGTGCAGAGGTCAATAATAAGCTATCTTCCTTTTTTGCATCAAGCATTATCGTGCCTTTATCTATGAACAAGGATGTGCGTTGTAACAGGCTGGCCGTTCGGGCAGAAACCGCAGAAGCACACCGTAAGCCCAAACCAATCGCAGTAGCCCATGCACGCATATCTTCATCAATTATCCGCATTATCAAGGTAGTGCTAGGCGGCGTTCCAGTACCGGCATAACGATGATAGATTGCCAAAGCCAGTGCCACTCGCTCCTTGTGAGATAGTCCGGCAAACGGTGCGTAAAGTGCTAAATTAAAAGAAATTTCTGCCCTATGATCTGGGTGCATACGCGCTCCAATATCGGCTAACCGGCAAATTGCCGTCTGCAACAAATCAGTGCGACTCTTGCCAAACACCGGCTTGAAATAGGCAAAAACCGGTTCCAGCCAAAGCTCCACAGCTTGCCCAAATTCGGCCGAAGACCAGTTTTGGTGCGCCAGAGCCTCAACTGATGCCAAAGTGGGGTGGCGAGAGCTGACACCCGAAGGCAAATCATCAAACAACAACCCTTCACGCAATCCAAAAGAAGAAATAACCACTTCACGCACTTTGGTTTTTGATAATATTTTACGTAATAAGAACGCAGCATAGGGAAGATTTTGCGCGCGTTTTGCCGAAACACCGGGGATTTTGGCCAATGAAGCTGGACTTTGTTTTTCCACCAACCGGGTTAACATTTTCGCCTCACGCCGGCTCATGTGGTAATTATGCAAAATATGTAATGGATAACCACGCAATTCCATATGTACCAAGGCCAGTGAACGCCAGGCACCACCCACCGCATATAATGTTTGCGCAGTGCCGGTTATCTTCATTCCCTCCAATGACTTTATTATTTTAGCTTTAGTGTTTTTGACATTAGATTCAGTCTCTACCGCCAGAGCCAAAGGGCCTAATTTATGAGTTGATCCTTGCCCGACCTTGCCATTGGCTATTTCCACTAATTCCAGTGACGAGCCACCTAAGTCGGCCATAACACCTTCGGCTGCCGGTTCTCCGGCTATTACCCCAAGCGCTGAAAGCCTTGCCTCTTGCTCGCCATTTAGCATTTGCACCACCAGACCAGTTTTCGCCTTTATATTCTGTAAAAACTGTTTGCCGTCTTTTGCATCTCTTACTGCAGCGGTGGCAACAGCATGAATATCCGTTATATCTCTAGCCTTTAATATCCGCATAAATCTAGTTATTGCGGTATTTGCCAGCTTAATTCCTTTGGGGTTCAAGCAGCCGCTTTGCATTACTCCGCGGCCAAGGGATGCGGTTATTTTTTCATTGAATATCGGTTGAAAAAAAGTGTCATGGGTACGAAAAATGACCAAGCGTATCGAGTTGGAACCAACATCAATAACAGCTTTGTCAATTAGCTTTGGTATTGAGCCAATGGTCATTTTTCAATCCCCTCACTGATTATCCGCAAAGCCCATAAGATCAAGCAATTCAGGAGTTTTTCCCATATCATTTAACACCTGTTTGGCCAAGGCTCTGTTAACTGGACGACTTGTCTCTAATGAACGGGAATTTAAGTTGTCAATCAATCGTAAGGCACTTTGCGATGACCGCTCCATCCGTTCGACCAGATAGCGGATCAACTTGTCATTTAACCGCAAAGATCGATCCTTACCCAGTTTTTTCAACATTTCGCTAAGCACCTGCTCATCAGGCTCTTCAATTCGCACCATTTCAATAGCATTGATCCGCGATCGCAAGTCGCCAAGATTTATCCGCCAACTAGATGGCCCGGTTCGAGCAGTAAGCAAAACTCTGGCTTGATCGTTCATTGCCCGGTTCAATAAATGAAACAATCCTTCTTCGTCCAATTGTCCATCAACATCTTCAATAACAAAGCTGCCAGTGTCTCGCAGTGGAATTGAAGCAGACGATAATATTCTACCGTTATTGTTGTTGCGCCAGATCTCGGATAAATGCGACTTTCCACACCCTGAAGGGCCAACCAGTATCAACGCTCCCAAAGACCATGATTGCCAACGATCCAAGGCTTGTTTAGCCAAAGCATTACTATGGCCATAGCAAAAATTTTTTTCGCTAAACCCGTTATCTGCAGGTGAAAAATCGAACCAGAGCTGGTTGGCCATGGGTTTGCCTTTATCGCAATCGTGCCACCAAGCCGATATTGGTATCCAGAAAGTCGACACCGCTTTCGGATAATTGCAGCGCCAACTGTTGCTCGGTTCCAACATAAGTCAGCGTCATCAAAGCTCCGTCAGCAGAAAGTGCGTCCAGTCTTGCCTCCGTCACCAGAGCAGAGCTTGCCAAGACTTCGCGCAATAACAACCATTGCTGGATATTGGCATATGACACTGTGACAAGAACAGTAGTTGTGGTGTCGCCTCGAACAATGGCTCGTTGTTTCCATTCGGTCTGCATTAAAGAAACAATTTGTTTTTTTGCTCTTTTTCCTGCCATTGATAGAGCACGCATTGCAGTCCCGGCATCATTACCGTCGGCAATTACTTGTCGCTGCCGTAACATCAATCGATCAGTATCATCCCATTGTATAGTGTTCACTTTTACCGAAATTCTCCCCGGCCCAGTAATAGAGGCAATTGCAATTACAACTTTTTTAACATCATACCGGCCAGCAATATCCGAAAGCGCCGCACGATCAAGGCGCAAGGCTTGGCCAACATTCAATGCTTGCTGATCACCCAGATCAGCCAATGGCAAAGTAAGTGGTGTCAAATCATTCAACGGACTTGACGATGCCCAAGCCTGCCACCAGATATTCTCTTGCCATAAAACCGACCCTTCGGGGCCATTCCAGACAGGAATGACGAGAGCCGGTGCTGTTTGCGCTTCGACAAAGGGTAATTGTTGCGAGTTTAAAAAATCACGAACCCGTTGCCGATTAAATGTCACTTGCAAGACACCAAGATAACGCCGGTCACTGCGTCGTTCATCACTTATTTGAATACCGGACACCAACTGGCTGGCAATATCGCTATCTATCTGCTCCCAACCAATATTAAACCGGTCTTCCATTAAAGTGAGGCGCTCGATCAGAATATTGGCAGCTTCTTCGGTTCCGGCTTTTATCGCTGCTAGTCTAGCAGCGGTTACACTGGCACCATGGCCATCAATAGCAACATTCTCCACTGTAAACACATCAGCATTGGCGCTTGTTACGGCAAATCCCAATAGAGCAAATATTAAAACAAATTTTCGTATCTGGCTCATGCGCATTACCTTCGCGAAGTTGCAATATCCTCTCCCATTATATCGAGATTGATCGTAAATTGAACCTCTAAATAAAAATTACCTGTGCAGTTCTTGTCAGAATCACTATACTAAATACTGGATACTGAATAGGACGGTGTTTGAGTATATTTTTCTTTGTTCCAATCAATTTATCCAAAAACCGATGCCCACTTTTTAGGTCGATAGAATATAGTTTAATGTCTATCAGCAAAACACCTACAAATACTATCATGGCTGATATAAATTGCCGGGATATTCAAATGGCTACTTCGAAAAATAAAAACTCTGTTGATTATGCCAGCACCGGTGTTTCCATTGATGCCGGAGATGAGTTGGTAAAACGTATCAAACCATTGGCCGCATCAACCGCACGATCTGGCGCAGATACCGCATTGGCCGGCTTTGGCGGGGCATTTGATCTAAAAGCTGCTGGCTTTGATGATCCGATACTGATCTCTGGAACTGACGGCGTTGGCACAAAACTAAAGTTGGCGGTGGACACCGACTATCATGAAACTGTCGGCATTGACCTTGTCGCAATGTGCGTTAATGACATTCTTGCTCAAGGAGCCGAGCCATTATTCTTTTAGGATTATTTTGCTACTGGAAAACTTGATCCAGAACAAGCAGCCAAAGTGGTGGCAGGTATAGCCAATGGCTGCCAGCAAGCGAATTGCGCTTTAATCGGTGGCGAAACCGCTGAAATGCCGGGCATGTATGCTAAAGGTGATTATGATCTAGCCGGTTTTGTAGTTGGTGCCGCCGAGCGCAATAAACTATTACCGGATCACCAAAAGATGAAAACTGGCGATCCACTTATTGCGCTGGCATCAAGTGGACCGCATTCCAACGGCTTTTCATTGATCCGCAAAGTAATTGAAATTTCCGGTTTGAATTTGTCGGATCCTGCACCTTTTGACCAAACACAAACACTTGGCCAAGCCTTGTTAACCCCTACGCGCATATATGTGCAGACATTATTGCCTTTAATCAAAGCTGGCTTGGTAAACGGACTGGCGCATATTACCGGCGGCGGATTGATCGAAAACCCGCCACGTATGTTGCCAGAAGGATTAGCCGCCGAAATTGACCATGACAGTTGGAAATGGCCGACAGTTTTTAAATGGTTAGAGCAAACTGGCGGTATTTCCGATTACGAGATGTTGCGGACGTTTAATTGCGGAATTGGCATGTTGGTTACTGTTTCTCCTGAGGATTTATCGCAAACATTGCAAATGCTGGAGTTATCCGGTGAAAACGCTTTTGTTGTCGGACAGTTACAAGCCAATAAATGAAAACCAGACTGGGCATATTGATTTCCGGCGGCGGCTCAAACATGCGAAGCATCGCCAATGCCTGTGAACAGTCAAACTTTCCAGCGCAAATATCTTTGGTGTTAAGCAATAACCCAGATGCAAAGGGCTTACAATTCGCCAGAGAATTAGGCCTGCAAACCAGCATTGTTGATCACCGGAATTTCTCTGCCCGCGAAGACTTTGAACAAGAAATACAAAGACACCTGATAAAGGCAAAGGTAGAGATGGTTTGCCTGGCCGGTTTTATGCGTATTTTATCGCCATTTTTAGTCGGAGAATGGCAAGGAAAAATGCTCAATATCCACCCGTCATTACTACCAAAATTTCGCGGACTTGACACCCACAGAAGGGCATTGGACGCCAAAGAAAAAACCCACGGCTGTTCAGTACACTTCGTTACAACCGGACTTGATCAAGGCCCGGTAATCGCACAATCAGCAGTTCCGGTTTTAGCAGATGACACCACGCAAGCCTTGCAGGCAAGAGTACTAAACGCCGAACATTTATTATATTCTCGAATCATCAAACAATTATGCAGACAATTATAAGCTAACCGGTTTTGTGATATTTTTATAGCTCAAAACTTGTTTTATGGTCACACCGAACAAAAAAACCACTCCCAAAAGACAATTTATTTGTTTAATTATTGATCAGGATATTCCAACGGTTCATAGAGAACAAATAGAACAAACCTTTCATTCAAACCTCAAGGCAGATCCCCCATGACCTTTTCCCAAAAAACCAAATCAATGTTACTAAAGGGCAGTGTTAGCGCACTGGCTCTTACCATTAGCGGTGCTTTTGCCGTACCGGCTCTTGCACAATCAAATGATGGCCAATTAGATGTCATTATTGTTACAGCTCAAAAACGCGCTGAAAACCTACAAGACGTGCCAATTTCTATTGCCACATTAAGAGGCGAGGCAATTGAAAATGTACTTAGTGGCGGCGAAGATATTCTTGCGCTTTCTGCACGGGTAAACAGCCTTAATATAGAATCTTCTAATGGCCGAGTAGCTCCACGGTTTTATATTCGTGGCCTAGGTAATACTGATTTCGATTTGGCTGCATCACAACCGGTTTCGGTGATCATGGACGATGTGGTTATGGAAAATGTTGCCCTAAAAAGCTTCCCGCTGTTTGACATTGCCCAAGTAGAAGTTCTTCGTGGCCCTCAAGGAACCTTGTTTGGCCGTAATACTACTGCCGGTATCGTAAAATTTGATACGGTTCGGCCAAGTGACGAATTTACCGCTAATGCCTCCCTTTCATGGGGTAGTTACAACACTGTTCGCGCAACAGGTGCTGTTGGCGGCGCAATTGTCGAAGAAAAATTATCGTTTCGCGCTTCGGCACTTTATACCCAGCGTGATAATTGGGTAAATAACGGCTTTACCAATGAAACCGACGTTATGGGCGGATATGAAGACATTGCCGGGCGTTTACAACTTTTGTTCACCCCGACTGACCGTATCAGCGCTTTGTTCAGCGCTCAAAGACGCGAGCTGGACGGTAATTCGGCTACCTTGTTCCGCGCCAATATTTTCAACACCGGTAGCAATGCCCTTAATCAGAACTTTGTTCGTGATACTGTATTTTTTGATGGCGGAAACAATAACTTACAACGCTATGACAATACCGGCCTAACCGCCAAATTTGAATATGAAGGTGATAGTGTTACCTTAACCTCGATAACTTCCAAGCAGACAGTTGATGGATCCAGTATTGGCGATATTGACGGTGGGTTTGGCGCGGTATTCTTGCCCGGTGGTGGCGGCCCCGGATTTATCCCGTTTCCTTCCACCACTGAAGGTTCAATCAAAGAGCACAACCAGTTCACCCAAGAACTTCGTATGGCCAGCAATGGTGATGGCCCGGCCAAATGGCAAGTTGGTGCTTATTATTTCAACATGGATCTAGCACTTGGAACCAACCCGTTTTTTGTTCCTGAAACTATCCTAAAGCAATCAAACAATTCGTTTGCGGTGTTTGGCCAAGGAAGCTTTGATGTTAGCGATCGCATGGTTGTTACCGCCGGCTTGCGCTATACCGAAGACAATAAACGTCTTTCATCTATTGCCACTAACTTTCCGGTAACTCCAGTTGAAATATCCGGCAAGAAGGTAAGCTGGGACCTAAGCGCCACCTATACCGCGACCGATGAAGTAAACCTGTACGCTCGTGCGGCAAGGGGTTTTCGCGCTCCTTCTATTCAAGGACGTGACGTGGCATTCTTTGGCCAACCATCAACTGCCAGATCAGAAGTAATCGACTCATTTGAAGTTGGTTTCAAATCAGAGTTGGCAAACAATACTTTGCGGTTAAATGGTGATGTTTATTATTATCGCATTTCCGATATGCAGTTCACCGCCATTGGTGGTGCTGGCAACTTTAACCAATTGGTAAATGCTGACCGCGGTATTGGTTACGGTTTCGAGATGGACATGGAATGGCAGGCAAGTCCTAATTTTGTTGTGACTGCCGGCTTTGCCTTGAACAAAACCGAAATTCAGGACAGCAATTTGGTAGTACCGGTTTGCGGATCAGGTCTTTGTACTCCGCTGGATCAGCTTGATGCCAATGGCAATGCCATTGTCAATGGTAACCCATTCCCGCAAGCACCTGATTTTACGGCTAATTTTACCGCCCGTTATTCCGTACCTTATGGCGATGATGGCGAGTTTTACGGCTTTACCGATTGGTACGTACAAGGCGAAACCAATTTCTTCTTATACCAGTCGGCAGAGTTTAGAACCTCCGGCAATTTTGAAGGTGGCGCTAGACTTGGTTATACCAAAACCGATGGATCATGGGACTTATCAGCCTATGTTCGCAACATGACCAACAAGGTCAATGTCATTGGCGGTATTGATTTTAACAACCTTACCGGTTTTGTTAAAGAGCCACGGGTGTTTGGTGTATCGCTAAGCGTACGTCGCTAATAAATAACCGGATTTTATAAAACAAAATTTAAAAACCCGGCGGGAAGCTGCCGGGTTTTTTATGCCAAAAATCTCCCGCCTTGCTCAAGCTGTTGTTTTGCATAATCACGGTAAATTTTCTGACGGGTGTGTGGCGCACGAATTGAAAGCCTTGTAATTTGCCTGATCCGGTCAAGACGAAAATTGCGCACTGCTTCTCGTTTTTCACACCAAGCTACCAATAATCGGCTTAGGCCAAAATAACCAATAGCCAACGGCCAGATAATTCGCGTTGTTTTATTACTTTGCCCATCTGTATACACCAATTCAACTTTATGCCCCGATCTAATTATCTGTCGAAGTTCAGCCATATCTACTATCCCACAACTTTCGATATTAGGCAGCCCGGCAATCAAATTGATTTGCGTCATTTGCGCTTTTCTATCAGCAGATAATACAGCCTCGATCTTAGCCAAAGCATTACCGGCTGCTAATAACATTTGTGGATCATCTTGAGAGAATGCCCCGACAAACCTGGCTCCCAGCACCATGGCCTCGACCTCCTCAATGCTAAACATCAATGGCGGCAAGTCATAACTCTTGTCCAGAACATAACCAACGCTGGCCTCGCCAGTTACCGGAACACCAGAAGCCATCAATGCCGACATATCACGGTAAATCGTTCGCACCGAAACTTCTAACTCTTCAGCCAAATGCGCGGCAGTAATTATGCCACCGCGACGGCGGAAAATTTGAATTATCTGTAAAAACCTATCGGCTCTACGCATAATGTTCCTTACTGACACAATGCTGTCAGTATAGCCATGTTAGTGTGTTTGAACAGATAGCAATCAAGAGAAGATAATGAGTAAGAAGACAAAGACTTGGAACCAAAAACTGGCTTCCTGCAAACAATGGCAGGTAAAGCCAGCGCCAATGAATATTGCCGGAATGAAAGCCGGGCAAATCATGTTAATTCCCGACGGGAATTTACTAACCACAGCAATTTGCAACCTCCCCAAAGAGAACCGCCTTTCCCTCAAACAATTCAGGTTTGAGCTGGCTAAATCTCAAAATGCAGAGGTCTGCTGTCCGATCACCACGGGGATTTTATTACGAACAATCGCCGAAGCCGCATTCGAAAGTTATCAAGCTGGCACAGAAATACCGGATTTAACCCCCATCTGGCGGTTAATCGACGAGACAAGCCCTACCTGGAAAAAACTCTCATTTGATACGGATTTCCTAATTAACATGCGCCAACAAGAATCCAAGTAATTCCCCATCGAAAATATTGAAAAGAAAACAATGATTAAATTATTTCAACCACCACCGGCCTTTAATGCTGCCAATCCTTCACCATTTTGCATCAAGCTGGAAGTCCTGCTTAAAATGTCGGGTTTACCCTATGAAATTATAATCGAGGGCGACCCGCGCAAAGGGCCAACCGGTAAAATTCCGTTCGTCGAAATTGCTGGCGAGAGGTATGGAGATTCAAACTTTATCCAAAAGAAACTACAGCATGATCACGGTACAGATTTTGATAAAGAATTATCCGATAAGGAAAAATCCATATCGCTGGCTTTCACTCGATTGATCGAAGAACACCTATACTGGGTCTTGCTCTATTCAAGATGGATGGAAGATGCAAACTGGCCGATCATTAACCGGCTTTTTTTTGGCTCAATGCCAATACCGTTAAAATGGTTCTTGCCAAACGTAATCAGAAAGCAAGTAGAGAAGCAATTATACGGCCATGGGGTATCACGCTTACCAAAAACGGTGATGTACAAAATGGCCGCAGATGACCTAGCCGCCATTGCAGGTTTTCTCGAAAACAAGGAAACCATGTTCGGCGGCGAACCAACAGCATTAGATGCTACGCTCTATGGCATATTAAGCTCGATCATTGATGCTGATTTTGATACCGAGTTAAAACGATCAGCCATGGCACATCAAAACCTGGTCGCATATACGTCCAATATGCGCCAACGATATTTCCCTGAACTGCCAAAGCCCACGTGATTAGGCATTACGGAAAAACAAGATCATCACCGCAGATACGGCGTAAATTGGCAATATATGCGGAACTGGCATTTGCTGGTAGTTTACACATTTGCAGGTAAGTTTTTTTGCTGCTTTTTTCACCGACCCATTGCCGGTCAATCGTCGGCAAGCTTTCAGAACTATTTGCACAATGAATAGCAATTTGGCTAAATACTTGTGTTGCCAATTCAAAAGCCAATTCGGTTAATTGCTGCAAAGAAATATCCGTAGAAATATTTGTTTCACTCACCAACACTATCCGCCCGGCATCAACTTTTTCGATGATCTCATGAGCCGTAGCTCCATAGGAACTAGCGTGGTCTTTTAACGCAAAGGCTACTGGATAAGTGCCGGGGTATTTAGGCAAACCGGGATGAATATTATAAGCTGTCGGCCCGAGACTATCCAAAACATCCTTGGGAATAATTATCGGGCTATTGAACGAGATCAGCCGAGTATCAGAGCCTTGGTCACCGATTTGCTGTCGCAACTCGGATTCATTCAAAACCGCATTGACCTCAATGCCCGGGTTTTCATTTTTGATGAATTGCACCAAAAACGGAGCTTCTATTTGCTTGGTTAAAATAACAATACGATAGGCCATAAGAACTCCTTTGGCCAAAGATAGCTTTAATGACCTTAACAACCTGTTTGCTACTATACAGTCTTGGTTTTGTTTATGAATGGATTGCGGCAGGTTCTCAAAGCAAAGCGTTAGGACATTAAAGATTTTTGCGTTACGAGGCGGAACCCACCACGCACGTCATCCCGTGCTTGACACGGGATCCATACTTGCAAGTTGGGTGTGGGCAATTGGTGGAAAATTACTGTCCATTTTCGATGTTGATACTACAAGGATGGGCTCCGGATTAAATCCGGAGTGACGAAAATGTGGTCAATAGTGCAAACAATGGTCACATGACCCTTAAGGGGAACCCTTAATTAACACTCATTGGCAAAAATGTTACTTCTAGCAAGGGTTAATTGGCAAAGACTTCACCCTCATTGACCCTTAACCACCCTTGGACGGCGGGGATAAGTTTCAAACACACCCATAACGTCTGCGATTGCTATAATGGTATTGCAGCAGGTCACAAACTATCTGTTTGCGGCTGTTTGACATTGTGAATACGTGATATACCTAACTAAACGTGGGTTTTATTGATCATATACAAAGGGATTTGCAGAAACAATAATTCTTGTTTGCTGAGCCTTTTTCACATTTATCCTGCGAGGAAAACGTCCAAAATTACCAATAGGGTTTTACGGCAACCGGTTTTATAGTTTATTGAAAAGATTTCAGAATACTTTGGCGTAACTTTAAGCTTTTCGATCAAGGGTAATTGCTGACATAGCTGTGGCGTTACTATTATTGCTACCGTCGGCACCATAACCGGATTTTGCCGCACGGGTGTTAGCAACTTCAGTAGCTACAGATTTTACCATGCCCTCGGTAATTGTCCGAATAACTGCATTTGCTTGATTGTTCTCGGCTAATGCCTGATTAAACTTGACTGTCGCAGAGCGTAAATCAGCTTTGATTTTCTCATCAACACCGGACAACAACTCATTATTATTACTTATGCGTTGTATTTCATTGCGATAAATCCGCGCCAGGCTATTTTTTTCTTTGGCAAAGTTAGCTGCTTTTTGTGGCGTGCGCGCAAGAAATAAATCAGTTTCTTGCTGCAACAACCCGGTCAGCCGTTCGGACAGACTTATCATTTGTGTCGCCCGATCATTTGCGTCTGTTACTACCAATGCCATTAAGGTTTTTCCCGATTAAGCTCTATGCCTTGCATCCGCAAGATTTCCATTTTTAAATTATCAGCCAAGCCGATCCCGCCTTGTGCCGAAAACACTTTGGCATATTCTTCGTGTAACATTCCGCTAAATGCTTTTTCACCAGCTCCGCCGCCAAACTCGCCATCGCCATCACCCAATCCGGTAAACATTGAGGCCAGCATTTGGCTTAGAAAAAAGCCCTCGAATTCTTTTGCTACCCGTTCTGCTTCGGCCTCGGTGCGAACATGACTGGTTCCCGGAGCCTTCTCGGTGCTGGTGAACTGCTGCGCTAGAAATGCATTAGAAACCATCGGATCGGACATTACATAACCTCGATTTCAGCTTGTAATGCACCGGCCGCCTTGATCGATTGCAAAATTGCAATCATATCTCGCGGAGTAACGCCCAAAGCATTAAGGCCGGCGACCAAATCACGCAAAGCAACACCCTCGCGCACCACAACCAGACCAGTACCTTTGTCTTCACTAACAACCACATTGGTTCGTGGCACGACAACGGTTTCTCCACCTTCGGAAAATGCGTTTGGTTGCGAGACCTGCGGAGTTTCTTCAACGGTTATTGTCAAATTACCTTGAGCAATAGCCACTGTTGAAACCCTTACATTCTCGCCCATAACAATAATGCCGGTAACTTCATCAATTACCACTTTCGCCGGTAGGTCTGGCTCGACCCGCAATTGTTCAATCTCGGTCAGCAAAGACACCATATCACCACGCCAGTTTGGTGGACGGGTAAGTTGCACCGAAGCAGGATTTAGCGCATGAGCCACCGGCATGCCAAGAAATGTGTTGATCGCACCGGCCATTCTCGAAGCCGTTGTCAGATCAGGATTGCGCAAGGCCAGACGCAATGTCGACTGAGCACCCAGCGAAAATTCAATTTCACGTTCGACAATAGCTCCTGAAGATATCCGGCCAGAAGTTGGCACTCCTTGGCTAACGGAAGCGGCATCACCACCGGCAGCAAAACCACCAATAGCTATCGGCCCCTGCGCTACCGCGTAAACCTGACCATCAGCACCCATTAGCGGTGTGATCAACAACTGCCCACCCATAAGGCTTTTGGCATCACCCATCGCCGAAACCGTAACATCAAGTCTGGTACCATTAACAGAAAAGGCTCCCAGGTTTGCAGTGACAATCACTGCGGCAACGTTTTTGGTGTTTAATATCGCTCCCCGAGTATTTATCCCTAGTCGTTCCAGCATATTCTCAAGACTTTGTCTGGTGTTAGCTACATTGCGAAGACTATCGCCACTACCGTCAAGGCCAACAACAAGACCATAACCGATCAAGGCATTTTCACGAACACCCTCAATATCTGCAATATCCTTTATCCTCGAATTGGCTTCTGCTGCAATGCTAAAAGACAACAATAACAAGGACAAAATCAATACCCGAAACGCCATAAACTAAAACTCCGATAATTATTTTCTTTGTTACTCAGCAACTTATTCAAAAACCGGTACCCACTTTTTGGGTCGATGAAGTATTACCATGCGAAATTCATGCCAATCACAGACAAGTCAGAGTGATTATTTTAACAATCTTTTCAATGAGTTAAGTGACTCACTAATCAGAGCAACATCATACCGGCAAAGACGCCCCGGCAAATTATTCCAAGCAGCGACATGGTTAATCCGGTGTTAACGCAAAACTGGTCTTATGGACTAAAGAGGTTTCTCACTGCAAAGTATAACCATGAAAATCAACCCAACCAGACCAACACAATCTGTACGATCAACCAAGGCGAAAAAAACATCGTCAGCGAATGCGTTCACCCCTGCCTCTGGAAATGAACAGCAGCCGATAGCCACAATGACCGGGTCTTCTGCTATTGCTTCGGTTGACGCTTTGATCGCATTGCAAGCGGAACCGGAAATTAAAACTGTAATAGAAAAAGCTACAATGCGTGCGAATTCACTATTGGGTATATTAGATACAATCCGCATAAGCCTGCTTGATGGCGGGATACCGGAACGAACACTGAAACAATTGCTGTCTGCATTAGGCGAGCAAAGAGAAGAGACCGGCGATCCGGCTTTGGAAGCGATTCTTGAACAAGTGGAAGTTAGGGCGCAAGTTGAGTTGGCCAAGCTCGAAACTATTAGATAAGCAACACCATAAATTATGTAAGTTACTGTTATTTAATATTTTTTTCAGAATTGACCTAACCTTATCTCCCGTTATACTCCGCTCGCAATCTGGGACGGGGAACTTCATTTGAACAGGAGTATGTTATGTCATCTGCAAAGCCATTAACAACCAAACTGCCTGAAGGTTATAAACCTAATGACAGCGAAAAGTTCATGGGCGTAAAACAACAACGCTATTTCACCCAATTATTGCTTAACTGGAAAGAAGACTTGTTAAACGAGTCACGTCAAACCATTTCTAATATGCAAACAGACAGTCTGTCCCACGCCGATGCCGCAGATCGCGCCAGTTCGGAAACTGATCGCTCGCTTGAACTGCGGGCCAGCGACCGGCAACGCAAACTAATCTCTAAAATTGACGCAGCCATTCGGCGTATTGAAGACGGCTCATTTGGCTATTGTGAAGAAACAGGTGATCCTATTTCATTAGCTAGATTAGAGGCCAGACCTATTGCCACTTTCTCGCTAGACGCGCAGGAACGCCACGAGCGCAACGAGCGCGTTGGTCGCTAACGCATACTAGCTCATTACGCCACGAAGCCGTGACTTAGCTTTTGCCGCACCCAATAGAGGTAAAACTACGCCCATATCCGGGCCGTGCTTTTGACCAGTCAAAGCCAACCGTAATGGCATAAACAGTGATTTACCCTTACGATCAGTTTGCGACTTCAAGGCCGCAGTCAAACCAGACCAACTATCATCGCCAACAGTATCCGGCACTAAGTCTGCGGCCATGTTCAAAAAATCACGATCCGCATCATCAATCGCCGGAGTAATTTCTTCATTTACCACTTGCATCCATAATCTGGCATCAGACAAAGCATTTAAATTACCACGAATAGCCAGCCAAAACGCCTCGCCACCATCTGCATCAATATCAGCAAGCTTTTTCTGAATTACCGAATATTCAGCTTCGTGCAATAATTTGGTATTCAATGCAACTAATTCAATCGGATCGAACCTAGCCGGAGCTCTGGCAATTTTAGAAAAAGAAAATTCCGCAATCAACTCACCCAGATCATTACGCGCTTCAACGGGATCTGATGTGCCAATTTTTGCCAAAAGTGACAAGATAGCCATCGGGTTGATTTGCTGCTCATCACGCAAGCCAGACACCGACAAAGTACCCAATCGCTTGGAAAGCTTAGCTCCATCAGCACCTACCAGTAATGAATGATGACCCATTTTCGGCGGGGTTACGCCCAAGGCTTGGAATATCTCTATCTGGGTTGCCGAATTGGTAACATGATCCTCACCGCGTACAATGTGAGTGATACCAAGATCAGTATCATCAACCACCGACGGCAAAGTGTACAAATAGCTACCATCGGCGCGAATTAGAACCGGATCAGACAATGAGCCCGTTTCAATTTTCTGATTACCACGGATCACATCGTCCCAAACAACCGCCGCTCCGGACAATTTGAAACGCCAGTGCGCCTGTTTACCTTGCGCATCAAGCTCTGCCCGCTGATCATCAGACATCTCAAGTGCTGCACGATTATATACTGGCGGTTTTCCTTGCGCTCGTTGTAATTTACGCTGGCGATCAAGATCATCAGCACTCTCATAGCACGGATATAACAAGCCTTTGGACTTCAACAATTCAGCCGCCGCATCATAAGCGGCAAATCGTGTAGATTGCTTGGCAGTTTCATCATGCAATAGCCCTAACCACTGCATGTCCTTAAAAATACCTTCCTCGAATTCTGCTGTAGAGCGTTCAAGATCAGTATCATCAATCCTAAGCAAGAAAACACCGTCATTGGCCTTGGCAAATAACCAGTTAAACAAAGCAGTACGGATATTGCCCACATGCAATTTGCCGGTAGGACTGGGGGCAAAACGAACCTTGACGGTCATGGCGATAACTCCAAAGAAAACATCTAAATAATTTAGCGGCAGTAACGCGTGGGACGGCTATTTGTCAACATCACCGGGCAAATGTTCCGGCTGATCTTCATCTGCGCCCGGCACCACATAAGAACCTTTTAACCAGCGGCCGAGGTCAACTTGACGACAACGATCGGAACAAAACGGTTTATGTGCTTGATCTGATGGCTTCTTACAAAGCGGGCATTTTAGTATTGATTTCATAGTGCCACCGCCTCCCATTGCTGACGAGAAAAATTATCTTCTCTCACCAACTTAAACCGCGACCCAATCCGGTTTACCAGCTCTTCTTGCCAACCAATATTATCTTCCTCAAGCCAAGCAAAAATTGCCGCTCCAGCGCGTAATTTTAACTGTTTTGAAGTATTGGCCAAAGCCTCGTTTTCAAGTCCACGCAAGCTTTCCAAAGCAATAGTTTCCAAGGTTTTTTTACCATTGCGCCCCAGCAAAATTTCTGATGGTGAACGCATGGTTCGCCGGCGCAATAATTCAACAGTTCCAAAGCGCGACATTGGCAATAAATCAACTCTTGCCGGATCATGCTTTGCCATAGCGTTCAAAGCCGCAGCCAAAGCCGCACGCTCGTTCTTTGTACGCATTGGCGCAAAATCAATAACTACAATTCCGCCCAATGAGCGTAAACGTAAATGCCGAAATGCGGTTTGAGCAGCTTTGTAATTAAATTTACCGCCGGTTTGCGGCGAATTTGCCGTATCCACGTCTATGGCCACCAAAGCCCTGGTTTGCTCAATAGCGATATTTCCACCGCCGGGAATTGTTACTAATTTACCCAAAGCCTGATCTATGCTGGCGTCTATTTGCTCGCGGCCAGCACGATCGGCGGTTTCAACTTCTACACCACCTGGTAAATACATTCTTTGCACCAGAGACGGCGCAGCAGAAATTTGAGCATCATCGGGCAATAACATCAAATTAGGGCCTTTGCCGGGCAAGGCTTCACGGCTCACTTGCACCAGTATTTTGGCGCCCTCGTGAATACTGGCCGGACGACCTTTTTTGCCAAATGGCAAAAAACCGGCCTCGCCCATCGGCAATTCAACAAAAGCTGCATTCAATCCGGCATCAACCTTAACCACTTTTCCCTGATGCTGGCTGCCCTCGGTTACTCGAGTTACACGCTCTGACCAGCGCTCTATTAGCAATTCAACCGCTTGCCCCTGATCATCAAACAGGCATGCACGAGTTTCACCTATTGCTTCATCAACCAAAACTGTTTCAGTCATTAGCCAACACCTTGTAACCAACTCCGGACAATAATTTATAGGTTTCATGTAACGGCAAGCCCATCACATTGGAATATGAACCGTTTAGCCGCGAAACAAACATCTCCGCCATGCCCTGAATACCATAACCACCGGCTTTGCCCTGCCAGTCATTGCTGGCAATGTAACTATCAATTTCAAGATCAGTTAATCGTTTGAAATGCAGCCTAGTTTCCACAACTCGATGAACCTGTTTTCCATCAGCCAAGGTTAATGCCACACCCGTCCAAACGCGATGCGCCCGACCAGATAACATCTGCAAGAACTCTCTAGCTTCTAGCTGATCTTTCGGCTTACCCAATATTCGCCGCCCCAAACCCACCACAGTATCAGCAGTAAGAGCCAAATCATGATCACCCAGATCACTTGCCAAGCCCTTTGCCAAACACAATCTTTTGGCTAACTCACGCGGAGTTTCACCGGATAATGGCGTTTCATCAATATCTGTGGGAGTGACTTTGGTCGGCACAACACCGATACGAGCCAGCAATTCCAGTCGGCGCGGGCTGCCGCTGGCTAACAAAAGCTGCATTACTTAAACCGGTAAGTAATGCGACCCTTGCTCAAATCATAAGGGGTCATTTCAACCAGAACTTTATCACCGGCCAGAACCCTGATGCGGTTTTTGCGCATTTTGCCAGCAGTGTGCCCAATGATTTCATGGCCATTTTCCAGTTTCACCCGAAAAGTAGCATTAGGAAGAAGCTCGGTGATCTCCCCTTCAAATTCTAATAATTCTTCTTTAGCCAATTGTACTTCCAATTCAATTTTACTGTCCACGCGCTATGCGCCGGTCTGTATAGGCTCGAAAAACACTCACGTCACTAGGTATTATAAGGTTTTTTAAGGACTTTATATCTCTATTCACCCGGTGAAGCGGAAGAACCGGCTAAAATACCGCCATCAATGGTAAGCTCGCTGCCATTCATATATGCCGCTTCATCAGAAGCCAACAGAACTGCAATAGCTGCCACTTCGCAAGGTTCGCCAAAACGGTGCATTGGAATATCTGCCACCAGTTTTTTCATGCTAGCCGCACGCTTATCGCCCTCACCTAGCATTGGCTCCCACATTGGCGTTAGAATTGCCGCCGGGTGAATAGAGTTACAACGGATATTTAGTCGTTCTTGCGCACAATAAAGAGCCACTGTTTTACTATGGTTACGAATAGCGGCCTTCGATGAAGCATAGGCCGCAGCAGCAGGTATCCCAACCATGCCAGAGCGTGAGGATATATTTATGATCGAGCCATTACCGCCATTTTTACGCATAGCGGCAATTGCATAACGACACCCCAAAAAAGTACCGTCAAGATTGACCTTATGTACTGCACGCCAATCTTGCAGACTGGCATTTTCTGGATCATGGGCAACCATGCCATGCTCGAAACCGGTAATGCCGGCATTATTGACCAATACATCTAACACCGGCACTTCGCCTGCAATCCGCGCCCAGTCACTCTCGACAGAAACATCCAGCGGCAAAAACTGACAGCCAATATCCTTAGCCGCAACTTGACCGGCTTGTTGATCAATATCAGTCAAGTAAACTTGTGCACCCTCATCAACAAAAGCGCGAACTATAGCCTCGCCAATTCCGCGTGCAGCACCGGTCACAAGACATGTTTTTCCTGTTAATCGAGCCATTTGATTAAACTCCTGCGAAAGTACAAATATGGGTATTACAAATCCACGGGTCAATCGGCCTTATCGTCACAGCAATTTGGAACGCAATATCTGGTTTACCGCTTGTGGATTGGCTTTGCCGCCGGATTTTTGCATCACCTGACCAACAAACCAACCAAGTGTTTTCGGCTTATCCTTGACTGCCGCCGCCTGATCTGGATTGGCAGCAATTATTTCATCAATCATTGCCTCGATCGCACCGGTGTCGGTTACTTGTTTTAGGCCACGATCCTCGACAATTTTGGCCGGATCACCGCCTTCATTCCAGCAAATCTCAAACACCTGCTTGGCAATTTTCCCGGAAATGGTTTTATCAACCATCATGGCAACAATCGTATTATTAGCCTGCGCTGATACTGGGCTGTTTTTGATCTCAATGTTTTCTTTGTTGAGCTTGCCAAACACTTCATTGATAACCCAATTAGCCGCTAACTTTTTGTCATTACCTTTGGCCACGTCTTCGTAATAAGCAGATTTTTCGCGATCACTAACCAACACAGATGCGTCATAAACCGACAAGCCGTATTCGCCAACAAATCGCGCTCGCTTGGCGTCGGGCAATTCCGGCAAAGCTGACTTTATTCCGTCTACATATTCTTGGCTCAGCTTTACCGGAAGTAAGTCAGGACAAGGGAAATAGCGGTAATCATGGGCATCTTCTTTCGAGCGCATGGTGCGGGTTTTTCCGGTATCAGCATTAAACAATCTGGTTTCTTGATCAATCTCGCCGCCAGCCTCAATAATCTCGATCTGCCGGCGGGCTTCGTATTCAATCGCTTGAGCGATAAAACGCATCGAATTGACGTTTTTAATTTCGCAACGGGTTCCTAATTCACTGCCGGGCTTGCGTACTGATACATTTACATCAGCCCGCAAATTTCCTTTTTCCATATCGCCATCGCAAGTTTCAAGATAACGCACGAGGGATCTAACTTTTTTCACATAACCAGCAGCTTCGGCCGAGGAGCGCATATCCGGTTTGGAAACAATTTCCATCAAGGCAACACCGCAACGATTTAGATCGACATAAGTCGAATTTGGGTCAAGATCATGAATGGATTTACCGGCATCTTGCTCAAGGTGCAGTCTCTCAATACCAACCACAATCGGATCAGAGCCGTCCACATCAACTTCTATTTCGCCCTCGCCAACAATCGGGTGGTAAAGCTGGCTGATCTGATAGCCTTGCGGCAGATCAGGATAAAAATAGTTCTTACGATCAAAGCGCGAATACAGGTTAATTTCGGCATTCAAACCAAAACCAGTACGCACTGCTTGCTCGACACAAAACTCGTTTAACACCGGCAACATGCCCGGCATCGCCGCATCAACCAATGAAACTTGCGTGTTTGGCTCGGCGCCAAATTCGGTCGAAGCTCCAGAAAACAACTTGGCTTTACTCGCCACTTGCGCATGGATTTCCAGACCAATAATGATCTCCCAATCACCGGTGGCTCCGGTGATACAGTCTTTTTTATCGGCTACTCGTTTTGCTGTAAACATTATCTTTTCTCTTTGTTGATCACCCCCTCCGCCCCTTGGGCACCTCCCCCATCAAGGGGGAGGAAAAAGGAATATTTTTTCTTTCTAATCCTCCCCCTTCATGGGGGAGGTGGGCACGTCAGTGCTCGGAGGGGGTGACGTTCGATAAATGCTCGCGCACCCGCATCATAACCCCTTCCAAATTCTGATCAATTTCATTGTTCCAAAATCGTAAGACAGTAAACTCTTCTTTTTCCAATTCTGCATCGCGTAGATCATCTGAGTGCTTATAGACCATTTCGCTATGCTGGCTTCCGTCCAGTTCGATAACCAGTTTTGCACTAAAACAAACAAAGTCTAGAATGAAACTCTGAAATGGAACCTGTTTTCTAAATTTATGCCCTTCTTTTCGTAAGTCTTTCAAATGCACCCAAAGCATGGCTTCCTGCTTGGTTAGGTTTTTACGCATGGTTCGCGCTAAAGGTTGAAGCCTGTGACTCATATCACCCCCTCCGCCCCTTTGGGGCACCTCCCCCATCAAGGGGGAGGATTAAACAGAAACAACAACCTTGTCCGCGCCCTTGATGGGAAAAAATTATGGTTGCAATACCCATTCTATTTTCTCCTCCCCCTTGATGGGGGAGGTGGCGGCGAAGCCGTCGGAGGGGGTGATATAGGTGTAAATAGCTCAACCCTTTTTCCCATCATCAGACCCGAACAAGGCTTTGCCCGATGCATCATTGTTAATCCGCTGTAACACCAACCAAATCCGATACAAATATTCTATAATAAAGCCAATTCCAGCCAAAACAGCAGGCTCCACAAGTGCTTTACCAATAACAGTAATAAACATGTAGGTAGATAAATCTTTCGCGACCCAAGCGCCGGACAGCGGCTTCCACGCACTTGCTATACCCAGCAATGCAATAACCAAAAAAACCAATGCTATGATGATGAATGTAAAAGCTATTTTGCTTTTGAAATAATCATAGAATTTCCAAGCCATTTTCATATCACCACCACTTTTTTGCTTTGGCGGTAAACCCTGCGGCGCGTTCCAATGCTCCGCCGACGGCGAAACAAGTTTCTTCGTCCAAAGCTTTGCCAATCACTTGTAAGCCAAGCGGCAGGCCTTGATGATCCAAAGCCGCCGGAATTGAAATACCGGGAAGTCCAGCCAAATTAGCCGTTACCGTGAATACGTCATTTAGATACATCTGCACCGGATCATCGGAAACTTCGCCAATACCAAACGCCGCACTTGGTGTGGTTGGGGTCAGCAAAGCATCGCATTTTTCCCAAGCGTTCCTAAAGTCTTCGGCAATTCTGGCACGGACTTTTTGCGCGCGAATATAATAAGCATCATAAAAACCAGCCGAAAGCACATAAGTACCGATCATGATCCTACGGCGTACTTCTTCGCCAAATCCTTGCGCCCGTGTGCGCTCATAAGTGCTGTTTAGATCATCGCCATCAACTCGCACCCCATAACGCATGCCGTCATACCGCGCCAAATTCGACGAAGCCTCGGCAGGAGCGACAATATAATAAGCCGGAAGTGCGTATTTAGTGTGTGGCAAAGAAACATCAACAATTTCGCAACCGGCATCACGCAACCAAGCAATGCCCTGTTGCCAGAGAGTTTCAATTTCTTCAGGCATGCCGTCCATGCGATATTCTTTGGGAATACCGATACGCATGCCTTTTAGTGATTTGGTGCAAGCCGCCACAAAATCAGGTACATCGCGTTGCAAGGACGTGCTGTCTTTTTCATCAAAACCAGACATGCTCCCTAGCATTAACGCCGCATCTTCAACGGTTTTGGTTATCGGCCCGGCCTGATCCAATGACGAAGCAAATGCGACAATGCCATAACGCGAACAACGACCATAAGTTGGTTTAATTCCAACCAATCCAGTAAACGCCGCAGGTTGGCGGATTGAGCCACCGGTATCAGTACCGGTTGCCGCTAGACACAAATCCGCCGCCACAGCCGAGGCCGAGCCACCGGAAGAGCCGCCGGGAACCATTGCTGTATTTGAGCCTTCGCGCTGCCACGGGCTGATCACATTACCAAAGGCGCTGTTCTCATTGCTTGATCCCATGGCAAATTCGTCCATGTTCAA
>JAESTZ010000052.1 GCA_016763315.1 Robiginitomaculum sp.
GGCGACTTTATATTGCTTGCCACCGGTTTTTATGACCGCGAACATGGGTTCCGATCCTTCTATAAAAAATTATCAAAAAACAACACGACTCACCCGGCAGGTTCAACCTGTCAGCGTTCGAGCGCGGCACTATACAAATGGGCAAGCCGAAGTCAACGCGCAAAACATATTTATCTGCTAGCTAGAACAACCCCAAGCAAAAATGGCTCGGGCTTTGCAGTTATTCGTGCCGAAAGGATTAAAAACCTAAAGGTTCAAATTCGCTGGCGGCAGGGTCAATGACCACAAAACGTCCACGGCGCATTTCATAGATAGCCAATTTGTGTTCGGCCAAACCGCGCTCATCGAACCGGAACAGGCCGGTAGCACCATTAAAGCCGTTCGGGTTTTGCAAAATATCTGCACGGATCAGCACCCGATCAACTTGCGTCTCGACGATATTGGCGGCAACCAGAATTGCATCATAGGCCAAAGGAGCCAAGCGTTTTGGTTTTTCTGAATATGCACGTTCATACGAAGCATTAAAAGTTTCTATGCTTTGTTGATCCGGCCCCGGAAACCAGCCCCCGTTTAATGCTGGTTCGCGGGTGAGTGTTTGGTCAAACCATCGACCTGTCCCTAAAAACTTAACCACTCGTGGATCAACGTCGTAATAGGGCAATAGCGGAACCAATGATTGCAGGCGTATCCCACTTTCAGGGATTAACACTGCTTGATATGGTAATTCAAAGAGAAACTCCGGATCAAGTGCCGGGTCACCAGTGCCACCTTCTTCTTTCCATAATTCAAGAGCCTCATTCCGCAAATCTGTTTGAGCCAACCGTGAAACCGGAGCATTCATTTCATCAGGTGATCGTGAGTACACCTCGACGGTTGTTAGCTCACCGCCATTGGCAAGAGTCTGATAGCGCATGGCCTGCTCAACCCTACCTCCGTACATGCCAGCTCCACGCAATAAGGCAAATTTGTATATTTCCTGTGAGGCGGCAAAATCAATTATACGAGCCACTTCTACTTCTGGCAGAAAATTCAACAAATACACACCGTCTCCAGCAATTTGACTGTCGGTCGAAAACCCGATCAATGGAACTCTGTATCTGCGAGATTGAGAAGCTGCTCCCTCAACGGCTCGTGATAAAAGTGGCCCAACCAAAACATGTGCGCCATCATTTATCGCCGAACGTGCGGCCTCCGCAGCACCGGCTCTGGTGCCTCCGGTGTCTTTAGGGATCAGTAATACACGCCGGTCGTTGATCTCAAATACTGCCAGTTGAGCAGCATTTAACATTGATCTGGCTTGATCGCGAAGCCCCTCATTTTTTGCAGTGAATGGTAATAATAATGCCAGACGCACCACTTCACGCCCTTGCATGTGTGGCAAGTTCAAGCCATTACGAGACACCGGTTTTACTATGGTGATTGGTTTTCGTTGCTTCGGATTTTGTCGGTTGTCACCTGGTTGGCTCACCGGAATAGGTTGCGAAGGGACATTCCCTGAAACGGGTTCGCCGGTTGTGGCACAGGCACCTAAAACCAACAGGCCTATACAAAGTGAAATTATTACTCTTGGATCAAACACTGTTTTACACCCATAGTTAAAAAACAATATTACTGGATAGCCCTAGCTGATGACAGAAGCAAATAATCAAAGCAAAAAACGTCAAAATGATGTCGCTACTGCGGTAATTAAAACCGGATCATCGGCAAATTTACCTACTGGCCTGTATCTGGTGGCAACACCAATTGGCAATTTGCGTGATATTACATTACGGGCACTAGATGTGTTGGCCAATGCTGATTTTATCCTGGCCGAAGATACAAGGCACTCAAGGCGACTACTGGATCGATATAATTTGCAAACTCCGATGCGCTCCTATCACGAACATAATGCCGATAAGGTTACAGATAACATTTTGCAAGCCTTGCAAGAAGGCAAAGCCGTGGCTTTAATCAGTGATGCTGGAACGCCATTAGTTTCTGACCCTGGATTTAAGCTTGTGCAGGCGGCAATTACTGCTGATCTGCCGGTGATACCGATCCCCGGTGCTTCGGCGGTTTTAACTGCAATTAGTGCTTCGGGATTGCCAACAGATAAGTTTTTGTTTGCCGGTTTTACTCCGGCAAAAAGCTCCGCGCGGATAAAGTTCCTACAAAACTTGAAAAACACACCGGCAAGTCTGGTGTTTTTTGAAGCGCCAGGACGAGTGTTGCGTTCGCTTGAAGATATGGCAAAGGTTTTTAACGACCGACCGGCGGTTCTGGCCAGAGAACTGACCAAAATTCATGAGACATTTATTCGCGAGACTATTACCGATTTAATTGCCAAATTGCAGGGGCAAAAAATTCGCGGGGAATGTGTGATTCTAATCGGCCCTGCACAAGAACAACTTCCCAGCTTAAGCGAGTCACAGATCGATGCAGGTCTGTTGGAAGCAATTTCGCGAATTGGCACCAAAGCAGCGGCAAACGAAATAGCACAGGTTTCTGGTCGACCAATGCGCGAAATGTATCAACGTGCACTGCAATTAAAGAACAAAGACTATGAATAAAAAGTCTCGAAGATCAGCCGAAAGAAGTGGCAGGTTTGGCGAGACAATTGCTATTTACTGGTTGCGGCTGCAAGGATACCGGATTTGCAAAATTCGTTACAAAACAGCTATTGGGGAAATAGACCTGATTGCAAAGCGCGGCAAATGGCTGGTATTTGTCGAAGTGAAATGGCGAAAAATTGGTGCTAGCGCTTATGATGTAAGTCCCTATCAAGCCAAAAGAATAGCGCGGGCGGCCGAGCTTTATCTGGTAAACAACCCGGTTAATAACAACACGCAAACAAGGTTTGATATATTATTGTTAGGGTCTTGGCGTTGGCCACGTCATATTGCTGGCGCATTTGATGCTGATAATTGACCAAACAGGTAAATCACTTAACCTTTTTGTTGAAAAACTAATTACCACTGATTCGTTTCTCTCAGGTCAAAGCTCATGCGTAACTTCATTACCCTATTATTACTGGTTTCCACACCGTTAACCGCATCTTGTGTCGTTGGCGCAGTAAGCGGCGCAACCTCTAAGGAGCGCTCTATTGGTCGAAGTGTCGACGATGCCAGCGCAGCAATTTCTTTAAATACTCGATTGCGCCGCCATGGTGGCATGCACGGAGTTAGTGTCGAAGTTGCCGATGGCTTGGCATTATTGGCCGGATTTGTTAGCAACCCTGAGCACCGGCTTGATGCCGAACGCATTGCCTGGAGCGCGCCAAAAGTAATTAAAGTTGCCAATGAAATTGAAGTGCGAAACAAAAAGGGCTGGTGGGCTGGCACCAAAGATCGTTACATCAGTACACAATTGCGTGCAAAAATCATTGCCGATCAGTATATCCGCTCGACAACAATAAATATTGAAACTAGGAATCGCGTAGTATTCTTGTTGGGCATCGCCCGCTCAAATGGGGAAATTGAGCGTATTGTTGCCCATGCCAGATTGACCCCTAATGTTAAAAAAGTGGTCAGCTACATGGTTACGCCGCAAACTCGCAATGCACCAATTGTTCCTTCGCAACCAATTGCCGAAGAAGAGTTGCTTGGTGGTATTGACGAGACGGAATAATTGCCGGACTTGCACCTAGGTTCTGTTGACCCTAATTACTAACTATCACTATACTAAAAACACTGAATGAAGCCGTATTTTTAGTATACTTTATCTTCTTGATCCATCAACTTAACCAAAAACCGGTTCCCACTTTTGGGGTCGATGGAGTATGACAAGCAATAGTTAGTGAGCCAATGACCAAAAACTTGATAATAGCTACCCAGATGGATCCGTTGCAATCAGTGGACATAGCAACTGATAGCAGCTTTGCTATGCTGGAAGAAGCGCAATCACGAGGGCATATCAACTACATATATCAGCCAGAGCATTTGTCTTATGTTGAAGGGCGGGTATTGGCGCGGGCGCGAAAAGTAATTGTTAGCAACAAACAAGGTGATCATGCCGATATTGGCGAAGAAGAATTGCTTGATCTGGGACAGCAAACCGATGTGGTTTTAATGCGTCAAGATCCACCGTTCGATATGTCATATATAACAGCTGCGCATTTGTTGGAATTGCTAGAGGGTGAAACGCTGGTGGTTAATAACCCAAAATGGGTGCGTTCCAGCCCGGAAAAGCTGTTTCCTTTATTGTTTGCAGACCTTATGCCGCCAACTTTAATCAGCCGTGATGAAAAAGCCATTGCCGCATTTCGCCAGCAACACAAAGATATCATCATCAAGCCATTATACGGAAATGGTGGAGCTGGAATATTTCGAATCAAGCAAGATGACAGTAATTATTCTAGTTTGCTGGAAACTTTTTTTGCTATGTCTCGCGAACCGGTAATGGTGCAAGCGTTTCTTCCTGCTGTGGCCAAAGGTGATAAGCGGATTATCCTGATAGATGGCGAATTGGCCGGTGGCTTTAACCGTATTCCGCAAAAAGGCGAAACCCGGTCAAACTTGCATATTGGTGGAACAGCTGCAGCGGTTGACCTTTCCAAGCGTGACCTTGAAATATGTAAACGCATCGGCCCTGAACTAAAAAAACGTGGATTGTTATTCGTTGGAATTGACGTGATCGGCGGATATTTGACCGAAATAAACGTTACCTCACCAACAGGTGTGCGTGAACTTGAAGGTTTTACCGGTGTAAATGCTATCAAATTGATGTGGGATGCCATCGAGGGTAAGATAGACGCTTAATTATTGTTTCTTGGGTCAAACAAATGAACCAGTTTTGGCTTACTGGTGCTCATGTCAAATTGCGCGGCAAAACCGGTTTTGAAAGCACTTTGTAATATTGTTTTTGCTTGTTGCTGATGACCAGTTCCTGCCTGTAAGAAATTCCACGTAACCATAGCGATGCCCGGGTTGTGGCCAATTATTGCCAATGTGTTTATTCCTTCACCGGCCAGCCATATTTGATTTTCTATTTTTTCGGCACTTGCCAAATATAACTGCTCTTCATTTTTTACCGACACAGAACCAAGAACATTTAGCAACCCCTCGCACGTTTGCATGGTTCGCATGGCGCTGGAAACAAGCATTAAGTCCGGAATAACTTTTGCAGCCAACATTTGTTGAGCAAGTACTTGCGTTTGCCGTTCTCCTTTGTCGGACAAAGGGCGTCCATGATCACCAGGAACAAGACCATAAGAGGCAGCTTTAGCGTGGCGAATAAGCAGAAGTGTTTTCATGGTAGTAATTTAGAGTCAATTCCTACCGCAAACTAGTCTTAATTACGAATCAATCTACCAACGGAGATACTCCATGCGGTTTTTCTTGTTTTTCATGGCTGTTGCCCTGATGTTTTCATCATTAATGCTAGCCAATACCCACCCTTATTGGTTTGCACCGGCAATATTTTTTGCGGCAATTACCATTTATGGTGTTTTTGATCTGGTACAATCCAGTCATGCTTTGTGGCGCAATTATCCGGTTATGGGGCGAATGCGATGGTTGTTCGAATTCATGCGTCCTTATATGCAACAATATCTGGTCGAGGGCGAAACCGATGGCATGCCTTTTAATCGTGAACAGCGATCATTGGTCTACCGACGAGCTAAAAACGTACAGGCCTCCGAGCCCTTTGGCAGTCATGTAGATTTTAACCAAGCAAAATATGAGTGGCTAAACCCGTCTTTGGCGGCGGTGGAGAATGACCCTGATACATTTCGAGTGCTAATTGGCGGAAAAGACTGCAAGCAGCCATATCTTTCATCTGTGTTCAATATTTCGGCAATGAGTTTTGGCTCATTAGGTTCAAACGCCATATCCGCGCTTAATCGTGGCGCAGCAAAAGGTAAGTTTTACCATGATACCGGAGAAGGCGCGATCAGCCCATATCATAAACTTGGTGGCGATCTGGTTTGGGAAATTGGCTCTAGCTATTTTGGCTGTCGTGATAAACAGGGAAACTTTGATCCGCAAGCTTTTGCCAATAATGCCAAACAAGATTGTGTAAAAATGATCGAAATAAAACTAAGCCAAGGTGCAAAGCCCGGGCATGGCGGGATTTTGCCCGGCTCGAAAGTCAACAAAGAAATTGCTGAAACCCGAGGTATACCTTTGGGTGAAACCTGTGTTTCACCACCATATCATACCGCGTTTTCAACACCGCTAGAACTGATCCAATTTATTGCAAAATTACGTGAATTATCCGGCGGGAAACCTGTAGGGTTCAAGTTGTGCATTGGTCATCGTTGGGAATTTCTGGCTATAATCAAGGCGATGTTAGAAACCGGCATTACCCCTGATTTTATAGTCATAGATGGAGCCGAAGGGGGAACCGGTGCGGCGCCAGTGGAGTTTCAAGATCATATCGGTACACCGCTTCGTTCCGGTTTAGTATTTGCCCGTAATGCTTTAATTGGTGCCGGCCTAAAGGATCAGGTAAAACTTGGCGCTAGCGGCAAAATCATTTCGGCTTTTGGTCTAGCCGCAGCAATGGCAATCGGGGCAGATTTTTGTAATTCCGGGCGTGGCTTTATGTTTGCTTTGGGTTGTGTGCAATCGCTTAGTTGCCATACCAACCATTGTCCAACCGGCATAGCAACACAGGATAAGTTATTACAAAGAGGCCTGGTGGTAACCGACAAAGCTGAACGAGTGTATTTTTACCACTTAAATACAGTACGCGCCTTAGCCGAAGTCGTAGGAGCTGCCGGTCTTTCGCATCCATCTGAATTGCGTCCACATCATATCTACCATAGGGTCAGCGCAACACGAGCTTTGCCGGCAGATGAGGTTTATGATTTGCTTGGCAATGGTGATCTGCTGGATAATCCGCAAGACACAGGATTAGGCACAGATTGGGCGCGAGCAGATGTTAACAGCTTTGCGCCTCAAGATTGAGAATAAAGGGTGGAACATGACTTTAGAATTTGATGCTTTTTGGTCGTTTCGATCGCCATACTCGTACTTAGCGGCGCCGCAATTATTAGAGCTCACCAAAAAATATGATGTGAAATGTAATTTTAGGGCGGTTTATCCATTAGCCGTTAGGGTAAAAGACTTCTTCAAAACAGTGAACCCGATGTGGCCGGGATATATAATGCACGACCTGCCCCGTGAAGCAGAGCGTTTGGGTATGGACATTCAGTGGCCTGATCCCGATCCGATTGTTCAGGATTTTTCAACCCTAGAAGTGGCAAAAGAACAGCCATTTATTACTCGCCTGACCCGTTTGGGTGTTGCGGCAGAGAGACAACAAAAGGGCTTGGCGTTCGCCACCGCCGCCAGCGCAAGGATTTGGGGCGGAGTAAAAAATTGGGATCAGGGAAATGTTTTGTCAGAAGCTGCACAAGAGGCCGGTCTGGATTTCTCTAAAATGGAAAAACTAATTGCTGATCAAAGTGAAAAGTTAGACGAAGAAATAACTCAAAACGAAGCTGATCAAGAAACCGGCGGTCATTGGGGTGTGCCATTGATGGTTTTTGATAATGAGCCATTTTTTGGCCAAGACCGGATTGCAAGCCTGCTATGGCGCATGCAGCAAAAAGGATTACGTACCAGATAGTTTGTTTTAACTGTGTTCAATTCCCCGTGAACAATGGCGGTTTTTCCTTGCCTATCGGCATAAATAATTCATGGTGTCGCAACTTTTGGGGAGAGAGAAATGCGTGCAATCTTTATATTTGTGATGTTTATTGCTATAAGTTCAGCTGGTTTTGCCGATGATGGCAACATGGCTGCTACTGATCGTGGGCCAGCCATTGGCTCGATAATTCCGTCTGATTTAACCAGTATTAATCTGTCTGGTGAAGTGACTAACTTTGATAAAGTTGTTGGCAAGAACGGGTTGGTATTGGTGTTTGTGCGTTCGGTGAAATGGTGTCCGTTTTGCAAGACTCAAGTCAAAGATCTGGTTTCCGGGGTAGCTGACATTAATGAACGCGGGTATTCTTTGGTAGTTTTAAGTTATGACAGCCCAAAACATACCAAAGCATTTGCCGAAGAGTACGAGCTGGATTTTACTTTGCTTTCCGATCGCAAGTCCGAAGTGATTGATGCTTTTGGCCTTCGAAACGACAAATATGGTAAGCTCCATTTTGCCAATGGAGTTCCACACCCAATGATCTTTATAATTGGCGCGGATAAAGTCATTCAAGCAAAACTGGCCGAAAAGGGTTATAAAGAACGTCCTCCAGTACCACTAATTGCACAAACAATAGATGCGGTAATGGCAGCAAAAGAGCAATAAATTTGCCGCAACTAACCAGCCGTCTTGCCAACAAAAATGATTTACCTGATCTAACGACAGTAATGGATCGGGCAATGAGGGAGTTTTTGCCAAAATTCCTGTCGCCGGAACAAGTGATCGCCAGTTATGAAATAATGGGCATTGATAGCCTGTTAATTGCAGACCAGACATATTTCATGGTTTTTTGTGACGATGGATTAGCCGGTTGCGGCGGTTGGTCTAGGCGAGAAACCCTATTTGGTGGAGATCACACAAGCGGCAGAAGTCCACGAAAGTTAAACCCAAAACTTGAACCGGCAAGGGTGCGCGCCATGTACACTGACCCGAATTTTGCCCGCAAAGGTGTTGGACGATTAATCCTTAAATTATGTGAGCAAACAGCACGATCCGAAGGCTTTAAGGCTTGTGAATTAGCCGCCACCGCACCCGGAATTCCACTTTATAAGGCTTGCGGATATGTTGCCGTTAAGGCATGGGATGAGGTTACCAGTAATGGAGTACCAGTTCCGCTAACCTTGATGGAAAAGAAATTATGACTGTATTGATTGCCACCAGCACCACCGATTTTGATCCAAGTGAAGTAGCCATTCCGTGGAAAGCATTAAGAGATGCTGGTGTTGAAGTATTTTTTGCCACAGACACCGGTAACGTGGGAAGTGCCGATCCGATCATGTTATCAGGTAAAGGATTAGGGTTTTTCAAAGGATCGTTAATTGCCGGTAAAGCAGCGCAAGCGGCTTATAAAGAATTGTTGAGCGATAATAATTTTCAAAAGCCGATAAGCTATGATGCGATCAAGATTGAGAATTACGCAGGAATAATTCTGCCCGGCGGCCATGCCCAAGGCATGTTACCTTATCTGGAAAGCAAAATACTTCAAAGCGTGATTGTTGGTTTTTTTGCCGCCGATAAACCAATTGGCGCAATTTGCCACGGTGTGGTTGCGGTTTGTCGTGCAATAAATCCCGATACTGGAAAATCAGTATTATCGGGTCGCAAAACCACTTCGCTACAAAACCGTCAGGAATTATTGGCGCATAAGCTAACCAAGCGAAAAATGGGTGATTATTTTTTAACCTATACTGATATAACCGTTGAAGACGAAGTTGTAGCAAGTTTGGCCTCACCGGATGATTTTGTTGCCGGCCCCAACCCGATGTTTAGAGATAGTGCTAAAAACTTAAAACCCGGATTTACAGTACGTGATGGTAATTACCTTTCAGCGCGTTGGCCCGGTGATGCGTATTCATTTGCTAATGGGTTTTTACAAATGATTCGCGAATATGAAGATAAGTAAAATACCTAGTGCAGTAGAGCCATAGTTATTCAGCTAAATCCGGATTCCAGATATTTTCATCGTCTTTTAAGACAACTCTACTTTTTTGATTCATATAACTTCTTTACTTCAGAGAAAATTATATGGATCTCTATCAATTACTTTTCAATCCTACTTGCCCAGCTTACCTCATCATTTGCTTTCAGCCAGTCGATTAACAGAAACGCTTCGCCATATTCATTAACTTTAAAGAGTTCCAAAATACTAGCATAACTTTGTGCCGATATTGAATTTTTCATATTGTGTATGAGCTGCACTCCACGCTTCATGATTTTTTTTACAAGAAACATATATGACCGTCAAATTTACCCATAATTGTTTTTACTATCCCAAGAACTTATTCATAAAGTTTAGCAGGTAGTAAATAAACTTCGGTATAATCAGTAAGAAATTATGGTGTAGCAATTGTTTTGACGGCAACGCTTGTGCTGCCAACTATTACACCACCAGCATCAACGAATTCGACGAATACTCTATTGATCGCAGCATCATTGGCAATTTGCGCCTGACCTTGGACAAAAATGCCAAATGTAGGTGTCGCATTAACCCCGACATTAAAAGTTAGATCAGCGCTGGGGGCGGCAAAACAAGCCCCCAAAGCATCTGTCTGGCAAAGCGTAGCGGTAACTGGAACCGCATTTACTCCGGTGTTCACCTGTGCCGTAACGTCTCCGGCAATTCCTAAATTAGTGGTGGCCACGGCAAACACGCCGGTTCCAGTATTACCGGGAACATCAACAAATCCGTTATTATTTAGTGTCGCCACCAATGCCACCATGTCGATAACCGGTGATGTGGATGCACGAAACTGTAACGTGTTAACACCGGCAATAGCGGTTATGCTGGCGCCGTTAAAGCTGCTGGCATCAAATTCCAGCTGCGTTGGCGCAATGGTATTAAACGGACGAAACGCCACCACATAGGTCTGTCCCTGCCGGCCTTCAATCAAAGAAGGGGTATTTGCTGTACCAAGCACTGCATTGGTTGTTGGCTCGGTGATCTGGTAAGTAAAATCGGCTATTGGAAAGGCTCCTCTTAAGGCAACGCCTACGTCATAGGCCGGATTGTCCGAGCCGTTCAATATGGTCATGAAAAACGTAGTTGTAGTATTGGTTTGTACCGAGCGACTAGATGGCAGAATTGCCGAAACCAGAACCGGCGGCAAAGACGGCACGTCTGATGAAATTGCCGGGCCAGCACTAACTACAAAATTACCTTTTTGCGCATTTGCATCTGTATGACTAATCGCAATGAAAACACCTCCGGATAAATCCTCTTGCGCAATATTGGCAACTAAATATCCATTTTCGCTTTGCAGAGTAGAAATATCTCCATTGGCTAATTCAGTACCGTCACTGGCCTTGGTGACGACCAAATTCGGCAACATTCCTAATGCCATATTAAAAACCCGAATGCTTAAGTCTTGGGTGGTGTCGGGATTGATAATTTGAAATACATCAACATCACCGGCAAAATCAATCCGGCCGCCAATATCAGAATTATCATCTAATAATGGCGTTGCACCTGCTGTCGTATTGCTATGATTATCATTATCACCATCGAGCAAGAAAATTTGCACAGAACCTTTGCGCTCAAAGCTTTCTCCGACCAAGGTTGTAGACGCGGCAAATACATCACCGCTCTCACCAATAGAGCCAGCCCTGCTTTGATTATATTTTACACCAAAAAAAGGTAAATCATGGCTGGGGCTTTTGCCGACATCAGTGAAAAAAGCTTTGTTCTGTGGGTTCGATACTGCAACCTCAAATATATGGGCACCTAATGCCGGAGAAAATTGACCACCATCATAATCTACAAGAACAGTATATATGCCGTCCATAGAAACGGCATCACCGTCAATGCCCTGATCATTCATTGATACTGATCCGGTAGATATTTCAAATCCAGTCGGAGTAATATGCAGCAATTCAACATCAACGCCACTGATTGCCCGTCCCCCCTTGGTGATAGCAGCAGTTACCGGTATCGGCCCCGGGTAAGAAAGCTCATTTGAGCCAAGCGTTTCGACCGTTACATCATAAGTCTCGCCAAATTTGGGAACAGACAATACAGCCATTTCCAAACCAAAACTGGCACCGGTTTGATTGTCAGTAGCAAAGTTCCAGTTTCCAGCGCCGGCATTGGCGGTTGCGGTATCATCTAGGTAGGCATGGCAAATAGTTTGAGTGTTGCCCGAAACGCAATTAAAATCAGCGGCAACCGAACCTGATGGGCCGGTTACCGAAAAAGATATATCATTCGCATTAGCCCGATCAAACGATACTAACATTTGCAATCTACTTATTGTGGCATCTATGCGCATTGCCAAATCTGCCACGGTTCCCGCCGATGAAAATATTTTGGTTGACTTGATTACTTGGTAAGAGGTGCCTTTTCCAAGCGCTCGCACAAAGGCTCGCTGAATTTCTACAAGAGAGTCCGGAGCAATTCGGTACACACCAAAGGTTCCTGTGCAAATTGCCGCAAAAGTTGTTCAGGCGCATCATCTCCATAAGCAAAAGGGCTTAAAGAAACCAAGGAAGTTTGGTAGTTTGCCAAAATTGATGCGGCTGTCGATGTTTTTGAATTGGTGTCAGCACCGTCTGAAAGCAAAAACACCAAACGAATAGCAGATGTATCATTTGCGGTTTTGAAATCATTTAACATATCCAGCGCTTGCTGAGTCCCATCAAACAAAGCTGTTGAACCTTCTGCCGTAAAACCATCGAGAGCAAATTTCAAATCATTCCTTACCGAAACTCCCGGCCCCGGTTCTTTGGTTATTGGTGTAACCACCTGATCTATAAAAACATTAGTTTCAAAATGGGTTAAACCAATAGCCGAGCGCCCCTCTTCGACGAGGTCTATCAGTACTTTGGAGGCAGCAACCGCATTGTCCAGCTCACCGAACCGCATGCTTATAGATGTATCAACCGCAATTACCATTTCTAGTTCATTTTGCTGCCAGATGATTTTTAAGTCTTGCCGGCAAGTATTTCGGCCTGCCGGTAGTTCAATTCGATAATTTGGCGGGCTACCCGCGGCGGCGGCGGCAGGCTGTCGTTCAGCAAGGTTAGTGTATTGAATTCGGTTTTTTGATCCGGCGGTCGATGTTTTACCAAATTTCTTATCTGTATCTGTTGAGGCCAACAAAGTTTCCCAGCCACTAACGCCATGCAAACGTCCTTGCACCGTTTTCGAGGAAAAATTATCTTTCTGGGAAAAATTAAGATACCGAAAGCGATCAGCAACTGATGCATTTGCAGCCGGCCATTGATTGCTCATTATTGAAGGAAATGGAGGCGCTTGGTCGCCTTTACGCGGAACGAGACCTCGTACATTGGCCTCATCTCCCTCATATTCGTCAAACAAACCCAATACATAGTGACCCCATTCATGGCCTAAGGTGTACCCCGCCTTTTCATGATTTACCGGAAGCAAAGCATTTACCGAGGTGGCCATAGGAAATACATCAGCAAAGAAAATTCGTCGACCATTGGTACCAAACCCGCTTGTATGTGCAGAAGGCCAGTCTCTTGCTCTCCATAAAATATCGGCGCTTGAAGCATGTAAACCCCTTTTGAATAGCCGCACTTCACCAAGATGTTGTGCGCCGTTTGTTGCTTCGCATACTGCATCAGCGAAAAACCGTATTATTTCTTCATAAGCATTTTGTTCGTCGTCCAGTGCACCAAGGTCAACATCAGCATCATCATCACCAGCCGGGTAATTTGGAACACCTAGTTTCTCATAAATACTCACCGTAATGTCAAAAACTGATCGATTGCTAACCCGATTGACCATCGGTTTTCCCGCGCTCATCACCTGAACCGTTTTGCCTGATGGTGTTACTTCTCGTACTTTAGAATAAGGTGAATTACCTGCCTGCACCGCACTTGCGAATATAAATCCAGTGATAAATACCCAAGCAAACTTTGTTGATCGATACGCCATAAGCATCCCCCCAAACCAACTAGTGAGGTTGAATATACTATTAATTTCGGCTTTTGGTCAAATTAGGCAGGTAATACCTTACGCTCCAGTAGAGCCAAACCCGCCAGAACCGCGTTTAGTGGCGGACAGATCAACAGTCACCATCCACTCAAGCTGTGTTACCGGAGCA
>JAESTZ010000053.1 GCA_016763315.1 Robiginitomaculum sp.
AACCCGCAAAGAGAAGTACAAACAAGTAGAATATTATCCGGGGTGCGCGCTTGAAGGCACGGCGCAACCTTATAACACCTCGACCAAGGCGATAGCCAAAGAGCTGGAGCTGGAGTTACAGGAAATTGATAACTGGAACTGTTGCGGCGCAATGGAGGTTAAGAATATTGACCCGGAAATTCAAACCTACCTTTCGTCACGGGTGTTATCTTTGGCCAAGAACGAGACCAAACAAGACGTGGTTATGGCTCCTTGTAATGGTTGTTACCATAACCTCAAAAAAGCCGAATATGACATTAGCAATAAGCAAAAATCCCGCGACGTGGTGGAGAAAATTTCCAAAAAGGCCGATCACCCTGCCTATGAAGCCGGCGAAGTTGAAACCATTCACGCGCTGGATTGGATCAAATTTGGTTATGGCGAGGAAGAGTTACGCGCCAAGATCAAGGGTGGCCTAAAAGGGCTTAAAGTCGCCAATTATTACGGCTGTATGTACACTCGTCCACGGCATATCTTTCCAGAAAAAGACCAAGGAGGCGACAGTGAAAGCACTTCAAAGCCGCATTATATGGACGATTTGCTGGAAATCGCCGGAGCCGTAAATGTTGACTTTGCCATGAAAACCGCCTGCTGCGGCGGGGCGCATACTTTGTCCGATAGCGACATGTCGACCAAATTGGTACTTAACATTTTACAAGCCGCCGAAGCTGCCGGCGCAGAAGTAATAGCCACCGAATGCCCAACCTGTCATTCAGGTTTAGAGATGCATCAGATCAGGGCGTTAAAGCGATTATCCAAGCAAACCAATGTCAAAATTGTCTATTTTACTCAATTACTTGGCCTTGCCATGGGCTTGGGCGTTCGTGAAGTAGGTTTGCATGAAAATGTCTCTGATTCTGTTGGTTTTATGTTCGATAAGGAAATCGTATGAGCGATTTTGCGCAATTGGAATCGGCACTGGAACAACCCTTGGCCAATGATAGTCCAATTGAAGCTGCGGTTTTTTTGCTACAGGCTGGCGAACAAGCTTTGGAAAACTGGCTATTGGCCAAGGACAGTCAGCCGACGCAAGAACTGAGCGAAGGCTTTCGGATATTGGCTTTGCACCGTCAAGGAGCCAAAGGGAACCCCAGTTTTAATGCTTGCCGTGAAACCGCCAGAGAGCTGGTTTATCATTATAATTTGGTTCGTCTTGATCCTGATCACGCAAAGACCAGCCATCGTTTGCAAATGATGCAATTATTGGCGCGGCATTTGGTGTTTTTCATTGGCGGCAAATTACAAGAAGCCGGCCTTGGCGAGTTTTGTTGCGCCGCCAAGCCAGTTCGCCTAAACTCAACTTGAATCACTAACTTAAAGGAATTTCCACATGGCTGATGTTCGTGGCTGTCACTTACCCGAAGACTTACTTTATGATGTTGGTAATCATATTTGGGTCAAAGAGCTTGATGATGGCAAGATCCGCATAGGAATGACCTCGGTGGCAACCGCGCTTGCTGGCAAGTTAGTGGCATTTACGCCAAAGAAAGTTGGCCGCAAGGTCAAAGCCGGACGTTCATGCGCCACGGTTGAAAGCGGCAAATGGGTAGGCCCGGCCAAATCTGCTGCTGGCGGCGAAGTTCTTGCGGTAAATGAGGATCTACGAGAAACACCAGCATTGGCTAATGACGATCCGTATGCCGCGTGGATGGTGGAGATACAACCCGAAGACTGGGACACTGTACGCGGCACATACACTGCCGGTTCCGATGTTGCCGCACCTTATGAAGCCAAAATGGACGAAGACGGCTTCGCCGGTTGTGAGTAAACCCGCCTTAGCCTGTTTTGAAATTATGATGAACTTCCAAAACAGCGTACTCCATACATGACTGTGCCTTGGTTGCAATTGGTATTTGATTATCAAGAGGCTATAATTATAATTATTGCCCTCATTATAATCGTGGTTATTTTTATAAAAAATCGCCCTTCCGAAGAACCTCACCCAATCACAATTGAGGCAGATGAGGTTTCATTTCGTATATTCAATGCCAAGAGCAACACTTCCGATTGTTTTAACTGGGATGATATCCATGAGATCATAATACAAACAACTGACGATGGCCCTTCGTATGAAGATTTTTACTACCATCTAAAATTTATAGATTGCAATATATCTATACCTTCAGAGGCAAATGGGATGGGTGTTTTTAATGACTATCTACTTGAACTTGACAATTTCAATTTGCAAATGTTCATCGAGGCTATCGGTTCTACAGATGATAAATCATTTTTGTGCTATCAGAAAGCATGAGCAAGGTTTGATTTCCCCGGTAATAAGCGTTTAGTCAACACCACGCGAAAACAAACACTTTCCACCGCGGACGGTGGTTCAAACCCTGTCCGGCGGTGGAAAATGAAAAACCAAGTTAGAAAGTATTCCAATGACTTATTCGCCATTAATTGTAATCTTCGTTTTTCTTTTTGGCGGCAATGCGCAACCTAATACGCTAAATGATAAAGAAAATATCTCAGAAATTATTTACAAGCAGAATACCAAGAATATTGGACCAGTCTATATCGGGATGACCGGTGCTCAAATAGAGGAGCTCGGGTTACCGTATACGATAACAACAGAAAATATGGAGGGAGACGAATATACTATTTATTTAGTAAACCTTTCTGACAGTGCAATATTGAAATGTATATTTGATTTGGATGGCCACTTATCTATTATTAGTACATCGTCGCAGACGGTAACAGATAAATTCGGGAACGGAGCAGGTTCGACAGTGCAAGACCTGCATGAGTCTTATCCTAATGGAAGATTTATTTACGGTTCTGCGGAGGGGAGTTATGTGGTTTACACTACTGGTTCTATGTTGAGGTTTAGGTTTGACTACAAAGATATGCCAGAAAGTTGTTTTGAAACGGGCGGAAAATGCAACGTGCCAATAGATATTCGTGTTAAAAAGTTTGAAATTCGTTGATACTCTCAATTGTCGGACGGGGGTTGAACCTCGTCGGGGAATAGAAAATGCAATTCAGGAGTTCGATGTTGATTAGATTAAAAAATCGTATTGGAATGAGCAAATTTTTACCAAATACATTGGATACTTTTGATTGCTTGTCTGCAAACCCAATAGATGAGGTTTTAACCAAAATTCCGCAAAGCAAGAATTTTCTGGGCATACCACGGTGGCGTAGAGGAACGTATAATGAAACGCATTGGGTCAAATTAAACGCTTTGAATAAATATTTATTGCTTCCGGTTATTTCATTTAAAAAATCTAAAAATGAAAGTGGTTTTTATAAATATGCCGGAGAAATAAAACATACCACGCTATCGAAAATAATATTACAGTTATGGTTATTTATGACGCTGGTGGTTTATAGTGTGTTTTCTGCATATATTGCTTTTGAATACGTGTTTGGTGATGGTTTGATAGCCTACACTCATAATGGAGTTGAGCAACCAGCACTCAAAATATTCCCTTGGATAGGCGTGTTTTTGGCCGTTCACTTTATCGGGTTCTTTATCTACCCAGCAGTGGTAATTACTATGGGTTGGAGGAAGACAATTGCCTTGCGTGATGAAATTTTAAAGGAAATCCCTATTTCGCAAAATACGGTGAAATCTCAAAGATAATCAGGAATTACTGTGACAGTTCCCAAAATGCACGTAATCCTTGTTTGCTGACGCGGCCAGTTATTTAGGTTTGTTGTCATTACCACTGTTTGTGGATGGACTTACGGGTCGATGCCCGCAATGACGGGGCGTGACCGGTAAAAGAAAAATCAAAGTGAAATCACCTCTTGAAACGGAGACTTGCCACATTATATAAGTGTTACCTAATATACAAAATCAGGAGAAAGCTCATGTCTTATTGTTTTTCGAAAACTGTTTCTTACCCGTGGATTGAAGCTTTGGATCGTACTAATGCTGCTTTGGCCAATAACGGCTTTGGGGTGTTATCAGTCATTGATGTGCAGGCGACATTAAAGAAAAAGATCGATGTTGATATGCCTAAATACACTATTTTGGGCGCGTGTAATCCGGGCATGGCAAACAAGGCGATAGCTGCCGAGCCACGAATTGGTGTGATGTTGCCTTGTAATGTAATTTTGCGCGAAGTGGATAATGGCGTTGAAATAAGTGCAGTAGATCCAGAGGCTTCGATGCAGGCGGTTGGTAATGAAAGCCTTGGCGAAATTGCCGGTGAAGTAACAAGCATGTTGCAAAAAGTAATTGCGGAAATTTAATTATACTCCATCGGCCCAAAAAGCTTTAGTCCCGTGCTTGACACGGGATCAGCACCGGTTTTTTGGATAAGTTGATGGATACTAAAGAAAGTACCTTAACTCCTATTGGCTCAGGTGACTTGTGTTCTTGCGTGGGTTAATCATGTGAAAATAGTAACAGGAAACTTCAATGAAACCCGAACAAGCCGTCCAGATACATCTGGCTGATTATCAACCGTATCCGTTTGCCATTGAAACAACAGATTTGCAGTTCCAGCTACATGAAACTGCAACTTTGGTGCAGTTAAAATGTAAAATTTCCCGAAAAGGCAACAATGCCGAGCCATTGGTTCTGGACGGTGAAAACATGGAGTTGTTGGCAATTGCCATTGATGGCAAAGCTGTTTTGGCCAATGAATATCAGCTTGATGACCATAAATTAGTTTTGGTAGATGTGCCGGATAGTTTTTTACTTGAGATAAATACGAAAATATCTCCGGCGGATAATCATGCGCTAAACGGACTTTATTTTAGTGGCGGCATGTATTGCACCCAGTGCGAAGCGCAAGGGTTTCGCAACATCACCTATTATCCCGACAGACCCGATGTGATGAGTAAATTTACTGTTCGGATCGAAGCTGATAAGTCGGTTAAAACTTTGCTTTCAAACGGTAATTTACTTGATTCTGGTGATCTTGAGGGTAATCGGCATTTCACCCTTTGGGAAGACCCGTTCAAAAAACCGGCTTATTTGTTTGCCTTGGTTGGTGGTGTGTTTGATATGATCGAGGATCATTTCACCACCATGAGCGATAGGGAGATTCCATTACAAATATATGTTGATCCCGGTGATGCGCATTTGGCAGAATATGCCATGGACGCGTTAAAGCGTTCAATGAAATGGGACGAAGAAGCATTTGGCCGTGAATATGATCTTGATCTGTTTATGATTGTTGCTGTGCGTTCGTTTAATTTCGGAGCCATGGAAAACAAGGGGTTGAATATATTTAATTCCTCGGTTTTGTTAGCTGATGCCAAAACCGCAACTGATGCGGATTTCGAACGCATTGAAAGCGTGGTCGCGCATGAGTATTTTCATAATTGGACAGGTAATCGTATTACTTGTCGTGACTGGTTTCAGTTGTGCCTAAAAGAAGGGCTTACGGTATATCGTGATCAAGAGTTTTCTGCCTCACAACGCGGGGCGGGTATTTGCCGGATCAAGGATGTAAAAGCCTTGCGTGCAAGACAGTTCCCTGAAGATAGTGGTCCATTGGCGCATCCGGTACGTCCGGCTTCTTATATGGCGATTGACAATTTTTACACCGCCACTGTTTACGAAAAAGGTGCGGAGTTGATCCGCGCCTTGAAGATTATTGTCGGTGAAGAAAACTTTGCCAAGGGAATGGATTTATATTTCGAGACTTGCGATGGCACTGCGGCAACGATGGAGCAGTTTCTGGATTGTTTTGCAAAAATTTCAGGTCAGGACTTATCGCAGTTTCTTGTCTGGTACGGCCAAGCTGGTCGGCCAAGGGTTACTATTAAGCAAAACTGGGATTCACAAACAGGAACTTTGCAGCTTGATTTTACTCAAGAAACTGCACCGACACCGAGGCAAAAAGAAAAACAAGCAGTGCCGATACCCGTTCGCATTGGCCTGTTGGGGCAGTCGGGATCGTTGAATTTTGATATAAAAAGCCTTGGGGTTTCAGAGCAACAAGAAGCGGTGTTGATACTGAACAAGCAACAGCAAAGTTGGACTTTTAGCGGTTTAAGTGAACGTCCGGTGGTTTCGGCTTTTCGGCAGTTTTCTGCGCCTATAACCTTGCAAATTGAAAGATATTCGGCTGATCAGGCCTTGATCATAGCAAATGATTCCGACCAGTTTAATCGCTGGGAAGAGGCGCAAAGCTTTGCCCGTGCGCAATTATTGCAGATGAGCGAACAAGTGTTGCAAAATATTGAACCGCAAGCGAGCGAGCAATATTTGACGGCAATTTCAGCTATCTTGAATGATGATGAGCTTGATCCGGCATTTGTTGCGCTTTGCTTGCAATTGCCATCTGATGATGAAGTTTTTCAAATGATGGAAGAGGCTGCTCCCGAAGCAATCAAGAGTGCAAAACTGGCAATGGTTCGTCAGTTGGCGGTGTCTAATATGGATCGTTTATTGACACTTCAAAGCCAGATGCGACCTGCTGGTGCATTTAAGCCCGATGCAAAATCTGCGGCTTTGCGCAGCCTTAGCAATCAGGCATTACTAACGCTAAGCACTTTGGCGAGTGACGAAATTCGTGAGCTTGTTTGGCAGGCTTGGCAAAATGCCGATAATATGACCGATACTATGGCATCTCTAGTGGCATTAAAGCGTTCTGGTTCAAACAAATATCAACAGGCATTGGGCGAGTTCTATCAACAATGGCACAAAAATCCATTGGTTTTGGATAAATGGTTTTCGGTACAAGCGGTCAATGCTGATGATATTGCGAGCATCAATAACTTACTTGAGCACACGGATTTTGACATACTAAACCCGAACCGAGCAAGAGCGGTTTACGGGGCATTTGCCATGGCTAACCCGGCATTGTTTCATTTGGCTGATGGTAGCGGTTATCAGTTATTGGCGGGGGGAATACTCAAAATAGATAAGCAAAACCCTAGCTTGGCGGCCAGACTGATGGGGGCGTTTTCCAGTTGGCAGAAAGTCGAGCCAGTGCGAAGCAAGTTAGCCGGAAAGATTATCAATGAAGTGAAGAGCGCTAATGGTCTGTCAAAGAACACTTATGAAATCGCCAGTAAACATTTAGGCGCTGATTAAGCGTAAACTAACTTTTTTAAGTTATGAAGCAGTAATTGCAAAATTGCTTGGCTAGACTGTGATGAATAACCAGATACGAATGGATCGTTTGCGTACTTTGATTGTCGATGACAATGTACACATGATCAATATTGTGAAAACCATTCTGCGCGGGTTTTCCATGAAGCATTTCTATGAGGCAAAGGACGCAGCAGATGCTTTTGATCTGGTGAAAAGTGAGGCAATTGATCTGATTATTGTTGATTATCAGATGGATCTTTTAGATGGGCTTGATTTTATTAAGCTTGTGCGAACTGCCGAGGACAGCCCGTCGCCATTTATTCCTATTATCATGCTTACTGCTTATTCGGAGCGCAGCCGGGTGGTGGCGGCACGAGATGCCGGCGTAACCGAGTTTTGTAACAAGCCGGTAAATGCTCAAGAAATGTTTAGGAAACTGGTCTCAGTAATTGATCACCCTAGAGATTTTGTACGAACCTCAAGTTATTTTGGCCCTGACCGCCGGCGTCGTAGTGACGCTAATCACAATGGTCCCTTTCGTAGATCAACTGATGAGGGGCGTGAGGCAGCCGAAGAACATGTGCAAACCAACGAGGACGCGGCCTCAAAAGTAATGGATTTTTCCAAATAATATCTGATTGTTGCCGAATTAATTGATTCAGATTCCAATCTATATATAAAACTATATGAGAGAATAAAACTCGCATTAGGCGAGGATTTTTATAATTTGTGTATCGACAGCGTTGACTCTGGTGGATTATTCTTAGCCGAGGGATCGAATCACCTTTGATGGGGGTTAAGCTGAGAACACGAAACGGCATACATCAGCCTATTATTCCCCCACCAGGTAATCGTGGGGGTACTAAATCATTGCGTCCTTCTGGCAAAGCGCGAAAGCTGGCAAAAAAAATTAAAGGTAAATCTGCTGGAAAACGCAATATTGAGGCTAAGTGGTCACTTGGTTTTGTGATGTTTTTTACTTTACTGTTTCTGATTGTGATTTCGATGAAATTATTGATGGAATACCGCGCGGCTGAGGCAGAGGAAATGTATTCGCGGATATTGTCGACCACCAATTACGCTACTTTGGTCAACGGGAAAATAAAACAAGTTGCCGCCAGAGTGCAATCAACGGCTCGAGCCTTGGAAATAGCTGGAATATCTAATGAGCAGGATTTGCAGAGTATTCTTTCACAATTGCAAGGCGAGGTTTCGATTGATAAAGTCACGCTTAGCCAACTAGCAACGGATTTTAATGGCGCGGCAACAAACGTGTTTGATGCGAAGGTACTTGCTACAGTTTCAAGTGCATTGACAAATGCTGACAGCTTTTCTGGAATTATTGCCAATGAGCTGGGGGTAAAGCAAATCATTGCCGCTAACCGTGTTGTCATTGACGGCCAGCACTATTTTTTGACGGCTTTAGTTTCTGTGAATTGGTTGCAGCTTGCAAATGGTCGGGATCAGATGAATTTACTGGCTGATCGAAACGGTTACCCTATCGGTTATCCAATTGATCAACAGAGCCAGACAATACCAGAAGTTTTAGGCGTTGATCCGGTGCAAAGCGCGTATCATGTACGCACTCTTTTGGTTGGCGGCCTTGAGGGCGTAGGTAAGAACGGTCAAGTTTTGGCGGTCGGAATAGTTACATTATTTGCCGGTGATCTTGTGGTATATCAAGCTGGTGATCTGCGGATAGATGGGGCCGCGTGGATACGGACATTGGTATTCTTTGTGCTTATGACCATTGCCCCATTACTTGTTGCTGCTGTTTTGGTGGTTATTTTATTGAATCAAATGCGGGGTCTTAGAAGCATTAAACAGGCACTAACCGATAGTGATGCGCGTTTTAGATTGGCGATTGAGGGTGCAAGAAGTGGCGTTTTTGACTGGGACACCAATAAAGACTTGGTTTTCATTACTGAATCCTTGGCTCACATGTTCCTCTTGCCGCAAGCTAAGACCGTTTCCACGGCTGAATTTTTAAGTTTGGTTCATGCCGATGATCGTAAAAAACTACAAGCTGCAATGAATAATGCATCTTCTAAGGGCGAGGTTGATGTAGAGTTTAGAGCGGTCAGCTTGCCAATTTGCTTTCAGGCACGCGGCAAGCCTTGGTATGATAATGGCCAGCAAAATACTGGCCGTGTGGTTGGTGTTGCCATCGATATTTCCGAGCAAAAGGGCGCTCAATCACGGCTTAATGCCGCAGAATATCGACTTCGAGCAGCTTTGGAGTCGATGTCGGAATCGTTTGTTGTTTGGGATGCCCGGCGCAGGTTGATTATGTGTAATCGGAAATTTGCCGATTTTTTCAATATTGACCAAAAGTACCTTATCACTGGCGTGGCTTATGAGGAGTTGGAGCATTTAGCTGCCAAATCGATCAAGTCTGTGCATCAGGGGCGTGATGAAGCTGCTGTTGAAATGGAGCTGGCTGATGGCAGGTGGATACACATGTCGGAGCGAAAAACCGCTGATGGCGGTTTGGTCGGTATTGGCACGGATATTACTGCACTTAAAATGCAAGAGTCTTTATTGGTCAAAAATGAGAGCAAGCTCATAGCCTCGGTAACTGATCTGGAAAAAAGCCAAGTGAAGATTTCTGAATTAGCCGGCAATTACCAACAAGAAAAAATCCGAGCGGAAGAAGCCAATCGTTCTAAAAGTGAATTTCTGGCAAATATGTCGCACGAATTACGCACACCGTTAAACGCGATCAATGGTTTTTCCGAAATCATGCAAAAAGAAATGTTCGGGCCATTGGGTGATGATCGTTATTTGGAATATGTCGGAGATATTTTATCTTCGGGACAGCATTTGTTGAATTTGATCAATGATATTCTGGATATGTCAAAAATTGAGTCTGGTAAAATGACCCTTAGTGTCGAGACAATTTATTGCGACGAGCTAATAGATCAGTGCTTACGTTTGGTCAGGGGAAAAGCTGTTGAATCTTCTGTTCAGTTAGTTCTAAATTTACAGGAAGTCCCGGATATCGAAGCCGACCCAAGAGCTTTAAAGCAAATATTGCTCAACGTTTTATCGAATGCGATCAAATTCACTCTTGAGGGTGGAGAGGTTACTATGAACACGCATATAGATACCAATACCGGCGGGGTTATTTTTGAGATAACAGACACTGGAATTGGTATATCGCAAGAGGATTTACCGAAACTTTGTACGCCATTTTCGCAAATAGAAAGCCAGCACAGCAAGAGCCATAAAGGATCCGGCTTGGGGCTGGCCTTGACCAAGTCACTGGTCGAGTTGCATGGCGGCGAATTTATAATGGAAAGTGAATTGGGCATTGGAACTACTGTTACAATTAAATTACCCTTGTCGCCGCCAAGCAGTGTTATTGAACAGGCTTCTAGTGCCGGTTAATATATTTTAGGCCTGTTTTTGAGCCAATAGTGCCACTTGTAACTCCAGTCGTTTTATCTCGCGCAGGATTTCCATTTTGTCCATTTGCACTATGAACCAGAATTTCAAGAAAGTTTGCATCAAAATCATCAAACCGGCAAACGCACCCCAAAGAGCCATGTCTCTGCCGGTATCGGCAAAATAAAAATTCCACCCGCCCCAAAATGCTAATCCAAGAGTCACAACTTGCAAAACTATGCCATACCACGCCAACGGGCCGGAATGAGAGTTTAGCACTCCCCATAATCTAGCCCACATTCCTTGCGGTGCGGCTAGGTATTCTAGTTGTTCCGCGTCTTCGGCGTTAAGTGCCTCACGGATAGCTTCATCAAGTTTACTCATAGTTTTCTCCTGTTTGTAATTTGGTTTTAAGGCTTTGTCTGGCGGTATGTAGTCGGGATTTAACCGTACCTTGTTTGATGCCCAAAATGTGGGCAATTTCTGCAATTG
>JAESTZ010000006.1 GCA_016763315.1 Robiginitomaculum sp.
CTTTAAAGAAGCCGCCTGTTCAGGAACAAGCGAAGTAGAAGTCATGCCCGGTTGGGTGTTAATTTCCAGTAACCTTAACAAATTATTTTTTTCATCCCAACGAAAGTCAGAACGGGTAATGCCACTGCAGCCAAGCACCTGATGCGCCTTAATAGCCTGATTCATAACAATTTTTGCAAAGTCATCATCAATTCTAGCCGGGCAAATATGATCTGACCCTCCTGCAAAATATTTTGCCTCATAATTATAAAAATCACGATTGGCGACAATTTCAGTAACACAAAGGGCTTTGTCACCCATAACGGCCACTGTTAATTCTCTGCCAGCAATATACTCTTCCACCAGCACCTCATCACCATAAGGCCAATCATCTGACAACAAAACTGCCGGAGGGTGCTTCTCTCCTTCAAGGACAATCAGCACTCCGACACTGGATCCTTGGGCATTGGGTTTGATTACATAAGGTGGCGGTAATAAATGCTCTTTTGCCGCATTAAATCGATTAGCCAAAATACCTTTTGGGCATTTAACTCCATGCTCACGTAAAACCGCCTTGGTTTTTTGTTTATCCATCGCCAAGGCCGACGCCAGCACTCCGGAATGAGTATATGGCAGGCCTAAAATATCCAATAATCCCTGCACTCTACCATCTTCGCCAAACTCACCATGTAAAGCGTTAAAAACCGCGTCCGGTTTTAATGCTGATAATTCCGTCGCCAAATTAGCATCAGGATCGAGCATAATTACGTCCCAACCTTTGCGACGCAATGCATCAGCACAGGCTTTGCCGGAATTTATCGACACTTCTCGTTCCGCACTTTGACCACCTGATAGAACCACTATTTTTCTGCTCATGACCGCCCTACTCTCTTGATTTCCCACTGCAGATCAATTCCGCTGGTTTCTTTAACTGATTTTCGAACACTTAAGGCCAACTGTTCCAGATCATCGGCACTGGCATTTTCAACATTGATCATAAAGTTGCAATGTTGCTCGGACATTATTGCACCACCAACCTTTCGCCCCCTTGCTCCGGCCTGATCTATTAATTCCCAACTTTTAAGCAAAGGCGGGTTTTTGAATGTAGAACCGCCGGTTTTTTCTCGTATTGGCTGACTTTGTTCACGTTTGTCATTGATTTTTTGCATTTGTTGGAGAAGCTCTTCGGTATTTGCTTTTTGGCCCTTGAACAAAGCTTCAACAAAAATCCAGTCTTTTGGTGCGCCACAACTCCGGTAAGTGTAATTTAGCTCATCAACTCCAACACCCTTGCGCCGGCCAAAGCCATCGATCACGATTACGGAGTGCAAAACATCTGCGGTTTCCGTGCCGTAACAACCGGCATTCATGGCCAAGGCTCCACCAATGCTTCCCGGTATTCCACTATAAAAGGATAAACCACCGATTCCGGACTTGGCAGCAAATTTAGCCAACATTTTATCCGGAACTGCCGCGCCAGCTCTAATGAACACTTCGTCCTCGACCTGTAATGCGCCAAAAGCCGGGCCTAAGCGGATCACTACGCCAGCAATGCCACCATCGCGCACAAGAAGGTTTGAACCGGCGCCCATAACGAACACCGGCAAATCAGCCGGCTTTTGCGCCATAAACATCGCCAAATCAGCCTCGTCTTTAGGTAAAAACAGCATATCGGCTGCCCCGCCCACCCGAAGCCATGTGTAAGCCGCCAAGGGTGTTTGCCGGAGCATTTTTCCGCGAATTTCCGGGAAACCTTCCGGTTTTACCAATACAGGCACTTTAAATACCCTCCAACTGCCCCGGTAAATCATAAGCCCAGGCGGTAATGTCTCCGGCACCTAAAAACAATATCAGGTCGCCGGAGCTTACTTTTCCAACAATCATTTTTGCCAACTCATCACGCTGCACAGGATATACATCTTTGTGGCCATTGGCTTTTAAGCCGGCAACTAAACTGTTTTGGTCAGCACCTGCTATTGGCGCTTCCCCAGCAGTAAATACCGGAGTTACCAATACAGTATCAGCTTCGTTGAAACAGGTACAAAACTCGTCAAACAAGTCATGTAAACGTGTATATCTATGGGGCTGCACTATTGCGATCACCCGTCCGGTGGTTGAGCTACGCGCAGCTTGCAATACCGCAGCTATTTCCACTGGATGATGGCCGTAATCATCGATAATGGTAACACCATTCCACTCACCGACATGGGTAAAGCGACGCTTTACTCCACCAAAGACCGCCAATGCACTTTGCACCTGCTCAAAACTGGCACCCAATTCCTTGGCCACCACCACCGCAGCTGTGGCATTTGCGACATTATGGTCACCAGCCATTGGTAAAAACAAGTTCCTCCAATTTGCTTCCTCTATTCCATCAGAACTTGAGAAAGTAATATCAAAACGTGAACCATTGTCAGCAGAAATTACCGGGCTTATTCGGGCATTTGCTTGCGGAGAAAAGCCATATGATAATACTTTACGATTCTGTACTTTAGCTGAAAGTCGTTGCACATCAGGATCATCAACGCAAAGCACCGCAAACCCATAAAATGGGATAGCCTCAACAAATTGGAAAAAGGCGTTATGCAAATTTTCCACTGTTCCATAATACTCCATATGCTCAGGATCAATATTGGTAACAATGGCAACCGCACCACGTAACTTTAGGAACGAGCCATCACTTTCATCGGCTTCAACCACCATCCAGTCACCCGCACCCAGTTTTGCATTTGAATCATAGGCAGAAATAACCCCGCCATTGATCACTGTAGGATCCAGTCCGGCAGCATCAAGCAAAGTAGCCACAAGTGATGTAGTCGTGGTTTTTCCATGAGTTCCAGCCACCGCAACCGACCATTTAAGACGCATCAACTCAGCCAGCATTTCTGCCCGGCGCACCACTGGAATACCAAGTTCTCGCGCGGCCAGCACTTCGGAGTTATCATTACTAATCGCAGTGGAGACAACAATTGCAGAAACACCGGCAACATTATCCGCTTGTTGACCGATTATCACCTTCGCACCTTTTTGGCGCAGGCGTTTTACATTAGCATTTTCGGAAATGTCCGAGCCTTGCACTTGATACCCTAAGTTCAGCATCACTTCGGCAATACCGCTCATGCCGATACCACCAATGCCGACAAAATGTATTACACCAAACTCAAAAGGTACTGCACCACGCAAAACTATCTCCTCTTTTCCAATATCAAATCAGCCAACTCACTCGCCGCATCAAGTCTGGCAACTGTTTTTGCTGCTTTTGCTCGTTTTGACAAATCAGCTCTATCAGACAATCTTACCTGTAAAAGTGCAGCCAATTTCTCCGGTGTCAATTCTTCTTCACTTATTAAATCAGCAGCACCGGCTTTTTTTAACTCACGGGCATTCACCGTCTGATGATCATCCATAGCAATGGCAAGCGGTATCAAAATGCAAGGCCTGCCCATTGCGGCCAACTCAGATACACTAGAAGCACCAGCTCGCGCCACCACCAAATGCGCCATGGCAAGCCGGTTAGCAACGTCATCAAAGAACGGAGCCAATTCGCAACGCACCCCTGCACTGGCCAAAGTTTCTGTTGCCATCTTAATTCTGTCTTTGGTGATTTGCGCAACAACAAACAACCGCTTTCGCAATTCTTCTGGCAAAAGGGCAATCGCCGCTGGAACCGTATCACTCAATATCCTAGCACCCAATGAGCCGCCCAACACACATAAGTTCAAGTCACCAGAACCAATTGGAAACGGCCTATCTACCGCCTGCATCAAGGTCGGACGCAACGGATTACCTGTCACCAAATGCCGCATATCCTTGTTTGCTGGTAAATTATCTAAAGTCTTAAAACCACTGGCAACCCATTTTGCATATCTTGCGCCCAACCGGTTTGCCCGCCCCAAAACTGCATTTTGTTCATGCAAACCAAGTGGTATTTTTAATGATTTACTGGCGAGGATCGCCGGAACCGAAGGATAGCCACCAAATCCGACAACATGGTCGCAATTATATTTTTCTAAAAATTTTATTGTTACATTTCTGGAAACCAGCATAGCCCAAACCCAGGCAACCAATTTCATTGGGTTCTTTGACGGGCTTGCAGCCTTAACCACCAATTTTTGATCACACGGGAAATTCTCAGTTAATTTTTCACCACGCTGGTCAGTTACCAATATCACGCTTGCGCCACGGGCAATCAACTCATGAGCAAGAGCTTCGGCAGGAAACACATGCCCTCCGGTTCCACCAGCAGCTAATGCAATCACCGGCTTTTTATTCATTCCATTACTCCCGGTCGCGATCTGGTAAAAGCCAGTAATAAGCCCACAGTAAGACCAATAGCCAACATTGATGATCCACCATAGGAAATAAACGGTAAAGTCATTCCTGTAGTTGGAATAACTTGTAAGTTAACGCCAATATTTACAAAAGCCTGCAAACCCAACAATAAAGCCAAGCCGGTTGCAGATAATTGTGAAACCGGATCCATCAGGCGGCTCGCCCGCATCAATGACCGCACTACAATCAGCGCATAAAGTCCTATAATTATAACACACAGGATCATCCCAAACTCTTCGGCCGCTATCGAAAAAATAAAATCCGTATGAGCATCTGGTATCAGGTTTTTAACCCGACCCTCGCCGGGGCCACGTCCAAATACGCCTCCGCGTTGAATTGCTGCCATTGCCATATCAACCTGATGAGTATCACCGCTTGAAGGGTCAAGAAAACGATCTATCCGACTGGCAAAGTGCGGCATCGTCAAATACACACCAATTGATCCGATAACGGTCAAAGAAATGAAAGATGTTACCCATTGCCACGACATTCCGGCAATAAAAAAAATCAAAACAAAACTGATTGTAATAAGAAGAGTTTGCCCTGCGTCTGGTTGAAACAATAATAGCATTGAAGAAAACCCGTAAACCGCAAAAGCAATTAACCTGCCCGGAATTCCTGTTTGCTGACTCTTAACAAGCAACCATGCAATCATTACCATTAAGCCGGGTTTTAAGAACTCTGATGGCTGCAAGGTAAACGAGCCTATTCTGATCCACCTTTTTGCTTCCCCCGCAGTATAGTCCACGAAAAGCAAAATATAGATCATAAACAAAAGCGAGCAAACTAAGGCAAGAAACGCCAAAAGACGGGCATTTCTCCTTGAGAACATGGAAATAACAAACACGGAGACTGCTGCTAAACCGGCAAACATTAAATGCCGTGACAGATAATAAAAAGGATCAATTAAGTCTCTGCGATCAGCAGCACCAGGTGAAGAAGCCAGTGACAAAAGCAATCCAATAAGTATTAATAACCCAACAGCCAAAACTGATATTTTATCAACACTCCAATACCAGTCGCGAATTATAGATTGTTTGCGATGTGTGGCTATTAAGCTCATTGTTTTTGTCTTGCATTTGCAAACAGTCCAACAAAAGCATCACCACGTTCTTCAAAATCAGAAAACTGATCAAAAGAAGCACAGGCCGGAGAAAACAACACCACCGGCTGTTTAACGTTACTTTTGTTTGCGTCAACAACGGCCATCTGAAAAGCCACACTCAACTCATCGCACTGAACAGTCTCGCCAAGACCTTTTAATTGTTTGGAAAACCTTCTTGCGGCAGCCCCGATTAAGTATGTTTTACGAACATTACCAATTAGCGGCAAAGTAGGGTCAAGCCCGTCCTTTTTAGGCAACCCGCCAGCAATCCAGAAAATATCGTCAAAAGAAGCCAAAGCTTTGGCGGCCGCCTCGCCGTTGGTGGCTTTGCTGTCATTTACAAACAAAACTTTGCCAAGCTTTCCCAATGGCTGCATCCGGTGCGCTAAACCATTAAACGAGAGCAAACCATCAATAATTTTCTCTTTATTTAAACCAAGTTTACGCGCCATCGCATAAACCGCTGCAGCATTTTGCCAGTTATGGTGACCACGAAGCCCCGCAGCTTCACCTAAATCAACCACCTGCTTTGAATGACCGTCCATAGCATCTATCAATTTACCACCAACAACAAAAACACCCTTGCTGAGCACAGTATCAGCCGATATTGCACAAACCGGAACACCTGCAAAATTTAACTCTGACATAATAGAAATAGTTTGTGGGTCATCTACCCCGATCACAATCTGGTCACAGGATTGTTGTCGGGCAAATATTCGTTTTTTGGCGGCTATATAGTTTTCCATACCTCCGTGTCGATCCAGATGATCGGCAGACAAGTTAAGCAAACAAGCAATATCGCAATGCAAAGAGGAAGTTAACTCTAATTGATAAGAGGACAATTCAACCACATATATTTGCCCTTTGCGCGGGCTTGGTAAGTCAAGAACTGCTCGTCCAATATTACCGCCACAAATTGCATCTAAATTTGCACTTTGCAAAACATGGGTAAGCAAAGCCGTAGTCGTAGATTTGCCATTAGTTCCGGTAATTCCAACAAGTTTAGGGCGATTATCGCGATCTATTTTTACCAATGTGCGCGCCAGTAATTCCATATCACCAATGATCGGCACATCACAGGCTTTGGCCAGAGCAACTATATTATTTGGCGCGGGAAAAGTATGGGCAATTCCCGGCGACAAAACCAACGCCGCCAAATCCGACATTGAACGCCGTGAAAGATCGCAAATTTCATCGACTACATCACGCGCTGCTTTTTGCTTTTCCTCACAAGAATCCCAACCAATAACGTGGGCTCCTCCGGCTCTTAACGAACTGGCAGCCGCAAGCCCAGTACGCCCCAAACCAAATACTGCTACTTTCTTGCCTGTAAATTCATTGACCGGTATCAAATCTCACCTATCGCAATTTCAATGTTGAAAGGCCGATCATTGCTAAAATAACAGCGATGATCCAGAAACGAATAACAATCGTTGGCTCAGCCCAACCCTTTTTTTCATAATGATGATGTATTGGCGCCATGCGAAAAACCCGCTTGCCGGTTAATTTGAACGAAGTCACCTGCACGATCACCGATACCGCCTCAAGCACAAATAAACCGCCAATAATCGCCAAAACAATTTCGTGTTTTACTGCAACAGCAATCGCCCCCAAAGCAGCACCAAGTGACAGCGATCCAGTATCACCCATAAATATCATTGCCGGCGGAGCATTCCACCATAAAAATCCCAGACCAGCCCCTAATATCGCACCGATAAACACCACCAACTCTCCAGTGCCAGGAGCATAAGGAAGTTGCAAATATTCTGTAAAATCAACCCGTCCAACAATGTAGGCGATCACCCCGAAACTACCCATGGCAATCATTAACGGTACTATCGCCAAACCGTCCAAACCGTCAGTAAGGTTCACCGCATTCGAAGTTCCAACAATTATAAAAACCCCAAATATCAAATATAACGGCCCGAGGTTTATCAAAATATCCTTGAAAAAAGGCAAAGCTACCGAGCTTGCCAATGCACTATCACCACCATTGTTTTTTGTAACAATTTGCATGATTACCCAAACAGCAACTCCGGCAATCAAAGCCTCTAATATTAACCGCACTTTGGCGGAAACGCCGCCATGGTGACGGCGGGTTACTTTATAATAGTCGTCCCAAAATCCGATAAGGCCAAAACCGCTTAGAACACCAAGCACTACCCATACATATTGATTACTTAAGTCCGCCCATAATAAAGTGCTGGTTAATCCTGAAAACAATATCAGGACTCCGCCCATAGTCGGAGTTCCAGCTTTTTCTATTATATGACTTTGCGGGCCATCTTCGCGGATAGGTTGGCCATTTTTTTGCTTTTTCTTCAACCAGTTGATAATCGGTTTGCCGAAAATAAACGCTAACAATAGCGAAGTAAAAACAGCCGCTCCGAACCGAAAGGATATATACCTAAGCACATTGAATACCGAATAATCCTCGGCCAGTGGATACAATAAATGATACAACATTAACTACGCCCTTTTCCCTTGGATATTTCCGCGGCTCTTTGCAAAAGCCCCCTAGCAACCCGGTGTACACCAGAACCGTTTGAGCCTTTTACCAACAAAATGTCACCATCTTGCAGATCCGCATAAATCAGATTTACAAGATCAGCAATATCATCAGGTACTATCGCTTGCCGGTTAAGGGGAAGTTTCTCTGTCAAATATCGCATCAATTCTCCGACACACCATACTTTGCATATTCCAGCCTGTTCAATTGACCATGACAGTTCACCGTGCAACCTAGCCTCCATTGGCCCCAGCTCTAACATTTCGCCCAGAACCGCCAGTTTTCGCGGAGCGCTAAACCGCGACAAAGTATCAAGAGCTGCCTTCATGCTGGCTGGATTTGCGTTGTAGCTATCGTCAATCAAAGTAGCAACGCCACCATCGACCAATTGCAATTCACTCAATGTTCCGCGGCCATCAGGGGCTGTCACTTCTTGTAAGGTTTGTGCTACCTGCTGTGGATTCAGACCTATAGCCACAGCACTTGCCATTACTGCTGCAAAAACTTCCGACCAGTGCATGCCGGAAACCGGAGCAGAAATTTCAACTCTATCTCCACGGATATCAAATACTCCTCGTGAGCCAGTAATTGCTGTATCCCAATTTACAATCCGAACATCGCAGTCATCAGTGGTTCCAAACTTCCATAAATTTTTGACCCCGAAACATTTAACTTGCGCTAACAATATATCGGCCATCGGCCCTGAACCGGGCAATACAGCAATACCATCATCTGTTAGAGCTGCCCAAATCGAAGCCTTTTCACGGGCAATTGCATCTATTGTCCCAAAACCAGCCAGATGCGCCTCAGCAATTCGGGTAATTATGCCAATATTAGGGCGAACCATACCGGATAAGGACGCTATTTCACCCGGTGAATTAGTACCAATTTCGAACACAGCCCATTTACTGTTAGTTGGCATTCGAGCCATAGATAGTGGCACGCCCCATTGATTATTATATGATTGTGTAGATTTATGAGTTGTCCCATTGGCAGCTAACACCTTGGCCAATACGTCTTTCACGCTAGTTTTACCGACTGAACCAGTAATTGCTATACGAGTAGCGGCCGAGCGTTTTCTAGCAGCCATCCCAAGCTGTGTCAGGGCTTGCAACGGATCGCTGACCAATACCTTTGCACCAACGACATCATTACGAGAAACAATTGAGGCAATAGCTCCGGCTTTATTCGCGCTAGATACGAACTCATGCCCATCACGATCTACATTCAATGCCACGAACAAATCACCTTTGACCAATGTACGGCTATCAATGGAGACGCCGGATACCTGCCAATCATTACCGGACAATAATTCGCCATCAGTTGCCGCAGCAATTTCATCACAAGTCCAAAGAGCAAACGTCATTTTGCTTTCTCCAATAATTGTCTGGCAACTTGAACATCATCAAACTCAAACACCTGATTACCAACAATCTGCCCTTGTTCATGACCTTTGCCGGCAATTACTATAAGGTCGTCCTTCATAGAGCGTTCAATAGCATAAGCTATCGCTTGTTCACGATCAGCGATTTCTATTGCATCAGGTGCTGTAGCAAGAATTGCCGTTCGAATTTTCTGCGGGTTTTCAGCACGAGGATTATCATCAGTAACAATAACCACATCGGCAAATTCACTGGCGATTTTCCCCATCAATGGCCGTTTTTTCTGGTCCCGATCACCGCCGCAGCCAAACACCAGAATAACTCTTTCTTTTGTATGCGGCCGGACTGATTGCAAAAGCTTTTTCAAGCCATCTGGAGAATGAGCAAAGTCGACCAGAACCGGGACTTGCGACCGGCTCATACCTGCCAGTTCCAATCGACCGCGTACACCAATTAACTTTTCTAAAGCCGACAAAGCCTGCACGATTGCTGTGCCTGTTTGAATGGACAAAGCCAGAGCCAAGAGCGCATTGGACGCTTGGAATTCCCCTACCAATGGCAAGATGATCGTATGCTCGTCACCCATTACCCGCAAATGCAGTTTTTGTCCGTGCGTCATGGGCTGAATTTCCAACAATTTGACTTCGACACCACTCCAGCCAACCCGCCAAACCATAAGCCCTTTTTGCTGGCAAATATCAGCCAGTTTAGCGCCGTATTGATCATCAACATTGATCGCCACCGGAAAGTTATCCGGCAGCAGCTCCAAGAATAGCCGTTGTTTCGCGGAAAAATAGTCGGCAAAATCATTATGATAATCAAAATGATCTTGAGTTAAATTACTAAAACCAGCTGCAGACAAAACAACTGCATCCATTCGACGCTGATCTAACCCATGTGATGAAGCCTCTATTGCACAATCAGTAACATCTTGTTTCGCCAATTCGCTCAAATTCTGATGTAAAGCGATGCAATCAGGTGTAGTATATCCCAATGGAATAACTCCGGCATCTGTTGTTACCCCTAGCGTGCCAATACACGCAGCTCTTCTGCCGGTATTTTGCCAGATTTGCCGTAAAAACTCCACAGTAGAACTTTTGCCATTGGTACCGGTAACTGCGATAATGTTTTGTGGAGAGCCTGGATAAATGATCGACGCCATTTGTGCCAGCTTACGCGCTGGATCTGTAGCAACCAAAACAGGAATCTGGCAGCCCATAATCATCTGATCGCTAAGTATGGCAACAGCACCATTGGCGATAGCCATCTGGATAAACTCCCGCCCATGAACTTGTGTTCCGGCCAGAGCAGCAAACAAAAAACCTGACTGAACTTTGCGACTATCTAACGCCAAGCCAGTTACAAGAGCATCGCAACCATCTTGACCAGATACTGATAACCCAACCGATTTTGCAAGCTCAGACAGCTTCACTTCATTCTCCTACCTGTGCTGAAAGTTCAGATTCTGCAACCTGATCCGGCCTACTATACGGCGCATCAAGTAATGGCCCGATCCGTTCAATAATGTTATGCACAGCAGGCGCCGCATTCCAACCCGCGGTCTCCCAGCCAAAAGTTGTAACTCCGCCTTGCGGTTCGTCAAGCAACACAAAAACCATATATTGCGGCGATTCCCACGGAAACACCGCAACAAATGAAGAAACATTACGGTCTTTGGCATAAGCAGACAACTTAGCATCCCATTTCTCTGCTGAGCCGGTTTTACCGGCCACACCATATCCAGGGACATCGGCTCTTTTACCAGAACCTTCAATTACAACCTTACGCATAGCAGTTCGCACAAGCCGTGAAGTCTCCGGCGAGACAACGTATTTTGTTGATAAGTTATCATTATCTGCCGGTAAAACAGTAATTGGCACCTGTAAGCCACCGTTTACCACTCCACTTAAAGCCGAAACAAAAGATAATGGTGAAACAGACAGGCCGTGGCCAAAGCCAATAGTCGCGGTTTTAATATCCGACCAATTATTTGAAACCATGTATGCATTAGCACTGCCTCTTAGTTCTATCTGCGCAGGAGCCAATAGCCCGAACCGCTCCAAATACTTCCTCTGGGCTTTAGCACCAGTTCGCAAAGCCAATCGCGCGGCTCCCTTATTTGATGAATGCACTAAAATATCTGTTGCGTTCATCGGGCTTGGCCCCGGGTGAAAATCTTTTATTTCCCGACCCGCAATTACAAGTTTTTGTTTTACGTCAATATTTATTTCGTCCATTTTCATTCCTGATTCAAGAGCCATAGCCATCGTTAGCGGCTTGAACACCGAACCAAGTTCATAGGGATCTATCAAGGCGCGATTACGGCGATGATCAGGCGTTGTTGTGCTAAAGTGATTGGGATCAAAATCTGGCCAAGAGGCCAATGCCAGCACCTCACCAGTTGGAATATGTGTGACCAAACCAATAGCCGCTAATGGCTTGTGCAAAACAATAGCTTTTTGCATTTCGTCTTCTAAAGTGAACTGTACCCTGCTATCTAGACTTAACTTTAATGTTTCATTTTTATCTCGCAAGCGAGCATCAAACGCTCCTTCAACCCCGGAAACGCCAAAGCCATCGGCATTCACCCACCCCAGAAAATGAGACGCAAGAGATCCATTTGGATAAACCCTTCTTATTTTAGATTCAAACTCCACCCCCGGCTCGGCAAGGTTGAATATCTCACGTCTTTGCTTCGGTGTTACCGATCTTGCTATTCGCGCGCGGCCGGTATTGCCTGACAAACGTTGTTTTAAAACTTGTGCGGAAGGCACGCTATCGAGCATAGATAATCGCCTTACCAGCCGGTCTACATCATCAATATCAGCACGCCATATATATACATTCCAAGTCTCGATATTTGCAGCCAACAACACATCATTACGATCAACAATATTAGCTCTAGCCACAGGGTCTCCCCCCGAAGCCTGAATAGCAGTTTCCACAGGAACCGAATTTAGCACAGCCAGGTCAGCAGCACGAGCAGTCAACACAATGGCAGCCGCGCCTACTGCCATAATTATGGCAGCAATACGAGGCTTGAAACTTCCAACCAAATCAACATCGTCACCTCGCGCCACAAAAAGACGGGACATATTGATTTTGTCCGTATCGGCCAAGGGCGTTAGCCTATCCTTTTCCCGAGCCATTACCTGCTGTTTTCCCGTGACTCGACCAACGCGGCTGCTGTTAACTCAGGAACAACGCCGTCAGTTAAGGAGGCCAAAACTTCTGCCGATCTATGAGCTGACAGATTAGTCATGGGAACCATGCCCAAATGCTCTTGGGCAAGCCCTGAAAGCCGCGCAGGACTTTCAAGATAAGCCTGCTCTTTTTCTAGCAATAATATAGTTTTTCTGGTTTCCTGAACTTCAATCTGCAAACGAGCCAAGCGATCTTGCGAGTGCTCTACATCATTCTTAATCACATAAAGCGCTGCCGCCAGCAAACAAGTGACTGTAAAAGCCAGCACATTTAACGTCTTGATCACGAGCGTGCCTCCAATTGTGTGATATCTGCCATTTGTGGGAAAACAGGAACAACCGGCATTGCAGGAGCCTTGGTGCGAGATGCCCAACGTAGCCTAGCCGATCTGGATCTTGGGTTTTCGGCAACTTCGCTAGCACTTGGCATCAGCACCTTACGTTGCTGCAAATCGAAGCTAGGTTGAAATACTGACACCTCGGTGACCGGCGTATGGCGAGACCCCAGCGATGGAGCCTCGGACCGCAAGCGCAGAAAATTCTTGACCAAACGATCCTCTAAAGAATGAAAAGCTACCACGACCAGACGACCATCCGGAGACAACACCCGCTCTGCAGCCAACAAAAGTCGGGATAATTCACCCAACTCGTCATTTACATATATACGCAAGGCTTGAAAAACCTTTGTTGCCGGATGAATTCGGCCTTTTTTTGGCCCCAAAGCCTGCTCAAGCAACTCTGCCAATTGCGCTGTGCTGGTGATCGGCTTGATCTCCCGACGAGCGCCGATCGCCTCTGCTGCACGCCGGCTACGCTTTTCTTCTCCCAAGATTTTGAATATCCACGATAGTTCTTTTTCTGGTAATTGATTAACCACATCAGCCGCACTGACACCTGATTGTGACATACGCATATCCAGCGGCCCCTCACGCATAAAGGAAAACCCTCTGATACCTTGGTCTATCTGCATAGAAGAAACCCCGACATCCAAAACAATACCGTCAACTTTTCCCCAGCCATGGTCTTGCAAGGCTTGCTCCAGAGCAGAAAAAGCAATTTGGCGAAACGCAAACCTTCCCGGCCTCTCCTGCAACAGCTCATCTGCGGCTTCTTTTACCGACGGGTCACGATCAAGACCAAGCAGCTGAACATTTGGAGATTTTAATATTTCCCGTGAATAACCTCCGGCGCCAAACGTGCAATCAACAAGCAGTTTGCCATCTGAAAGGCTCAAAGCAGCTATTGCCTCCTCTAACATGACCGGTATATGATTCATGACTTATCTCGATCTAACAAATCAGCCAGCGCCGGTGAGTTTTTTATCAATGCCGCCAAATCCTGCCCACCGCCAAGCCGCTTCACCAGTTCCGGGTCTTGCATCATCTTGGCCGCCTGCTTGGCCATTGTTGCCGCACGCAAGTCATGAGCCTTGCTATTCCAAATTTCGAACCGGGACCCACAACCAACAAAAGTTGCTTTTTTATCCAAACCTGCATGATCAATAAATAACTTAGGCAGGGTAATCCGACCTGTACTGTCAAAATCCAGCCGCTTAGCCGCACCAAGAACCGCAACTTCCATAACCTGACCCATTGGATCATAACGACCAAGTCTGGCAATATCAGCCCGGTATTGCTGGATAAACAATTCCCCCCCACCTTCAAGAAAAGCGCCGGAAAAATGCGGAAATAAATAAATAGCGTCATGCGGATCATTGCGTAATGCAGAACGATAACAAGCCGGCACCGACACCCGGTTCTTGGTATCTACACTGTGATCTGATGTAGAAATAAACATTCCGCAACAAACTCCAATAAGCCGATAAACTAACAAACCGGTTAAACTTAATAAAATACGGGATACCATGGGAAACTATGGGAGACAATGCAAATTCAAGCTTAAACTCGATATTCTCCCCAAAAAAACCCTGTTTTTTTAGTTTATGCACAGCTTGCGCTCGAACAAAACAAGAACTATTGTGGATAAAACCAAAAACAGCATTTCACTCATTGGTGAATGTTCGGTAAACGGCAACTCGCTTACAAACACAGACTCACAAACGGGTAAAAACATCAGCGTAAACCACATAAGCGACAAAACATTGCAACCAAACACTCAAAAAGAGAAAATATTACCAGATACAATCATTAATCACCGGGAAAAACAGTCATTCTTGTAAATGATATATTGACTCTGCCACCTGACGGAATAGGCTGTGGAGCTATCTCGGCATAAGGAGGGCCGATCTAGATTTAGCAGAGCGTTGAAATTGATAGTCGCTTCAACAGGATCCCGGTGATTTATGTAGGAAGCTGTTATTAATTTTATTTCATTTTTTGCTGATACCAACACTTTGGTATCCCACAACACCAACAAACCATCACTACTAAGCAAAAAAACGCAACACTCCTTTCGTCACATATCGTCATAAAAATTTTACTGCTTTTGCAGTTTTTTTTGATCGAATTTTTCCGGCAAGTCTTTATAAGAACCGGTCATTCGTCAAACTATGACCTGTATGACGAAACCATTTTAATAAATATGAACTTGAATACTGAAGGAATTAAAACAACACATAACTATTTTCCAGTGAGATTTAGATAACTCTGGTAATCAAATTCAAAAAACAATAATTTATGCGGGCAAAGCAGTGCTTAACCGCGTCACAGAAACAAAATTTATACGTGGAGATCATCAAAGATGAAAAACGGGACTAAAAATATTAATGTAGCGATTGTGGGCATAGGTAATTGCTCCAGTTCATTAGTCCAAGGCATATATTATTACGGCCAGAAGAACTCTGATGATGCCGCGGGCCTTATGCATGAGACATTAGATGGCTACCATCCCAGAGATCTGCATGTAACGGTTGCTTTTGATATTGATAAAAGAAAAGTCGGCAAAGACGTTTCCGAGGCAATTTTCGCCAAACCAAATTGTACCAAGGTTTTCCATGAAGATGTGCCGAATATGGGCGTAACGGTTCAAATGGGCTGTATTCTCGATGGCTACTCTGATCACATGGACGCCTATAATGATGATCGCACCTTCCTACCATCAGATACCGCACAGGCAACCAAGGAAGATGTAGTTCGCGCACTTAAAGAAGGTCAAGTTGACGTATTGACCAGCTATTTGCCAGTTGGCAGTCAAAAGGCCACTGAATTTTATGCTGAGTGCGCCCTTGAAGCCGGCGTAGCTTTTGTCAATAATATCCCGGTATTCATTGCTAGTGATCCGGTTTGGGCGAAACGCTTTACCGATGCTGGCATTCCGATCATTGGTGATGATATTAAATCACAATTAGGCGCAACTATTGTTCACCGAGTTCTTACCGACCTGTTTGCCAAACGCGGTGTACCATTGGACAACACTTACCAGCTGAACACCGGTGGTAATACCGACTTCTTAAATATGAAAAACCAGCAAAGACTGAAGTCAAAGAAGGTTTCCAAAACCGAGGCCGTACAAGCCGTTGTTGCAGATCGTATGGAAGACGAACACATTCACGTCGGCCCATCAGACTATGTTGCATGGCAAAATGACAACAAAGTAGCCTTCATTCGTATGGAAGGACGCTTGTTCGGTAATGTACCAATGCACATAGAACTACGTCTATCCGTAGAAGACAGCCCTAATTCTGCAGGTGTCGCTATCGACATGATCCGTTGCGCCAAAGTGGCACTGGATCGCGGTATTGGCGGCCCATTAGAAGCAGCGTCTTCATTCTTCTGTAAACACCCTCCAGTACAGTTTACCGATGAAGTCGCTTACCAAAAAACCGAGGCCTTTATCCAGAACCGGTAACGGATGCTATTTACTGATCGTTGGGTATTAAACATTCCTAACGGTCAGAACCAGCACTGGAGATTTCAAAATGAAACCAGATGCCGAACAATATGGCCGGCCTCTTTCAATAGAGGATTATTCCAACCGCTTTATTGTTCACCCGCTATCTGCGTTGATTGTAAAGCTGGCTCTGCCGCTTGGAATCAGTGCCAATGCGGTTTCAATCACCGGACTTGGATTTGGTTTAGCTGCCGGATTATTCTACTTTCATCAAAGTAATTGGATATATGCACTGGCCGGCTTTGCCTGCATGTTCATCTGGCACGTGCTTGATGGCGCAGATGGCCGCATCGCCAGAGCCACCAATTCCACAAGTTCTTTAGGACGCATTATTGACGGCGTCTGTGATCATTTGGTTTTTGCCAGCGTTTATTTCGGATTTGTGTTTTATTTGCTTAGCACTGGCAGCTCCAATACTGTGTGGTTATTGGCTATATCTGCCGCACTAAGTCATGCGCTTCAGTCCGCCGCCTATGAAGAAAGGCGACAGAAATACCACCGTCGCTTGAACGGATTACAACGCGGAGCTATCGCAGAAAAATTGAACGAAATTGGTGGAAAAAAGTCACTATTGGCTAAAGCTTATGACACAGTCCAGAAACTGTCAGCAACGAAGACCTCGCCACTCGATGAATATTTGCAAGAACACAACCCTAGCAATGACCCGCAATTTAATAAAAACATTGCCACGCAAACAGTTCCACTGGTTCGAGCATGGGGGTTGTTAAATGCCAACAACCGGACAATATTGCTAGCAATAACCGCGATGGCCGGCCAGCCGGTGTTGTATTTTTTACTCGAAGTAATTGCCCTTAATCTCGTGTTTATTGGTTTGCTGTTTTTCGAACGGCACACGGAAACCACAATAATCGCACAACAGCGAGCCGCTGATAGATGAGTGCGGTAACAGATACTAGGGATATTTTACGCGGTGCTGCAGCATTACTGTTTGGCTTTGGAGGTAGAATTACCGCCCGTATTTTAGTAGTTCTGGTGGCGGGGCGTTTATTCGGAGCCGCAGAATTTGGAATACTGGGCTTAACTGCTGCAATTGCTGAGATCACGGCAGCAATTGGCGTATTAGGGCTAAAGCGCTCTTTGCTTGATATGCTCAGCTATAATGTTGAACAAGGGTTAAGCGAAGCGCAAAGAGTAACTGAGGCCATCATAGTTGTTTTGGTGGTCAGCATTGGATTATCAACTATCCTGATGTTTTTATGGCCCATACTAATTCCTGGGCATGAAGAACTATTGCCATTCTTGTTTATTGCAGTACCGGCAATTGCTTTTGCCGAAGTTGCTTTAGCCGCGATCAAGCACAAAAGAATAATAAAATGGGACGTTTGGTCACGAGGCTTTAATGAGCCGTGGAGTTTTTTAGCCATCGCTTTATTACTGTTTTGGGCTGGCATCATAAAAGGCGGGCTGGTAATCGCCTATGTAGGATCAGTAAGTATACTGGCGGCAACTGTTGCCACCGGCTTGGTAAAAACCTACGGACTAAAAAATCTTCTGCAATCCAAACCTAGGCTCACCAACTGTCTGGCAATCCCGAAAAAAAGTATTCCGGTCGGCATAACCGATTTAGGAGTAATGATGTTTCGCCGGATTGATATTTTGATTTTGGCGTTATTTGTTCCAACCTCTGGCTTGGGCATTTATTACATGGTGCAGCAATTAGCTACTGTTCCACAAAGGGTGAACTCGCTTTTCGAGCCGATGATTTCTCCGGTAATTGCCCGCCTACACAACCGCTTCGATGCCTCTAGTATCAAAGCCAATTTAATTGGAATTTGCCGATGGATATTTGTTATACAAATAGCAATGACAATTCCCATGATTATCTATGGGGATTATATCCTGTCCTGGTTCAGCCCGGCATTTGCGACCGGAGGTCTGGTTTTGACAATAGTTCTATTTGCCGAGCTAATTGACGGAACATTTATTACCACGGAAACCCCATTGGTATTTGCCAACCCTAGAATTCCACCTAGCTTGATACTAATGGCACTGGCAATAGAGTTTATATTGATTGCTGTGTTATCAAAAATTTGGGGAATTGAAGGAGCAGCCCTTGGCTTTTTCATTACCATGGTAGCCTTAAGTGCCGGTAGATTACTGATGCTAAGATCACGATTACAGATCAATGTGATCAATTGCAGTTATTTGTTACCTCTTACTTTAGCCGCAATCATGTCACTAATACTTATTGCTACTAGAGTTTTGATAGCTCCTGAACAATGGTGGTTAACAGCGCTTATTGTTCTACTGACAATAGCTTGCTATGCTTTGATAATAAGAAAATTTGGTTTAACAAAATCAGATCGAATATTATTACGTGCCATAAAACAAAAACGCCGTCGTGCAAAAAATAAAAAGAGTATTTAAATGAACACGCACAAATATTTCATGCCGACACCCCCGTCATCATGTTAAAACAAGCAGCAGAAATTTGGGCAAAAACTGTCTACAGGTTATATATACCTGTTTTATTGATTGCAGTTATCATCACCATTTTTGCCTTTGGTGAAGCAAGGAACATCTCTGTTTCTACTCGCCTTGAAGCGTTAATGCCACAAGGTGCGGCCAGCGTTCAAACACTAAATGCTGCCTTACAAAAAACCGGCAGCTTTGCTTCTCTGCAAGTAGTTGTCCACTCTGAATCACCGGAAACTACGTTGCAATTCACCCAACAGGTTCAGTCCGAAATTGATCAACATGACTGGGTAGAAACCAGCCAATACTTTGAAAACATAGACGTTATTGAATCGCATAAACTATTATTACTGGAAATGGATCAATTACTGGAAATGGAGGCAGAAGTTGACGCCGCTTACCCCAATTTAATTGCCCAGGCCATTTCCGATGAGATCGGCACTGGCGTTACACTTACATTGCGTAATGAAAACCTAGAAGGCAATTCCAAAACCATTATAAAATCTCGGTTTCTTGACGAATTTGCCAACAGTGATAACGCGCAACCGATAACTAAACACTTCTTCACTTCCGAGGATCAGCTAACCATGGTCTTGGTAATTTGGCCGAAAAACGGACTAGATTCTTTATCGGATTCAAAACGCATGGTTGATGAAACCAATTTGGTTTTGGCAAAATTATTAAGCAACCCGCAAAAAGATAAATTGCAAGTTGGTGTCGCCGGGCGCATTGCCAATAAGGTCGCGCAATTTGACTCGATAGTTGGTGATCTGAAACTCGGACTTATCGGCTCAATTTCATTGATTACTCTTTTGATTATCTTTTCTTTCCGCAGCTTGATTGCCATTCCTACCATTTTCATTCCATTAATCATCGGAATTATCTGGGCAATGGGCATGACCTCAATAGTGGTTGGCGGCTTAAATTTAATCACTATATTCCTGACCCTGATTTTATTTGGATTAGGGATCGACTTTGGTATTCATAATTTCAGCCGCTATCGCGAAGAACGCCGTAATGGCAGCAGCATTGAACAAGCCTTGATTGCCTTAATCACCCAGACCGGAGCCGCTTCTTTAATCGCCGCGCTAACCACCTCCACCGGGTTTTTCTCGTTAATGTTGACTGATTTTCGGGCATTTACCGAGTTTGGCTTCATTGCCGGTTCCGGTGTTTTATTGATTTTTATCTCCATGTACACAGTTTTTCCAGCTCTGGTGGTTCTGTTGGAAAAAACCGGCATCTGGGATACCAGTAAACCTGGACAACATTTACTGAAAAAAGAGAAACAAGCCAGTAAAGAGAAAAAAGGCCAACAACGGTTTATCCTTGGCGGCGCAGTGATCATGTTAATATTCTCACTTGTTTTTGCGCCGCAGGTTGCTTTTGAACGGGACTTTAAAAACTTGCAGGCCAAGCAACCACTCTCATTGCAAATAGCTAACAAACAAGTGCAAAGAGTGTTTCCTGACGGCCATGACCGAGCGATCATTGTTGTTGAAACATTTGAAGAACTACAGGCACTGGATCAGTATTTTAAAGAATTGATAAAATCAGATACAGAAACACCAACAATAAAAAAAATATCTTCTCTACTTGATTTTATCCCTGACCAACAAGATCAAACACAACGCCTGGAAGTCATCAATCGCCTTGAAAAACGCGCTATTGCCTTACGGGGATTATCACCGGGTAAGTTCCAGTCTGTTGGCCGGTATTTATCGATAGAGGATCTGAACATTTCCGATCTACCGCCAACTTTGCGCCGGGCTTATGTCGGAGTTGATGATGAACCGGGTTATTTGATGTATGTCTATAATTCGGTAAGCATGGACGATAGCGCAATAGCTAAACTATTTTATGATGATGCCGCAAATGTTACCCTCAACGGCAAAACTTACAGCAGCGCTTCAGAAGCCTTTGTATTTGTTGAAATGCTGGCCTTAATGAAAGACGATGCAGTAAAGGCCATTCTACTGGTCCTATTAGCCACCACATTATTAGTTTTTGTATTTATCCGTTCAATTACCGGCGCTTTGATCGTGCTTACCCCGCCAATCCTTGGCGTTTTGGTAACCGTTGGGTTTATGGGTGCTTTCGGACCAAAACTATCCATTATGAACATGGTCATCCTACCCTCGCTGATCGGGCTCTCGGTCGATAACAGTATTCATATTTATCACCGCTTCAAACTGGCCGGAGTAAACGCCAATATCCGCCAGATAATGAACACCACTGGCAGAGCGGCGGTAATTACTACTATCACCACTTTATTAGGATTTGGAGGAATGGTAACGGCCTCTATGGGTGGCTTGCGGTCTATGGGACTGCTGGCGATCATTGGTTTTACTGCATGCCTTATCATGACTTGGTCATTACTACCGGTGTTGCTAGAGGCTTTTGGCAAACCCAAGAACAAAAAGGGACAAGCAGCCAATGGCTGAAATTAAAGACTGCCTGATCGTCGCTGCCGGTCAAGGCACCCGCATAAAAGGACTTGGGCGAAGCAAGCCGCTGATTGAATTGGCTGGAACACCACTTATCGAGCACGCAATACAAAGCGCAGCTTCCAGCGGCATTGAAAACTTTGTTGTAGTTACCGGCTATCGTGCCGACGAACTTACAAGTTTCCTTCAACAATTATCCGCGAACAATGGTTGGAACATTTCCACCGTATTTAACCCCGATTTCTTAAAAGAAAACGGCCTTTCGGTGTTAGCGGCCGCTCCATTACTGCAAAATGATTTTTACCTTTGCATGTGCGATCATTTGGTAGAGCCGGAAATTTATTCCGCAATGGCAGCCGCAAAACTTAAAGATGGCGAAGTTGGTCTTGGAGTCGATTACCGGCTAAACAATCCAATGGTTGATATAGATGATGTAACCAAAGTCGACCTGCAGAACGGCGTGATCCGCAATATCGGCAAGGAAATACCAAGATACAACGCCTATGACACCGGAATTTTTCGCGGTGGCCAAAGCTTGTTCAACGCTATAAGACAAAACTGGCAACAGACCGGTGATTGCAGCATCTCCGGCGGTATGAAATTATTCGCACAACAAGGAAAAGCCATTGGAATTGACATCAAGGCAGCCGAGTGGATTGACGTCGACAGCGAGCAAATGCACCAAATGGCTACAAAATGGCTGGCAAAGCGACTTGTAAGTTAACTCAGCGCTAGTTTACCCATAAGCTAATATTGGCGCCAACCAGCGTTCAGCCTTGTCCAAAGACCAGTTCTTGCGCCGTGCATAGTCCTGCACCTGATCTTTTTCGATCCTGCCTACGGCGAAATACACTGATTGCGGGTGCGAAAAATACAAACCGCAAACACTGGCCGGCGGGTTCATGGCATAACTGCTCGTCAACTCAACACCAATTTTATCATCTGCCTGTAACATTTCAAACAAAGTACCTTTTTCAGTGTGATCCGGCTGTGAAGGATAACCGGGTGCCGGTCTGATCCCCTGATATTTCTCTCTGATCAACTCTCTTGGCTGTAATTGCTCATTTTGAGCATAACCCCAAAGATCTATGCGTACTTTTTGATGCAATGCTTCGGCCAACGCTTCGGCAAGACGATCAGCCAAGGCCTTTAGCATTATCGCATTATAATCATCACCTGATCTACGCAATCTGGCACTGCGCTCGGCCTCGCCATGGCCAGCAGTAACCACAAAACCACCCAGCCAATCATCAACACCACTGGCGTGCGGAGCAATAAAATCAGCCATAGCAAAGTTTGGTTTACCGGTATCTTTGGGCATTTGCTGGCGCAGCGTATGAAATACTGCTCGCTTGGTTTTGCGCTGTTCATCTTGCCAGATGACAATATCATCTCCAACAGAACTAGCTGGCCAAAAATTTACTATTGCCCGCGGTTGCAACCAATTTTCCCGTACTATTTTCTCAAGCATTTTTTGAGCATCAGCAAACAGTGTTTGCGCCTCATTACCCAGCCTTGGGTGATCAAGAATTTGCGGATACCGCCCTTTAATGTCCCAAGTGGCAAAAAACGGTGTCCAGTCGATAAACTCGACCAACTTTTCAAGTGGCCAGCTATCTATCACCTGCGCCCGATTTACTTTTGGCTTTGGTGCAACATAACCAGACCAATCGATCAATAAAGGGTTGTTTCTGGCGGCCTCTAATGCCATTCGCGGCTTAGCGGCCCGGCCGATATTATGAGTTTTACGGATCTGGGTATATTTTTCACGGGTAGTTTGCGTAAATTCCGTATATTTTTTCTTATCCAGCAAACTTCTGACGACACCTACCGCTCTACTGGCATCGGCAACATATATGGTTGGACCATTTTTATATTGTGGCTCAATTTTAACCGCAGTATGCGTTGGTGATGTGGTAGCCCCACCAATAAGCAGTGGTTTATCCCAGCCATTTCTCTGCATTTCCTTGGCAATATACGTCATCTCCTCCAGTGAGGGAGTTATCAAACCAGACAAGCCTATAATATCGACATCCTGTTCTTTGGCTGCTTGCAAAATATCTTCGCAACTGACCATCACACCAAGGTCAATAACTTCATAGCCATTACATTGCAGCACAACACCAACGATATTCTTGCCAATATCGTGGACATCTCCTTTGACTGTTGCCAATAAAACCTTGCCCTGCGAGGAGCCACTAATTCCTGATCGCCGTTTTTCTTCCTCCAGATAAGGCAGCAAATGCGCCACGGCCGCTTTCATAACTCTGGCGGATTTCACCACTTGTGGCAGAAACATTTTACCATCGGCAAATAGATCACCAACCGCATTCATACCGTCCATTAACGGCCCTTCAATTACCTCTAACGGCTTATCGGCATCTAACCTTGCTTGTTCGGTATCTTCGACGATGAATTCAGTAATTCCCCGCACCAATGCAGTTTTTAGACGTTTAGCAACAGAGGATTTTCTCCAACTAAGATCACGCCGCGACGGCTTGGCCTGTCCCGGATCACCATGATACTCCTGCGCTAATTGCAACAATTCTTCTGATGCGCCGGCTTTGCGGTTCAAGATCACATCTTCACAAACTTCACGCAATTTTGGATCAATATCATCATAAATATCCAACTGACCGGCATTAACGATCGCCATATCAAGGCCGGCTTTGATCGCATGATACAAAAATACAGAGTGCATGGCTCTACGCACCGGCTCATTACCACGAAACGAAAATGACAAGTTCGACAAACCACCAGATACTCTGGCACCGGGCAGGTTTTGTTTAATACGGCGAGTAGCGTTGATAAAATCAAGACCATAATTATCATGTTCCGATAATCCAGTAGCTACTGCGAACACATTAGGATCAAAAATAATGTCTTGCGGGTTAAACCCGTCATTGACCAGTAAGTTATAAGCCCGGGTACATATCTCTACTTTACGGTCTTCGCTATCGGCCTGACCTTGTTCATCAAACGCCATCACCACTACTGCCGCGCCATAATTACGAATTATTCTGCTCTTGGCTAGAAAATCAGCTTCCCCTTCTTTCATAGAGATCGAATTAACCACACCTTTGCCCTGCAAGCACTTCAAGCCGGCCTCTATAACCTCCCAACGCGAGCTATCAATCATAACCGGCACTCGACAAATGTCCGGCTCGACAGCAATCAGATTTAAAAACCTGCTCATTGCCTCCACACCATCAAGCAGACCATCATCCATATTGATGTCTATGATTTGCGCTCCGTTCTCTACCTGCTGTCGCGCCACCGCCAGAGCAGCCGAATAATCTTCGGCAACGATAAGGCGTTTGAACCTTGCAGAACCAGAGACATTGGTTCTCTCACCAATATTGACAAAACTTGTTGAACTTGAGGTCACTGGTTATTCAATCCCTATCGCTTTTGATACCGGGTAAACCATCAATGCTGTAAGCATTTTTTATCCGATAACGATTATTCCAAAATTCAAGATTTTTCTGTGGGTTGTCTTTATAGCGTTTTAATTGATCCCGTTCACTGACAAAATCCATAAACGGAACAGCCCAACCACAACTATCGGCAATACGATCAATTTGCAAAACAAAGATATTGCGCGCCTTTTCAAAAGCAGGAAACTTTGCCAATAAGCTTGCAAATTCCGGATCATCAAATTGCACAGCCTTTGCCCTGCCGTACAAACGCAAAATATTAGCCGCGCCCTCAAATGCGCAAAACATCAAAGTCATTCGACCATTTTCACGCATATGCGCCATAGTCTCGATACCCGAGCCACCCATATCCAGCCAAGCAACACTTGTTGAATTTAGTATCACCAAACTATCATAACCCTTTGGCGATACATTAACGTGCCCATCGCCGGACAATGGCGCACTGGCAACAAAAAATACTTTTTGCTTATTGATGAATTCAATCAGCTTTGCATCAAGTTCTTCATATAGCTTTCCCATAATTCATCCTCTCAAAATAAATGGCTCAAGCCCCGATAACCGTAACGCCTCTGGCTGCTCCAATACTGAACGCGCAGTAACACCAACAACCGATTGTACAATGACTTCGATATGGGCGCTGGTTGTTCCGCAACATCCGCCGACTAGGTTTACCAAACCGTCTTTCGCCCATTCAGACAAATGCCCGGCAGTTGTCGCCGGTGTTTCATCATATTCACCAAACGCATTTGGCAGACCGGCATTAGGAAAGGCAATAATCCGGCAATCGGCAATTCGCGATAAATCAGCAATATGTGGACGCATCTGTTTGGCACCCAATGCACAATTCAAGCCGACCGCCCACGGGTTTGCATGAGAAATAGATATCCAGAATGCTTCGGTAGTCTGGCCGGATAATGTGCGCCCGGAACCATCAGTAATAGTACCGCAAATGATCAACGGCACTTGTTCCCCGGCATTATCCATTGCCTTTTTAACTGCAATGATTGCCGCTTTGGCATTTAATGTATCGAAGATTGTTTCAATCATTAAAAAATCTACAAACGGTAACATTGCGCTGGCTTGATCAAAATATGATGCAACAACTTGATCAAAATTAACCTCGCGAAAGCCGGGGTCTTCCACCTTTGGTGACATTGAAAGAGTTTTACTCAAGGGACCCAATGAGCCAGCAACCATTGCCAGCCGACCCTTATTATTGCTCTCGAACTCGTCAGCAGTTTCTCTAGCAATCCTAGCTCCGGCGGCAGCTATTTCTGGTGCAAATTCCTGTAGTCCGTAATCGCTCTGGCTTATCGACGTGGAGTTAAAAGTGTTGGTTTCTATCAGGTCAGCACCAGCATTCAAAAACTCGTGATGAATTTTTTTGATAACTTCCGGTTGGGTTAAGCTCAACAGATCATTGTTTCCAATAAGCGGTTTTGGCCAGTTGGCAAATTGCTGCCACCTAAAGTCAGTATCAGATAATTTTAGCGACTGGATCGAAGTCCCCATGCCGCCATCAATTACTCCGATGCTGGTTTGCAGTTTTTCCTCAAACAATTTCAACCTATCTTGCCTGTTCATAGCGATACCTCCTGCACTGGCTTCACTCCCAAAAGCCTGCAAGTGGCATAAGCAAAATCTGCACTGTTCAAAGTATAAAAATGAAACCGGTTAAAACCCACCTCTTGTAAATCGGCACAATATTCGGCAATAACGCTTGCCGTAAGCAATTGCCGAGTGATTTGGTCATCTTTGGTACCCTCAAACAGCTCATACATCCATTTGGGAATACTGGCGCCACACATCTTTGCCATTCGCACCAAACCATCAAAATTCGGTTGCAACATAATGCCGGGAATAATCGGAATATTTAAACCTGCTCTGCTAACCCGTTCTTGATATTCGGACAGTAGCTTAGCCTCAAACCCAAATTGAGTAATGATTTGATCGGCTCCAGCATCAACTTTGCGCTTTAGATTATCTAACTCCTCCGCCCAATTACGAGATTGCGGGTGTCGTTCAGGATAGCCAGCTACACTAACCAACATTTTCCTGTCAGACTTAATTGCCCGCACCAGATCAGAGGCATAAGCATACCCGTCACCTTGTGGTTGATAAACACCCTCAATTCCCGACGCAGGATCCCCGCGCAAGGCCACTATGTGTTCAACACCAACAGACTTGAAGTCTTCTATTGTTTGGTCGATTTGCACTTTGCTGGCACCAATACAGGTCAAATGGGCAGCGACGCTCAAATTGCTTGTTTGCGCCATTTTGACTATTGTCTTGCGAGTACGATCACGAGTGCTGCCGCCAGCACCATAAGTAACTGACATAAACTCAGGATTTAGCGGCGCCAGTTTCTTCACCGACTGCCACAGTCTAGTTTCCATTTGTGCAGAATTCGGGGGGAAAAACTCAAACGACACCTTGATCGCCGACCTGTTCGCCAATTTATGTCTATCGAGTGACTTAGACATCATTGTCTACGCTCCTAAAACCAAGCACCCCGATAGCACCTGTCTTGTAAAAGCGATTTATGAACATAACTTAAAAGATTTTGAAGCGAAGAATGAGAACTTGGTCTTTTTCTGCGCCCATCTCTTTAGCTATATTTATAAAGCGCCTGCAAGCTGAAGGGTCAAATGAGCGCGTCCAGTCATTAGAGGAATCAGAATTGCGGGCTCAAGTCAACTTAATAATCGACAATTTGAGGAATTATTAAATTGTGCTAGAGCATTTCCAGCGAAAGTGGTTTCGGTTTCGTGCAAGGAAATGCGATCACTAAAAATCTAGCATTTCCAGCGAAAGTGGTTTCGGTTTTCCGATAAGAAATGCGATTAAATAAATACTAGAGTAAATTTATGGTTCAAAGTGAACCATAAATGCTCTAGTGTGATACCACGTTCACATTCAGTAATTTTCAAGCAGGTTTATAATGTCAAAATCCGTATCAGTATTTCTTATCATTGGCGTTAGCCTCACCCTTGGAGCGTGTTCACTAGAAACTCCGTCCTCCAAGCAATCATCGGCAACTATAGGGCAAATCAAGCAAATTGAGTTTGTAAAATACGAACTTGAAAACGGCCTTGATGTTATATTACACGTCGATCGCTCTGACCCTATTGTAGCGATTGACCTTACTGCGCACGTAGGCTCAGCCAGAGAAATTGCCGGACGCACTGGCTTTGCCCATTTGTTTGAACATTTATTGTTTTTAGATTCCGAAAACCTTGCTATGGCGGCCTTGATACAATGAATACCCGAATTGGCGGCGAAGGAACCAATGGCTATACTACCAATGATGTGACTAAATATTTTCAGGCAGTCCCCAGTGACGGACTAGAGAAAATTATCTGGGCTGAAGCCGACAAGCTGGGTTGGTTCATCAACACAGTAACCTCTGGCGTACTTGATAATGAAAAACAAGTAGTAAAAAACGAAAAAAGACAACGTGTGGACAACCAACCCTTTGGGCAAAATTGGGGCCTTATCGGCAAAACTATATATCCGGCTGATCACCCATATAGTTGGCAAGTAATTGGCTCATTAGCCGATCTTGATGCCGCCAGCATTGATGATGTCAAAAACTTCTATCGCCGCTGGTATGTACCAAACAATGTAACACTTACAATTACCGGCGACTTTGATGTTGATCAGGCAGAGGTCTGGGTTGAAAAATACTTTGGCGAAATCCCGAAAGGCGAAGATGTTGCGCCATTAACCCCGCGCCCCGGCAAACTAGATAAAATTGTCAATTTAAAAGTGGCCGACAACTTTGCCACCGTACCGCAGCTTACCCTGACATGGCCCTCAATCGAGCAATATCACCCAGACTCTTACGCCCTGGATATTCTGGCCACCTACTTAAGTGATGGTAAGCGTGCACCATTAAATGAAGTGCTTATCGACGAAGAAAAATTATCGACTACAGTTGCCGCATTTACTAATAGCTCCGAACTGGCCGGAGAATTTTATCTTCTGGTTCGAGCCAATGCCGGACAGAACTTGGCCGCAGTTAAAACCGCCTTGGACAAAGGTCTAGCGCGTTTTGAGAAGAACGGAATATCCGAAGATGACCTGAACCGTATAAAGGCCGGACTTGAAGTTGATTTTTACGGAAATATCCAAAGTGTATTGGGCAAAGCTATCCAGTTAGGGGAATACAACACTTACACCAACGATCCCGGGTTTATTCATAAAGATATTGCCAACATTCAAGCGGTCACAACAGATGACGTAATGCGGGTTTATAACCAATACATTAAAGACAAAAACTATGTTGCGACCAGTTTCACACCTAAAACAGAACTTGATCTGGCATTGCCGGGAGCTATTTTAACGCAATTTGCTGAAGAAGAAATAATCCAAGGCGCAGAAACACAAACAAACTTTGATCCAACCGCTCGGACATTTACGCCAACTCCGTCATCATTTGATCGAACTATTGAGCCGGGTTTTGGCAAAGCAATTACCATGACCGCACCAATTGTTTGGCGTGGAGAAACCAAGAATGGCATTCAGCTGTTCGGTATTGAAAATGACGAAACACCGCTAATTTACTTTAACCTTGAAATTGATGCTGGCGACAGACGCGGTACTCTCGAACAACCGGCGGTCGCTACATTAACTGCGGCTCTTATGAACAAGGGTACAAATAGTAAAACCACCGCCGAACTTGAAGATGCGATAAAATCTCTTGGCTCATCAATTTCCATCTCCAGCACCCAAAGCGGCACCTACCTTCAAGGCAGCACCCTGGCCAGAAACTTTAACCAAACAATGGCACTGGCCGAAGAAATATTATTGCAACCACGTTGGGACAGCGACGAATTTGCTACTTTAATGCTGGAAGCTGCAAATAACATTGACCAAGCTGCAGCTAATCCGTCATCAATCGTCGCCCGCGAGTTTCAAGCTATAATGTACCCAAGCGACAATATTTATAGTGTTTATGGATATGGCTCCAAAGACAAATTGCAAACCGTCACCCTTGACGATTTAAAAGATTTTTACACCACATATTACACACCGGTAAATGCAAAGTTCCGAATTGTTGGTGATATTTCTGCGATCAAAGTCAAAGCGGCTCTAACCGGTATTGGTCAGAAATGGAACGGAGAGGCGAACCCAAAACTAGACATAGGCCAAGCAATTGCACCTACAAGATCTACAATTTACTTTTACGATATACCCGGAGCAAAACAATCCAGCTTTCGATTTGGTTATCCGTCTATGGCGATTCTAGACCCGGATTTTGTAAAAACCAATGCCATGAATTACTTGCTTGGAAACATCTACACCTCAAAATTGAACACCGAGTTGCGAGTTAATAAGGGTTATACTTATGGCATTCGCTCAAGTTTTGCTGCGATAAAAGATCGAGGAACATTTACTGTCCGCACCAGCGTCAGATCTAATGTTACTTATGAGTCCGCCCAATTGATCCGTGACATTCTAGCCGAATATGGCTCTAGCTTTACTGCCGAAGACCTACAAACCATGAAAAGCGCAATCATCAAAGGACAGGCACTAAAATCCGAAACCCTGTCTGCTAAACTGGTCATGTTGGGACAAATCAGTGATTACGGGTTTTCTGACGATTACCGTTTGCAAGATGCCGCACAAATCAAAGCTATGACCCTTGATGATATTGCGCGGTTATCCAAGAAATACCTGACCCCTGATGCCATGCACATGGTTATCGCTGGTGACGCAAAAACCCAGCTTGAAAATCTGAACCAGCTTGGTTTTGGAGAGCCTGTATTGCTAAACAAAACCACAACCGAGTAATAACTCATTGCCCGGGAGAATTATTTTAAGGGATAAGCAAAATCAATGCGTACTTATAATTGAATGAAAATAAGGAAACATTGATATGCAAATCAATATTGGAAAAATTCTAATCATGACTGTCATGGTCATTATTGCCGGAGCGATAAGTCAACAGGCATTTGCCCACCCGGGTGCGGTGCATGATGACAAGCCCGCAGCCCCTGTCACCCAGAACAAAGCTACATCTGAACATGACGGCATGGAAATGCCCGCACATGCAGATGGCGAGCAACATGCAGCCAATGGTGAAGATGACCATGCGGCAAGCGAAGCAGACGCTGGAGGCCACTCACATTGGGGGCTAGATCCCGACAGTAGCCAATTTTCCAAAGTCATGGCAGGTATCGGCAAATATCACCCTTTGGTCGTACATTTTCCAATCGCCTTGTTTCTGACCGCAGCTTTGGCACAAGCCATGTTATTGCGCGGCTCCAGTTTTTCATCAAGCGGAACAGTCAGATTTATGGTTTGGATGGGTTTAATATCAGTTATTGGCGCAGGACTTCTTGGTTGGGCGCATTCTGGCCCCCCACAACCGGCCGAAGCACCGGTAATGTTTTCGCACCGCTGGATAGGAACATCCATGTTAGCAGTGGCGGCATTGACCGTTTGGCTAATGGAAAAAGCAAGATCAGGATCAAGCTCGCAAACCAATTTGCTGTTTAACTTATCTTTATTCCTTATGGCAGCGCTGGTTGCGATAAACGGCTTCCTTGGCGGAGCATTAGCCCATGGCGGTATTAAACACCTATTACCTTGGTAATTAACCGAAAAAGCCAAGGTAACTACAAAACTAAAACGAACATAAATTTATAATTGCAGGAGCAATCACATGAGAAACTTATTAATTTTAATACTTACATTGATCTTTGGGATTACTTATTCCGCCGCAGCTCTGGCTGGCCCCGGTCATGATGACGGACATTCCAGCCACAAAGAAATGCCGGCAATGAGTAAACAGCAAACAGATGTTGTCTCGGTAATGAAAGCTTATTCAGCGGCAATCAACACCGAAGAAGTTGCCGTTATGGAAAATCTGGTAATGGCCGAAGGTACTGACTTTACAATTTTTGAAGGTTCAGGAAAAAATATCGGCTGGGCTGATTATCGTGATCACCATCTGGCTCCTGAATTTGCTAATGCCGATCTGGTTTTCAGCAAATACGAATACGGCAACATTAAAAGCACTGTTTCCGGTGATATGGCTTTTGCAACATTCTCCATCGACATCGCCTACACCTATAAAGGCGAAGCCAAAACCAAAAAAGGTCAAGGCACCGCCGTTTTAAGACTAGTTGGCGGGCAATGGAAAATCGCCCATTTACAAACTTCTTGAATCAAAAAGAGCTGGTGCTTTGCACCAGCTCAACAAGAGACGAACGATGACAAAAATAAAAAATAATATTGATCAAATGCTAAGACAGCTAAACCAGCATGTTAACCCACCTAAACTGAACACACTTGAAGCAAATGTTTGGCAGAAAATTGAAAATCGTACGGCCAATACTATTGGCAATTTGTCGTTATTTTGGCGTACCGCAATTTTGTCATCGGTGCTGTTTGCCGGCGGCCTTGTCGGAGCTAATGCAACGACCAATGATCCAGCTTTAGTGGTATTTTCCAACGCCCCGGCTTATAGTATAATGACACTGCTTGACGACTAACTGGATACCTTCTTTATGCGCAACACGTTCCTTTTAATTATTCTCAGCCTATTGGTTGGTTTAGGTGGGGTCTGGATTGGTAAAACATTGTTTTTGCCACACCCGACTGTTTCTTCTGATCTACACTCTGAAATTCACAATTCATTGCAATTATCATCTGAACAGGAACAACAAATTCACCTGTTAGAAAAAGAATTTGCCAAACGCAAAGCAGCGCTAGAAGGTCAGTTAAAAACCGCAAACGGCTCACTATCAGAGGCCATAGCCAAGGATCATGAACTGTCAGATAATGTAACCAAAGCCGGTGAACAATACCTGATAATTTTGGGGGAATTGCAAAAAGAAACTTTGCAGCATATTTTCAAAATGAGGGCTGTATTGAACGAGAGCCAAGCTGCAAAATTTGATAAGATCGTAATTCGCTCTCTCCATGCCGCAACCAAATAAAACTGACTTTTCCAAAGAAAGTGATCAAGCCTTGGTTCAGCTTACGCTGAACCATGAAGACTTTGCTTTTACAATATTAATGCGGCGTTTTAAATTACCATTATTCAAGTTTGCCTTACGTCACATAGGTGATTCTGATGATGCAGAAGATATAGTTCAAGAAACGTTTGTTGCCGCACACCGTAATTTATTTCGGTACAATCCACAATTCGCAGTATCAACCTGGCTTTACCGTATAGCCCTAAATAAATGCCGAGACCTTGGGCGCAAACGCAAAACCGTGTCTTTCATGAATAGAATGAACCCTTTTCTCGAACAGCAAGTTGCGCAATTTGCAGACTCGGCCACTCCAGAAAGCAATTTGTTGGAAAAAACCGCACTGCAATCACTGGCTACCCAAGTAGCTGCACTTCCAACAAAATTGCGTGAACCACTGATACTTTGCGCCATCGAAGACATAAGCCATAAACAAGCAGCAGAAATATTAGGAACTACTCCCAAAGCAATAGAGACCAGAATTTATCGGGCGCGGAAATTACTAGAGCCAAGACCAGATTAACCCAGCCAATTATAAAGTGGCAGAGCAAGATAACTGGCACTAAATCCAATTAGCCAAATAAGAGATGAAGCCAATACTACTTTGCGGTTCCAACTTACTACATTCTGACATTCTGCCGCCAATATCACATCAGATGGACAACTGCGCCCCGGCCGATAAAGCAACCACGCTGAAAACATCAGTATCGAGCCGCTAGCCAGAAACATCCACAATTTATACTTCGCCATCACGACTAGAAACGGCAGGTTTGCGAACAAAGCTGCTGATAAGGCACCGGCACCTATGCTAACCAAAACTATAGGCAAAGCGCAGCAAATCAATGTGGTTGAAGATGTGAGCAATACAAGCCAACCCCATTTTCCTTGCCGTGCCTGTTGATCAAGTGGAGATGAGTGCATTATTTTTTACAACCAACAGTAACTTTACTACTAACGAAGGTAAAACCTTTATCCAGAAACAATTTCTTCAAGGTTTCATCATCCAATTTCGACTGATCAGAAGCACAAACCTCTATCAGCCCCTCATCAAGGTTGGTAACAACCGATTTAACGCCGGTTATCTTTTGTAGAGATTTTTCAGAAGTAGCTACGCAAAATGGGCACGTCATACCATCAACTCGTATTGCAGTAGTTGTATCCGCAGCGATAATTGCTACAGGAAAAGCGATAATTGCTAATGTTAATACCCAGAAAGGTCTATTCATTTTATTACTCCTAAAGTTGCTACGCAGTTAATAATTAACCCGCAACCCAATGCGGGTTTGGAAATCTGGTGTGATGTCAGTTACTGGTAAATCCTGCCACAACGGAACCTTTAATGAAACTTCAGCAATCCAACGCTTTGTGGCCAGTTGTATTGCCGGTGCGATGTATGCCGAGCGGCCACCGCTAGCAGTAATTGCAACTCCATTAATACGGGTTTTGGCAATCGTCGTATATCCGCTTTCCAAAACCGCATACAAATATGCAGGGTTTTGATTGCCTAATACCCGATCATGCAGCCGCATTTGCAACGAGGTCTCAATGCGCAAAGCGTCACCAATTTGCAAACCTGAATTGCTACCATTGAACTGATAACTGATCTGGCTGTCACTTTGCCATTTTGTATTAGCAAAGGTAGCAACAACGCCGCCAAACCCATCTAGACTGCCGGTTCCAGTTTGTAATGCTGCCGGCAAGACACCAGTAACATCAACAATACTATTTTTACCAGTGGGTAACTTTACACCAACAAACGGAGCAATTCTAAAGGTGCTGCCAAGTTGGTCACGTTGTAATAATGTATATCTTGCAAACACTCTGGAATCACCAACACCACTTGATTGTCGGCTTTGAGCAAAACGTTGCAATTGCTGTTGCCCTACCGGAATTACCGCAAATAAAGCAAGTTTTGAATTAATACCATAGCCGCTGGCTATAACGATTTGCTGACGGTCAAGCTCTGCGTCAGAGCTACTTGCGGTCGAATAAATAAACTGCCCACGAACGATAACCTCGCCTTTACTGACTGGTAGTGCAGTATTAAAAGTCACTGGCGCAGCAATCGCCATACTAGGCAAACCAAATATTATTGCCGCTATGAAAGTTTCATTTTTCATAGCGGCAATATAACACCTAAAGTAACTACAGCTACAATATGCTAAACAGCCAAATCACAACAAAGTGAACAGCATCATTTAAGCCTTTTTCTTCAGCCCGATACGCTTCCAGATCAAAAACACTGCCGGTATTACCAGCAAGGTCAAGACGGTGGCGCTTACCATGCCACCAACCATAGGTGCAGCGATACGACTCATCACCTCTGAACCAGTTCCAGTTCCAAGCATGATCGGCATCAGTCCAGCAATGATCACCGCGACAGTCATCATAATCGGACGCACCCGCATCAAAGCCCCTTCTATGATGGCTTCACGCAAGTCGGTAACAGAAAACTCTCTGTTTTGCTGGCTCACCGCCTCTTGTTTGGCTTTCATAGCTTGTTCTAGATAGACCATCATCAACATGCCAATTTCCACTGACACACCGGCCAGAGCGATAAACCCAACTCCAACCGCAACGGACATATTATAATCAAGTATGTCCAGCAACCAAAGGCCGCCAACCAAAGCCAACGGTAAAGTCCCCATGATAATCAGCACCGGTGTTACCCGCTTAAAATTCAGAAACAGAAGTAACAAAATAATTATTAAAGTTACCGGAACCACAACAGATAAACGCTCTTTGGCTCTCTCCATATACTCATATTGTCCAGACCAGCTTAAAGAATAACCTGGCGGAAGATCAATGCCATCAGCAACCACTTGTTTGGCCTCGGCGACATAAGAGCTAATATCCCGCCCGGAAATATCCACATAGATCCAACCGTTTAATCTGGCGTTTTCACTTCGGATCACCCCGGGGCCACCAGAAATAGAGATGTCAGCCAAACGCTCGAGTGGGACTTGCGCCCCCATCGGAGTTACCACCGGCAGAGTTTTCAATTTCTCCAAACTATCACGATAATCTCGCGGATAGCGCAAATTAACTGGATAGCGTTCCAGACCTTCAACACTTTGGGTAATGGTCATTCCACCAATAGCTGTTCGGATCACATCTTGCACATCGGCAACATTTAGTCCGAACCGCGCAGCTTCTGCACGACGAATATCAATATCTATAAACCGACCGCCAGTTACCCGTTCGGCATAAACCGAAGACGTACCAGGAATAGGTTTGACTATTTGCTCTATCTGCATACCAATTTGACCAATTACTGCCAAATCAGGGCCAGCGACCTTGATCCCGACCGGAGTTTTAATCCCGGTAGCCAGCATATCAATACGGTTCTTGATCGGCATAATCCAGACATTGGTCAGGCTTGGAACCTGTACCAATTTGTCTAGTTCGGCCTTTAGCTTTTCCGTGGTCATACCCTCTCGCCATTGGTCTTTTGGCTTGAGACGAATGGTAGTTTCAACCATGGTTAAAGGTGCAGGATCAGTTGCAGTATCAGCCCGGCCAGCTTTGGCATAGGCAGTTTCAACCTCTGGAACTGTCATGATCAATTTGTTGGTTTGTTGTAATATTTGCGCCATTTTGCCAGCAGAAACCGCTGGAAAAGCACTTGGCATATAAAGCAAGTCACCCTCATCAAGATCAGGCATGAACTCGCCACCAAGGCGTGACAACGGTATCAAAGAGCTGGAGAGCACCAAGGCACCGACCAACAACATCATCACCGGATAACGCAAGACAATATTGATGAATGGGCGATAAACAGCGATCAATAACCAATTCACCGGATTTTTATGCTCGGGAACAATCTTACCGCGAATGAAATAACCCATCAATACTGGTACTAATGTAATTGATAAAAACGCAGCCGCAGCCATAGCATAGGTTTTGGTAAACGCCAGCGGATGGAACAAACGTCCCTCTTGAGCTTCCAGTGCAAAAATAGGCACAAAACTAAAAGTAATAATAAGCAAAGCAAAAAACAATGTCGGGCCAACTTCGGTTGCAGACTCCAGAACAATTCGCCAACGATTTTCCTTGGTTAAAGCCTCCTTTTCGACGTGTTTATGCATATTCTCGATCATAACAATCGCCGCATCGACCATGGCGCCCACCGCAATGGCAATGCCACCTAATGACATGATATTGGCGTTTATGCCTTGCATGTTCATAACAATAAAAGCGGCCAGAACACCCAAGGGCAGACTAAGAACTATCACCAATGATGAGCGAATATGAAATAAGAATATCACACAGACCACTATCACCACTAAAAACTCTTCCAGTAGTTTTTCTTGCAAGGTATGCACCGCTCGTTTGATCAATCCAGAACGATCGTAAGTGGTTACAATCTCTACGCCTTCAGGCAGGCTCTTTTTGAGAATTTCCAGTTTCTCCTTAACCAACTCAATGGTCTGCATGGCGTTTTCACCATAGCGCATGATGATCACACCACCGACGGCTTCGCCCTCACCATTTAACTCGCCAATTCCTCGGCGCAATTCTGGCCCAAGACGGATCTCTGCCACATCACGCAGCAATATTGGCGTACCGTCTTTCGTGACTTTTAACGGTATCAGTTTTAGGTCTTCCTCGGATTTTATATATCCTGATGCCCGAACCATGTACTCAGCTTCGGCCATTTCAATCACCCGACCACCGGTTTCCTGATTGCCGCGTTGAATTGCCGTACGAACTTTTGACAATGGAATATCATAAGCCCGTAATTTATCTGGATCGGCAATTACTTGGTATTGCTTGACCATGCCGCCAATGGTTGCAACCTCGGAAACACCGGGAACCGTTTGCAATTCATACTTTAAGAACCAGTCCTGAATTGACCGTAATTGCGATAAATCATTATTGCCGGTTTTATCAATCAAAGCATATTGGTACACCCAACCAACACCAGTGGCATCAGGCCCCAAGGCAGAACGCGCAGTTGCCGGCAATGTTGGTGCTACTTGTGATAAATACTCCAGCACCCGTGACCTAGCCCAATACAGATCAGTACCGTCTTTAAAAATAATATAGACAAAACTGTCGTTAAAAAATGAATAACCACGAACAGTTACTGCGCCCGGCACCGCTAGCATTGCGGTAGTAAGCGGATAAGTAACCTGATCCTCAACCACTTGCGGAGTTTGCCCGGGGTAAGAAGTTTTAATGATCACCTGTACATCAGAAAGATCAGGAATGGCATCAAGTGGAATTTCGCGAAGGGTATAAAGACCCCAACCACCTAATAAAAAGGCAAATACAATAACCAAAAAGCGGTTATCAATTGACCAACGAATAACACCTGCGATCATTTGTCAGCTCCCATATTTGCATCTATTTTCATGATTGAAGTCACGACAAAATCATCATTATCATTCGCAATTTCCAGAACTTTGAAATGCACCGCATCACCTTCCTTAATGTTATCAAGAAAAGCTGGTTCGGTAATAAAATCCATCTCCATATTGGGCCAACCGAATGCTTCAATAGCCTCGTGCTGGATGGTAATCATTCCATGGTCAGCCATCAAAGATAAGACAACACCTTTGGCGTCTGCTTCCTTTGGCGCCATTGGTTTCTGGTTGGTCATACGCAGTTCAGTACCACGAAACGAGGCCTCGGAATCTAGTAAGAACTGGGAAGAGACCACAATCGTCTCCCCACTTTTCAAGCCATCTGTTATTTCGACCTTACCCATGCTTTCCATACCAGCGCTAACCTCGGCCGGTTGAAACTGCCCATCACCCAAGGCCAAAATGACTCTGGTAGAGTTGCCAGTTCTGATCAATGCTTCACGATCAATCACCAAAACATTTCGCTTCGGTTCGGTCTCGATGGTTAGTTTGGCATAGCCTTGTGGTTTTAATGCACCGTCTGAATTTTCAAATCGTAATCTAACTTGAACTGTTCTGGAGATGGAATTGATCACCGGATATATATAGTCAACAATCCCTGTCCATGAGCGACCAGGTTGCGAGTCAACTTGCATCTGCACACTTTGGCCAGGTTTAACCCAACCGGCCTGAGTTTCAAAAACCTCGGCCAATACCCAGATAGAAGATAAATCAGCCAGCATCATTACTTGCTGCCCGGGCCTGACAAAAGCACCCTCGCCGATGCCCATCATGGTCACTACACCATTTTGCGGAGCATAAAACCGGCTTAGGCGTTTAACCTTGCCCGATTTTGCCACCGCTCTAATTTGTGCCTCAGACAGCCCCAAAGTAAGCAAGCGCCCTTTAGCCGCCCGGATAAGACTGTCACGTCCAATTCGCACCGATTGTAAATATTCTTCTTGGGCTGTTACCAATGGCTTTGAGTACAAATCAAACAAAGGCCGGCCTTTTGAAACTGGTTCACCCACTGATTTCACATATAATTTCTCGACCCAGCCTTCAGTACGAACATCAATGCTTGCGGTTTTATCATCATCAATTTGCACAAACCCGACAGTTTCAATATTTCGCATTAAATCAGCTCGTTCAACCTTGGCTGTGCGAACACCGATATTATTCTCGACTATTGGACTTATCTTCACCAGATTGCGATCGTCCTCATCCTCGCCGCCAGCATAAACCGGAACCAGATCCATTCCCATCGGCGACTTACCGGGGTTGGGGCTGCGAAAGTTTGGGTCCATAGGAGCCTTCCAATAAAGAATTTCCTTTTCGCCACTTGAGGAGGCATTTTGGCCTTTATCATTAGATCCAATGAATTTTGATCCTATAAATCCTCCGGCGAGGCCAATAGCCAAAGTAATGGAAATAATAACTATATTTGATTTGGTCATGGTTTTGTCCATTCAAGAAACATCAAGTTTGCATGAGCCTTAGTACGGTCAACGCGCAAACGAATTAGTGTTAATTCAGCATCCAGAACCGCAAGTTCCGCCCGTACCAGTTCGGCAAAATCTGCGGTTTCGTTTTCATAGGCGAACAGTGCAGCTTCGGCGGTATCTGCGGCTCTATCGACCACGTCATTTTCATAAAGAGCGATACGCTCGCCCAAACGTGTCCAATCAGCAAAACTGCGTCCAAGGGCACGGTTTAACTCCAATAATTGTACATCTCTGGCCAAACGGGTTGAACCACGTAAGTTTTTGGTGGCACTTAAAACCCGATCCTGCCGGTTCTTTTTGAACAACGGTATCGAGTAAGATACGCCGATAGAGCCAAAATCAGAACGACTGTCACGCAAGCCATAAGCAGCATCAACCGCAAATCCCGGCTTATATTGTTCATTGGCAATATCTACTTGCCGGTCATGAGCTAATAATTGCGCATCATAAATCTTCACACTAGGATGATGTATTAACTCAGCCTGCATCTTATCAGCTGATGGTAATTGCGGCAGCGCTGGCAGTTTAGAGTCAAGTTCTCTGGCAGCATTGGCTATCCCTATCAGTCGAGACAAATCGGCTCTGGCCATATCTGCCTTGCGATCAAGATCGACAAGACGGGTCTGCAATAATGACTTTTCCAGATCAATCCGTAACACGTTTTGCGCTCCGCCTTTACCATTGGCATAATTAGCTTCGGATATAATCCCAAGCTCTTCTACCTTGGTTAGGGTTTGCTCTGTAATCGCTCTGGCCTGTCTCCAATAGTAAAGTTCCAACCAGAATGTTCTGGTTTGCAATGCAATCTCGCGATTTCGCAGAACTTTGCTCTTGCGTTGAACTAACGCTTCGGCAAGGCGTTTTTCACGGGTTAAGGCACGAGTTTGGCCTTTGGGGAAAGCCTGTCTAACCCCCAAGGATAATTGGGTCATGCCTTCACGGTTTATATCAAATGATGATAGTGGAACGCTCATTATACGGGTGCTAAACACCGGATCAGGTAACTGGCTGTCAGAAACAGCTCTGTCTTCAAGTGCCAAAGCGCGTTTTTCCAACAAGCCAACACTAGGGTCATTGGATTGTAATGCTATGGTTACACCCTCTTCAAGGGTTAAGGGTGTTTGTGCAATAACGGCATAACTGAAACCGGAAAATGACACAATAAGGGTAATGAAAATACGTATCGGCATATTCGCCTCTTTTTCTCTTACTCCATCGACCCAAAAAGTGGGCACCTTTTGCTGCCCTATCGCAATGCTGGCGCTTGCTACTTGAGGGCGTTTTTTGGATAAGTTGATGGATTGCTAAAGAAATTTATACTCAAAACATGGTCCAATTTAAGTATTTTGAGTATATGTTGAATCTTGTTTTGCCTGAGGTTAAGCCAAATCACTTAAACCACTGGCATAATATATAAAGATTCAACCTCGAGGAGGCGGAGCGTCAAAAGCTATTAAATAAGCAAAGGCATCTTTAACGATATGTGACCTTACACCTGACTTATCCTGATGTAGTCCCAGAATATAGGCTTTCAGTAATGCTGTTGAGCCAACCTGTTGAGCCACACAGTCAATACCACAATCCATATTTTGCGGGCATGGCTGCTTGTCACAACAATCTGTTTCTACTTGATGATCGCCTTCAGTGTCACTTGTGCAAAAAGCCTCTGTTGCTTCCATGCTATGAGTATTAGCCTCAGCATACGTCGCCGCCTGCGCCGGAAACGCAAAGGCAAACGATACAGCAATTATTACAAAGCTGGTAAATATCGCTTTCAAAAAACGCATGTCTAGCTGGTACTGCATAAAAGCCTTTCGTTATGCGGTCTACTTAAGTCGAAGCAAGTTACTATTCAACTAATTTGTTCTCAACAAATTGTGATCACAGACTTTTGCTTCTAACTTCAAGCAAAGCGGTTATACAGAGGCACAAAAATCAAGGCTATCCACCAGCCATACAAATAGCTTTCAACCAGTCCTATTAAAAAACCAATGGGTGTTAACCAGACAAAACCAGGCAATAATGACACCCATGCATCATGCATGTGCATTGACCAAGGAGTTATCAACCCCCAGATAATGCACGCCAGAAAGCTTATAGCAAAGAATAGCGACATCGCCATTCCAACTCGCTTTATACTCAATTTATTTGCTGTAGTATCACTCATGACTTTCTCCTTTTGCTGGGGTAATAAAATCAAGATCATTAGTCTCGGTTTCGTCCTGACACTCTGTCTCCATCTGTATTGTACTAAAATATATACCAAAATCTTTTCGCAAAATTTCGTGTGCGACTGGCAAAATCTTATCGGCAGGTTTGTTTTTGTCTATGTGACAATGTGCCGAAAATAAAAGTTTGCCCGAAGTCAGTGTCCAGGCATGAATATGGTGCAGATCAATAACCCCGGGTATTGCTTTTAGCTTGCCAACCAAAGCATCAAGATCAAGATCTTCTGGAGCATTCTCCATCAAAATCCCGAAAGCCTCACGAATAATCCCAAATGAAACCAGCAATAACACAACACCAAACGCCATTCCCAATATTGGGTCAATCGCATAAAAACCGGTAAACTTGATCACCAAGGCAGCAACAATGATCAGCAAGCTACCAATAAAGGTTTGCATGACGTGCCAGAATGCACCGCGCATGTTTATGTCACCTTTTTGCCCGCTATATAATAATTTTAGCGAGATTACTTCGGTAATCAAACCACCAAGAGCCGCCAGCAACATCGGAGTAGTTGGCAGATCAATAGGGTCATTTAAGCGCATGGCTCCCATGACAAATACCAATATTGCCATTGCCAGTAAAAACCCGCCATTAAGTAATGCACCGACTATTTCCGCCCGGTACGAGCCAAAGGTGCGAGACTTGTCCGCTGGTCGCATGGCAATTCTTGCGGCAACAAATGCAAGCACCACCCCGCCAACCGCAGAAAACGTATGAAACGCGTCCGATAAAACAGAGATCGATCCAGTGTAAATACCGATGCCCAGTTCAAGTAAGAAATAAACCCCGGTTAGCCAGCCAGTTATTATTAAGGCTTTTCTGTTTGCATTTGCCGGTGTGTGAGCGCTATGACCTTGCATGAAATTTTCCTTTTTCGACTTGCGCAAAATACGCGCAACTTTCCTAACGGTTGGAACAACTCCAACGTAAACTCGTCAAAGACAAGAATCCTGTGTCAAACTACTAAAGTACTCTAGTGATACATTTTACCAGCGAAAAATCTCCGCTAGCCAATTATAGTTTTGCCCGCCGCAATCGAAGCGCATTCATGATAACCGAGAATGAACTAAGGCTCATGGCTGCGGCTGCAATGATCGGTGAAAGTAACAATCCAAATACTGGATACAGCACACCAGCAGCCACCGGCACGCCCAAGGAATTGTAAGCAAAGGCAAAAAACAAGTCTTGCTTGATGTTTCTCATGCTAGCTTCAGCCAAGCGACGCGCCCGGATAATACCACGTAAATCACCACCTAACAAAGTTATACCGGCACTTTCAACCGCAACATCGGCACCGGTTCCCATAGCAATACCAACATCGGCCTGCGCCAGCGCCGGGCTGTCATTAACCCCGTCACCAGCCATTGCCACCTTATGACCTTTTTCTTGCAGACGTTTTACCAAAGCAGCTTTGTCTTCTGGCATAACTCCAGCCCAAACCTCATCGATATCAAGCTGATCAGCAACCGCTTTTGCAGTGCTTTTGTGATCACCAGTAGCCATGATGATGGTCATGCCTTCTTTGTGCAAAGTGGCAATCGCTTCAGCAGTTGTTTCCTTGATCGGATCAGTTACCACCAATAGACCAGCAAAATTGTTATCAATGGCAACAAACATTACTGTCGCACCTTGAGAACGCAATTCATCAGCTTGTTCTAAAATTTCAGCAATATCGACTTTTTCGGCTTCCATCATCTTGGAATTACCCAAAGCAAGTTTTTGCTTACCAATACTTCCCGTTACACCCATGCCATCATGCGAGGTAAAGTCTTTTACCTTATTCAAAGCAATACCACGGCCTTTGGCGGCATCAACAATAGACTCCGCCAACGGATGCGCACTGCCTTGCTCTAATGAAGCAGCTAACGCTAGGAATTTATCCTCGGTCAAGTTTTCGGTTTTAATCACCATCTGGGTCAATTTCGGCTTACCCTCAGTAAGCGTTCCGGTTTTATCCACCACCAGAATATCAACTTTGGCAAATCGCTCCAATGCCTCTGCATTCTTAATCAAAACACCAGCCTGCGCTCCACGTCCGGTTGCCACCATGATCGAGATTGGCGTAGCAAGCCCCAATGCACAAGGACAAGCAATAATCAGCACAGAAACCGCGGCAATGAGCCCATAGGCCATCGGCGGGGTTGGCCCCCAGATTGACCAGGAAATAAATGCGACAATCGCTATGACAATTACACCTGGAACAAAGATCGACGACACACTGTCCGCAAGTTTTTGTATCGGAGCACGAGAGCGTTGAGCCTCGGCAACCATGTGAACGATTTGCGATATTAGCGTATCAGCACCAACACGGGTCGCCTTAAACACAAAACTACCATTGCCATTGATCGTGCCACCAGTAATTTTATCGCCAATTTTCTTTTCAACCGGTACCGGCTCGCCAGTAATCAGACTTTCATCAACGTGTGATGTGCCTTCGGTCAACTCACCATCAACCGGAACTTTATCACCGGGACGAACCCGAAGCAGATCACCGGCCATGACATGCTCAAGCGGAAGGTCTTCTTCGGTGCCATCTTCACGAACAATCCGTGCAGTTTTTGGCGATAAATCCATCAATGCCCGAATAGCACCACCGGTTCTTGCTCTGGCACGTAATTCCAGCACTTGACCCAATAAAACTAGAACCACAATAACAGCAGCCGCTTCAAAATAAACTTCTACTACGCCGTTTTTTTGAAAAGCTTCAGGGAATATCCCCGGCACTACAGTTGCAACAATACTGTAAATAAGTGCCGCGCCGGTACCGATGGCAATCAGGGTAAACATGTTCAGGCTTTTATTGACGACAGACTGCCAGCCACGAACAAAGAACGGCCAGCCAGCCCAAAGTACAACTGGTGTGCCTAATATCATTTCAATCCATTTACCAACTGTAGCAGATGGAAACGAGCCTATCGATGGTATCCAGTCTTTGACCGGTAAACCAACAAATGGCCCCATGGCAATAACCAGAACCGGTATAGTCAGCACTAAACCAACCCAAAAACGACGGGTAAAATCAACCAATTCCGGATCAGGCCCGGCATCAGGATCGGGTAAGCCTTTTGGCTCCAGAGCCATTCCGCATTTAGGGCATGTTCCGGGGCCTACTTGTTCTATTTCCGGGTGCATAGGGCAGGTGTAAATCGCATTTTCGTCCACAGGCCCTGTATGCTTGGGTGCTGCACCATGGTCGTGGTGACAACATTCATGGCCTTCGGCTTCTTTGCCGGTTTCTGCTTTATCGTTGTGATTACTATGATCATGTCCCATTGCGTTTACTTACCTCAGCCTTGATTTAAAAATAAATATTATTTGGTAATAATGAACCGATATGATTTCAGTTGTTATATTTTATACGAATTAAACCTATACCTCCCTCAAATAGTAACGACAAATATTTTCGCCAGTACTCTACGATATTTCTTTATGTAAACTTTTCGTGAGAACCTTACCGCTTTACAGAGCAAGATGTGATCGCTACAAGACAAACAAGCAAAATTAGTTGTTGGTTTTATGAAATCCTTTGTCACCAAATTATTGGTTATTAGCCTGCTGGCCATATCTTTACATGGATTTGGTACTGACGAAAAAACTGTTTCACCCTTAAATGATATTGCCACAATTCAGATAATTGATCTGCCAATCAACGATGATCAACCGCCCGCGACTTTAACTGCGGCTTGTGATATATGCGTAGTTGTACACCAATACTTGGTGAGCGAACCCATTTTGACAACAGCAAAACCATCAACAAAAGTAAACTTGCTATCTGTAGTATCCCTACCGCCTGATCAGGCGCCAGCAGACATATTGCACCCTCCTATAGTCTAGATTCATACAAAGCCATAAGCACATTTGTGCCTGCGCTTTGAATGTACCACCAGCAACCGAACAATGCCGTTTCGCGGCATTTGAGCTTTGGTTGCTAAAGTTGATTTATTGCTTGAAAAACCTTTCAAGCAGGACAAACGAAAAGCATTAAGATGAAAAACTTATACTTGGTACTGTTAAGTACCTTCCTTACAGGCTTGATCAGTACCACTGCGCCAACTGTTCTTGCCAAAGAAACTGAACCTGCATTATTGCAAAGCTCAAGACCTGTGGTTGCAGAATTTGTGCAATCAGTTTTAATATCCCACCCAGCCTTAAACTCTGCCAAGGCTGAGTTAGATGCAACTATTGCCCGTGGTGAAGGCTCCGCAAGAGCAATTTACAATCCTGAGCTAGAAGTAGAATTCGAGTCTTCCGCCGCAACCACTAAAGCTGTTGGCATCTCGCAAACCATAGATTGGTCCGGCAAACGCAAAGCAAATGCTGCGACCGGTAAGTCCGATGTTCAAGCTGCAAAGGCTGCTTTGGAAATTGTCAAAAAAACTATTACCACCGATTTACTTTCAGCGCTGGCAGACCACCAAAGTGCATTTGACCAGATACAACTGGAAAGAGGCCGCTTTCGTCTGGCAGAAGAGTTCCTTGATTTGGCAACAAAACGCCACGATGCCGGCGACCTGTCACAATCAGAACTATTGACTGCCCGCCTTACTCTATCCCAGGCAGTTGCGGCCAAAGCGCAAGCACAAGACGCTCTGTCCCGAAGCCGCCAGAAACTGGCAGCTTTAGTCGGCAGCCAAAGAGATGTATGGCCGATATTGGTAGGCACTCCGCAAACCCAACTTTTATATGCAACGGATACACAGGTTAATACTTTGCCGGAATTGCGGTTTGCGCTTGCTCAATCAGATGGTTTTAGAAGCCGAATATTACTAGCAGATAAAATGCGTAAAGCCGATCCAACCATCGGTTTACGCATTGGTCAAGAAAGCGAAGATTTAGGCGGGCAAGCAACTCTTTTTGGGGTACAAATAGCAATCCCTCTACAAATTCGCAACAATTACAGTCAGAATGTAACCGCAGCCAGAGCAGAAGCAGTTGCTGCTGCTGCCAGTGCACAAAACACACGGCGGCAAGTTATGGCTAGGCTTAATGCAACCACAAAACGGGTAATTGCCTCACAACAGGCTTGGAGCCAGTGGCAAGATACCGGCGCTACGCAATTAGATTTGCAACGGGAATTATTAAAAACCTTGTGGCAAGCCGGTGAAACCGATGCGGTTTCCTATCTGGTGCAACTCAACCAAACATTTGATGCCGAAGCAGCGTCTATCGAATTAACAGGCGCATTATGGCGCAACTGGTTTGAATGGCTCGACGCATCTAATAACTCAACTTTATGGCTGGAGGCCATCCGATGACTTTTGATATGAATTTGAAAAAAATTACTCGCTTTATTGCTATTACTTTATTAAGCGCACCCTTGTTGTTTGCGGCACCAGCTTTTGCTGGCGAAAATGACGATGAAGGCGAGGGAAATCACGTCGAAATGACCGCCGCCGAGCGCAAGAAAAATGGTGTGGAAATTTACACCGTCGCTCGCCGTTCATTGGGCGAGGAAATTCGTGCTCCCGGCGAGATCGGTCTTGATCTTTATAAAACATCTCAGGTTACTCCACGCATTGCAGCGCAAATAATAACCCGACATGTAAAATTGGGTGATCATGTTGCCGCCGGTGATCCACTGGTTACTCTATCCAGCGTGCAAATGGCCGAAGCGCAAGGCAATTTGATTGTCACAGCAAAAGAGTGGAAACGGGTTGAGCGACTTGGCCGGGCAGTAGTCTCCGATCGCAGATACACCGAAGCTCAGGTCTCTGCACAGCAAGCCACTGCCAAAGCACTTGCCTTTGGCCTTGGCAATAACGAAGCTGCACGACTTGCCTCCAAAGGTGATGCTTCAAAAGCAACAGGTGAATTTACCTTATTCGCCCGCCAAGCAGGTACTGTTATGAGTGACGAGTTTGTTATTGGCGAGTTTATCGAGCCAGGGCGCGTTTTATTCGCGATATCTGACGAGAGTAATGTCTGGGTGGAAGCCATGCTCCCGGGATATGGTAATAATCATATAGAAGCCGGAGCCAAAGTTCGGGTCGTCACCAATGACAATTCAGTTTATTCTGGATCTGTTTTACAGGTACGCCACCAAGTCGATGAAACAACACGAACTATCTCAGCCAGAATTACAGTGGATAATACAGCTGACACCCTACATTCAGGACAGTTTGTTACTGTCTACATCGAAGCCGGAAAAACGTCGCCAGTAATGGCTGTACCAAAACAAGCAGTCACATTGATGAACGGTGATATCCACGTTTTTGTTGTCGATGGTGATGAAATGGAACCGAAAAAAGTGCTGGTAGGCGCAACATTTGGTGATTGGGTCGAGATCAAAAGTGGTCTTAAAAGTGGCGATGTGGTCGCAGCTACAGAAATTTTCTTGCTAAAATCACTTATCCTGAAATCAAAAATGGGATCTGGACACGGCCATTAACGCCAAAGTTCAAGGAATAAATCATGTTAAATAAACTCGTAGAATTTTCGCTACAGTACAAAGCGCTTATATTAATCGCATTTGCCGTGATCGCCTTTTTGGGTGTTCGCGCCGTTAACACAATACCAATTGACGCCTTTCCAGATGTCACTCCTGCTCAGGTCAATATCTACACCGAAAGCCCCGGCCTTGCCGCCGAGGACGTTGAAGAACTACTTACCTTTCCTATTGAATCGGCGATGGCCGGACTTCCCGATGTTAAAGAAATAAGATCAGTCAGCCTGTTCGGCCTGTCTTATGTGGCTGTATATTTCAAAGACGATATGGATATATACTTTGCGCGTCGTTTGGTTGGAGAACGGTTGCAAGAGGTTGGTGATCGCATTCCAGATGGTTACGGAACCCCCGAACTTGGCCCCAACACTTCGGGTCTAGGTCAGGTGTTTTGGTACACTTTAGAACGAGCCGATGAAAAACTAAACGCCGATATTACCGATATGGACTTGCGTACAATGCAAGACTGGACAGTAAGGCTTATCCTTAGAACGGCTCCCGGTGTTGACGATGTTATGTCATGGGGCGGTCAAGAGCGCCAATATCAGGTCAAAATAGATCCGCTTAAGCTGATCAAATATCAACTTGGTTTTACCGAGGTAATGGAAGCGATTCAAGCTAACAACCGGCAAGTTGGCGGCCAGTATATCGACCAAGGATCCGAACAGTTTTTAGTTCGCGGTCTTGGGCTGGTTAAGAATGAGGCCGACATTGGCGAGATCAAACTAAAATCCATTGATGGTGTTGCGGTTTATATCCGCGACGTGGCAACTATCAGCCAAGAAGGTGCTTTACGCTTTGGTGCAGTTACCCGTGACGGCAAAGAAGTTGTGCTTGGCATGGCATTGTCGAGGATGGGTGAAAACGCCAAGGAGGTGGTTGAGAACGTCAAAGCAAAACTTGAAATCGTCGAAAAAGCTTTACCGCCCGGCGTGGTGGTAAAAACGATCTATGAACGCACCGATCTGGTTGAAAAAGCTGTGCATACTGCTGAAAAAGCCCTGATTGAAGGCTCAATACTGGTTGCGATAGTATTGTTCTTGTTTTTAGGTGAGATACGCTCAGCCATAGTGGTAATAACCGCTTTACCACTGGCGATGTTAATCGCCTTTATCATGATGAATCAAGTCGGCCTCTCGGCTAATCTAATGTCTTTGGCCGGATTGGCCATTGGTATCGGCATGATGGTCGATGGCGCGGTTGTCATGGTCGAAAATTCGTTTCGCATTATGTCGGAGCGAAAATCAGAAGGCAAAGGCCCGGTCAATCGAACCGCAGCTGTTTTAACCGCGGCCAAAGAAGTTGCCAATCCGATGACCTTTGCCATTGCCATTATCATTATCGTCTTCATGCCTTTATTCACCTTAGAGGGCTTGGAAGGCAAACTGTTCAAACCAATGGCTTTTAATATCAGCTTTGCCATGGCCGGATCATTATTGTTGACTTTAACTTTGATCCCGGTTCTTGCAGCTTTGATCCTTAAACCAATGGAAGAAAAAGACACGATATTGGTACGAGTGCTTAAACTTGGGTATCTACCATTATTAGCATTTGCCCTTAAACGCAAAGCACTGGTTATGATCAGTGCTGTAATACTTCTAATTGGCTCACTTAGTCTGTTTCCATTATTGGGAAAAGAGTTTATGCCGCAATTACAAGAAGGATCAATCATGTGGCGGGTATCATCTATCCCTTCCACATCCTTAAATCAATCAATCAAAATTGCCAAAAAAATCGAACTGGCATTAGGCAAATTTCCAGAGGTGGAAACTACCATATCAATGATTGGCCGCGCCGAAAAAGGCGAAACGGCTGATGTTAATTATATGGAAATTTATACCGCGCTTAAACCGCCCAAAGAATGGCCGGGTGATCGAAACATTACCCAATTGGCAATCGACATGCGTGAAGTGCTTGAAGAGGTTGCACCAACTTCGGTGATTGCCTTTACCCAGCCTATTCAGATGCGGGTTGAGGAATTGATCTCTGGTGTACGAGCAACTTTGGCGGTTAAGCTTTATGGTGAAAACTTACAAGAGCTAGATCGTCTAAGTGCCGAAATCAAGGACGTGCTTGAAGGAATTGAAGGCGTTGCCGATCTGTCCCTAGAGGCCAATATTGGCAAACCGCAAATCCGTATTGAAGTCGACCGTGAGGCCTTGGCTAGATATGGAATGAATGCTGATGATGTATTGACCATTGTTCGCACCGGCATCGGTAGCGAACCGGTAAGTACATTGATCGATGGCGTTAAACGCTTTGAAATCACCACTCGTTTTCAAGACAGCGCAAAAACATCGGTTGAGGCTATTGGCAATATCCCCATGCAGACCAGTTCGGGGGCAATAATACCCCTTTCCCAAGTAGCCAATATAACTATAGCCGAAGGATATTCTTTCGTCAGACGCGAACAGTTACAGCGTTATGCGGTAATACAAATGGATGTTAAAGGTCGAGATATTGACGGCTTTGTCCAAGATGCCAATGCGGCGATTGCACAAGCAATCGATCTGCCGGTAGGATATTGGGTCGAGTGGGGCGGAGCGTTCGAGAACCAGCAACGAGCAATGGCAAAACTAGGCGTAATTGTCCCGGTAACCATCTTCTTTATCTTTGTCCTGCTGTATACGGCGTTTAATTCCTTGCGCTATGCAGGCATGATTATCGCCAATGTACCATTTGCCACTATTGGTGGTCTGATCGCTCTTTTTATCTCTGGGCAATATTTATCAGTACCATCGGCGATTGGATTTATTGCCGTATTTGGGGTGGCAATGTTAAACGGGATTGTCTTGCTTAGCTTTATCAACGAACTTCGCGACAAAGGTATGAGTGTCTATGACGCGGTTCGCAAAGGAGCAGAAATGCGCCTGCGTCCGGTAATGATGACAGCCAGTGTTGCAATATTGGGATTGATCCCGATGTTAATATCAAGCGGTGTCGGCGCTGAAACTCAACGGCCATTAGCGACGGTAGTTGTCGGCGGCCTAATTACTTCGACATTGCTAACGTTGATCTTGCTACCATTAATGTACGAGTTCTTTGAAACCAAGCGAGAGAAAAAAATGGCCCTAAAACAGGAAGAAATATCATGAAAGAGATAAAAGCCTATATTCACAGAAACCGGGCGGCTGATGTCGTTCGGGCGCTTCGTTTGGCTGATCTTGGTCATTTTGCCATGGTTGATGTCAAACAGGTGTTGCAATCGCTTGACCAAGCAGATCAGGAATATTCCATAGAGCTTGGCGCAAGAGTGATGACCGAGGTAAAACTGGAATTGGTCTGTAAAAAAGAGCGTCTGGAAGAAGCTATTTCCCTGATCAAGGAAAACGCCAAAACCGGACAAGAAGACTCTGGCTGCATCTATGTCAGCGATATAACTTCACAGCACCAGATTTAAGGAAAGATGGTAAAATATAATCACCAACCGGAAAAACGGTCAATATGAGCCATTTTCCGGTTGGTTTTAGTTGTTATCAATTCACCACTTAGTCCCCCCTCCGGACGCTTCGCGCCCACCTCCCCCGCAAGCGAGAGGAGGAAAACAAGAGTCCTCAAATAGCGAAGCGATAGGACAAAGAGAAAACCCTCAAATAGCGAAGCATATTTAACCCCACCACCAGACATTAAAATAGCATTTGTAAACAGATTAGAAAAACATTGAAATAGTTGAATATATGTCTGATATAGGTATGAGTTTATTTCCGAGGAAATGGTCGGCAAGAATTTGCACCAGTTTGATTTTATTTAGTCTTAGCGGGTGTATGATTTATAAAACCCGTGAATTTACTCAAATCAATCCAGTAAAATTTGAAAGCTGGAATATAACAGCGGACGCCACTGCATTTTCTCGTTCAAGTGGGGCATCTTGGGAAAACCATAAGTTTAGAGTTTTCGTGGATATTTCCCGGTATCCTGATTATTTGGATTCAGAGTATAGAGCTGACATTACAAACTTGGTTTTATTTTCAGGTGACTGTTCCAGTAACATTGAATTAGAACTTGGGAATGTTGAGGTAAAAAACCATGGCAAATATCAGCATGGTCGCGTATCAGCAGATGCATCTGAACCAGTACTTATCGAACAAACTATTAAGAATATATGTGTTCATATAAATGTAGATTTTATTCCTTTGGACGGCGGGCCGATTATAACAAAACCTTTTGAAATTGGCATGAGACGATATGAAAGTTCAATCTTAGGCCCAGTTTTGGATTAAGAGCTTTACCAAATGTCTACTTTGACGACAAAAGCGAACGTTGATCACTTAACCAGCTAGCGTGAAGTCCATGGGTATATCTTCTTGGTTGACGTGCGCTCCTTGCGGTCTATTGGCACATTGTACTTGGGCTTGCTTCAGTAAAGTGGAGAGTATTTTGGATCAGCCTGTGAACTCTCGACTGACCTTGGTGTGTTTTCATTGGTGGATGGATTGCGGTTTTCACCGAAGTGACGAAAACCATAACAAGGGTCACGCACCCTTCACACCTAACCCTTAAATAGCACTCATTGGCAAAGAAGTTACATTGAGAGATTGTCACTTGGCAAAGATTGCACCCTCATTGACCCTCATTAGCAATCAATAGACGGGGATAAGTTCCAACCATGCCCGCTTTTCCGACAACTGTTATTATGGTGTTGCAAGTGGCTCTAACTGGCCAGTTTGCGGCTGTTTGACATTGTTAATATACGCTAAAGTCAATGAAACTTGGGTTTTCCGAGAGCATTACTTTAGTAATGAGTAAAGGAAATACTGTTTCCTTACGAGGTTTTTTAAGGTTTATCCGCTGGGGAAATCGTCAAAACTGGTAATGGTTTTTATTTTTGAGTGTTTTTAGGGAAAATCAACAATTTTTCCGACAGTAAACTTCGACACCGGCGGCGGCGGCCTTGGCAATAGCTGCCGGTTTTTCTATGCGAACTCTTACTGCTTGCACTCTTGGTTCAATCAAACACTGATCGGCAATTTTGTTGATCAAAGTTTCGATCAACTGCACATGGCCGGCTTTGCATTCGGTTTCGATAATACCGGCCAGCCATTCATAATTCAAAGTTTCTACCAGAAGATCATCTTTTGGCGGCGCAATTTCACCAAGATCAAGTTCAATATCAACCTTGATCTCCTGTTCATTTTTGCGCTCATGGTCATGAACGCCGATACTGGTCATTATCTGATAACCGGACAGGAAAATACTTGTCGTTGCAACGCTCATTCCCTGACCCCTATGATATCGGCTGTTTGCCACATCAGGCTCTGCCCGCCATCAACCGTTATGGTTTGTCCTGTTATTGCGTTGCTGTTCAACAAGAACATCACCGCATCAACTATTTCTTGTACCGGTGAGCCGTGTTGCAACAAGCCTGCCTGTTGCTGTTTGGCAAAATCATCGGCGCTTTGTCGCGCATTAGCCAGTGTAGGCCCGGGAGCAACTGCATTTACCCTGATCTGTGGTGCTAATGCTTGTGCCATGGTGGTGGTGGCTGCGCCCAATACTGCCTTTGACAGAGTATAGCTGAAAAAATCGGGATTAAGCTTTGCTAGCCTTTGGTCAAGTATGTTGACCACATGGCCAGTTTGATCCGATGGTAACTGTTCGGCAAAGCCTTGGCTTAAGAACACCGGAGCCTTGGCGTTTATCGCAAAATGCCGATCCCAGCTTTGCTCGCTGATCTCGTTCAGATGATCGTTCTCAAACAGGCTGGCATTATTGATCAGTGCGTGTACGGGAGTTTGCTCTGTGCCTATTTGCTTCCATAGGCCGAGGCATTGATCATGAACTGATAAATCGGCCTGTACCGCTTCGCCTGTACCGCCGGCAATTTGTATTTGTTCCAGCGTTTGCTCAGCGCCTTTTCGTGAAGTATTGTAATGAACAATTACGTAAAATCCGGCTCTGGCCAGTTCAACACAAAGCGCTTGTCCAATTCGCGCCCCGCCACCTGTAACCAAAACTCTGCGCATCGTTCAAGCTACCTTTAATACCAGCCAGCTCAGATAAGCCAGATAACTAGCAAACATCAAAAATCCGGCTATCCGGCCAACTGGTTGTCGTGAAAATGCAAATATCGCTAACAACACACTGGCCGCCAGCATGATCGGCAGATCAAAGTACAACAGACTTGGGTCTACCGGCAAATTACCGGCCATAGCCGAAGCTCCGCCAACCGCAAAAATATTAAAGATATTCGAGCCAAAAGCATTACCAATAGCCAATTCCGAATGACCACGAAGAGCGGCAATCACTGACGTTGCCAATTCCGGCAATGAAGTACCTATGGCAACAATGGTTAGACCAATAATTGCATGGGAAACGTCAAAGTATTCAGCAATGTCCACAGCATTAGTGCCGACCAGATAACCGCCTAGCGGTAAACCGATCAATCCACTAAATACAAACAAAGCAATGCTGGCTTTCTTCTTTGGCAGGCCGTCCATATTATCGACATCGGCCATTTCAGTGATGTCTGCGGCGACTTGCTTGCCGCTTCGTGCCTGCACAAACAAATAAATTAAATAAATTATGATCAGTGAAAACAACATAGCGCCTTGCCAAAATGTAATCGTTCCACCAGCCGCCATCAGATAGAAAATAATCGTTGCGACAATAGCAATCGTAATGTTGCGCCGGATACCGGGAGCCGTTGTAACTATCGGTAATATCATCGCCGGAACACCTAAGACTAACAACATATTGGCGATGTTGGAGCCGATAACATTACCTACTGCCAAGCCCGGAGCCCCGGCCAGCACTGCGCCTACACTAACCACTAATTCCGGCGCTGAAGTACCAAGCGCAACTACGGTAAGGCCAATGATCAATGGTGGAATACCCCAACCTTTAGCCAAAGAAGCAGAGCCGCGTACCAATAAGTCACCAGCAATTATCAGAACTGCAATTCCAAATATCAGCCACAAAGTAGGAACAAAAACTTCCATGATTACCTGTTACTCCTCAAAGCAAAATTATTTTGCTAGATTCCTCGTAGCACCATTTCTCATAACCTGCGCGGCAAGACAAGGAAATTGCGCACTTCTTGCCAATGCCATATTATCTCAAACAACATAAAACTGTGTTTCAGCAGTTTTGTCTCAATTCAGTAATTGACCTTGGCGTTGCAGCGACTATGCTCCGCGACGATTTTGGCAAAGGTTTATGACCTTAAATGCCCCCGTGGCGGAATTGGTAGACGCGACGGATTCAAAATCCGTTGACCTAACGGTCGTGCCAGTTCGATTCTGGCCGGGGGCACCATTTTCTTTGATCTCGCGGCGATATGCATAGGCCTCCGATGGGGCGCCCTGACCGGGAGGCGGGCGGTCGCCCTTGCCAAACCGAAATGGTTTGGTTGGTGCGGTTCAAGATTGGTTCCGCAAGGGAACCATTTTCTTTACGGAAAATAGCGAACTCAATTTATTGGTTCGCAATTAGCCCGATGCAGCGCATCATGTTGTATCGTTGAATCATTCTACGATAGTACCACGTTCGATGTTTTTATGAGGGGCTAAACAGGTCTTCCAGGAAAAAAGCAGATAATTCCGAGCGCCCTGCCAGCTCTGACTTTTCATACACACTGGCGCATTGGGTTCGTGTTGTTTTTTCCGATGTATTTCTGATTTCGGCGATTTCTTTTATGCTCAGCCCCTTGAGCAACATGAAGGCTATTTCTTTTTCAGAGGGTGTAAGGCGCCAATAATCCATTTGCTGGTGAATGCTGTCACTTAAACCGTGTATGTGTTTTTGTAACTGCTGCCGCCATTTATTTGATTCTGCTTGTAATAGTTTCACCTTGTACTTTTCTTGTTTAAGCGAGGACATGGATTTCAACGATTTATAGACTAAAAGTAACACGCCGAACATTGCAAATAACCCGACTACACCTTCTATGAAAAGGTGCCAGAGCGCAGTGCCTTCGTTGAAGTCAGCTGTTAAGTCCACCATAATCAATATGATAATTACAGTCAGGATCAGTATTATAAAAATACGCTCTTCGATTTTCATAATATGATTATATGGCAGACTTTTTAGTCATCATCATTGTATTTTTCTTCGCGCTTGTATTCATTTTCGTATCCGCTTTTGTCTTTTTCCATTTCCTCCAGTTTTATTTGGAAGCCGGGAAGATCCAGAGTTCTTTCTTTGGGGTCATAGCCGTTTGCCATCAATGACACAAATGCGATAACCGCAATTATGAAAAATAATGCGACAATATTGTTGTTGCTTTTAATTCCGACACTGCTGTCATCAATAGGGTCTTTGTAACCGGTAATCATGCTTTTTGCGATTGGGTCTTTATGACGTATTGTATGCAGTATTACTCCGGCGATATGCAAAAGCACAATGATCAAGAAGCCGTCTGACAACAGTTCATGTATTTCTTCAAGCAGTTCAGTTTTGCTGGGGGTAGTTATTAAATACCCTGTTATTGCCAGGCCTATAGAAATGGAAATCATAAGCAAAGCTGCCCAGCTGGAGGCCGGGTTGCGGCCAAGTTTTCGTTCGGAGTTTTTGGAGAAAATGCCTTTGAAGTATTGTATCAATGCTGTTGGCGATAATACATAAGATGAAAACCTGGCATATTTGGTTCCGACAATTCCCCAAATTATCCTAAGGAACACAATAAGTGCCATCAATAATCCGATCATCATGTGATAGGGGAAAACTTCGCTTTCATCTTCAAAAACATTGGTAATGAAATAAGCCGCGACGAAAAGAGCAGCAAAACTCCAATGGAAAAGCCGAGTTGGTAAATCGTATATAAGAGTTTTTTTCATTTCGTCCTCACAGGTTATTTGGTGTTTTATAATATTAAGCTCCATAAGCTGTCATGGGGCATATGACCTATAACACCGGATTTGTTGTTATTTATCGCAAGTTATCTAACAGGCCAGCATCGAGTGCCTTAACTGTGGCTACATATCCGGCTTGGGTGGCTTTATCAAACGACTTCCAGTCGCGAAGATCCATGTCTTCCATTTCCGGCAAGATTAAAATATCTGCATTGGCTCTTCTTACGTCAAGGTTGCTGGTAGATAGTGTTGCGGTTCGCAGCAATAATGATGCAATCGGTGGAGCTTTGCGAAAGCCATTTTTCATTACCCATCCAAAGAAACCCGGCGGGTCAATAAATTCCTCTGCCTCAAGTCCGCGTACCTGACTGACATCAATGCCTAGTACCGGCCCGCGGTGAAAGTCCTGCATAACGTCGACAGGGAAATTGTTAAGTACTGCACCATCTACGTGTACCTCCCTGTTCATAACCACAGGAGGAAGAACTCCGGGCAAGGCTATGCTGGCTCGTAAAGCCTCCCGTAATAGTCCTTCACGGTGAATAGTAGGTTGTCCTGTAGTTAAATTTGCCGAGACACAAAAAAACGGCAGCACCATGTTTTCAATATCAATACAGCCAAAATGTTTAGCCAGACGGCGTTTTACTCTGGCTCCTTTGGTTAATGACACTACTGGCAATACATAATCATTAACCGGGTTGCTGTTTACAAACGCCTCTAAAATGGATTGTTCAATTTTCTCATCGCACCAACCCATAGCAACATTGGCGGCGATGATTGCCCCCATGCTGGTTCCGCCGCAAAAATCAATCGGAATATTGGCTTCTCGCAATGCCCGCACTGCGCCTATGTGTGCATAGGCTCTGGCTCCGCCGCCTGACAGAACCAAACCAACGGAACGCCCCGCAGCGGTTCTGGCAATTCGTGCGGCGTCTTCTTTATTACTGGTTCGCCAGTGGAAAACTCGTGATGCGTTTGCTGCTTTTTTCCAGTCTTTGCCTTTGCTGACCGCCCGTTCGTCTTGATTGTGCAATAAAATCACATCAATCAATCGCATTGCTCTGGCTGGAGAGTTTTCCGGCGGCAATAGTGGATCGGAAGGTCTTGCGTCAGCTCTGCCCAAAATCCATATTCGGTCGGCATAACGCATACAAAGTCGAAACCAGTCGTTATCGGCAATAGGTCCATATAACAAAATAATATCGTGTACTTGTTCTTGCTGATCGAACCAGTAAGGGGATTGTTGTTGATCCTTTGGGCCGATTATTTTTACCGTCTTACCGATAATGGTTAGTTGATTGGCCAATTGTTTTGCCAGATATTTAGTGGCGATAGTTGGTGAGGTTGCCAGCATTACGAACACTTTTGGTTGACTGCGTTCATTAAGGGTTGTGCGGTTGTTCGAGCGCATTCGCAATACAATCATTTGCGACAGTATTAGTAATAAATCGGGAAATTTACGAGACAGCTTGTTAAAAACGTCTCGTGGAAGACGGATCAATTCTGCATCACGCAAAGCATAAACTGCGCTGGCATGTGGAGTCGCACCTAAAAATGCCATTTCCCCGACCGGCTCACCAGTGCGGATATAACCAAGTAATTCTAACTCGCCATCTGATGCCCGGTGAAATGCGCCAAACACTCCCGATTTGACAAAATAAATACTGTTCGCGTGATCTCCGGGTTGGAAAAGGGCTTTACCACCGGGTATTTTTATCCATTCAGCATTTTTGGCAGCAGTTCTTAATGCTCCTTTGGGGGCTCCTGCCAAAGTGGAAATGCTTTGTAAGTCTTCTAGGGTAAGGATTTGTTTCTGTGGCATGTTTCAACTCCATGCCTTTGAGAATTTTGCAATAAAATCGGCAATTTGTGGATTATTCCATTTACCACCGGAAATGCTTCCATAGGTTCTGGCTATTTCACGACCATTTGTATCGATCAATGCAGCCATTGGCAAACCGGCAGTTTTTGTATTGTTACGGGTGTTGACTTTCATTGACCTAAAAAACCCCCAACCATCGTTTGAGCCACCTTGCATTGGTGTTAAAGTGTTTATTTGTTGCTGATGATAAAATTTTGCAAGATCACCAAGGCTGGTTTTCGGATCAGCAGTTTTAAGTACTATTACCGAGAACTTTGGCGAGTTCAATTTTGATGCCAGCGCGTCCAATCCTGGTGTTTCAACGAGGCAAGGCGTGCACCAGCTTGCCCACAAATCTAGTAAAACAGCTTTGCCCATGAACATTTGCATCCAGCTATAAGTTCCTGTTGCTGTGGTGATTGGTATATTCATTGGCACGCCGGAATCGGCAGGGGGAGCTTCGAAATATCCAGCAGCCGGATGGTTCATAAGTTCCAATATTTCTTCGGGCAAAGATTGTGCATTTGCTTTGTATGCAAGGGGAAGGGCGGCCATTGCGCCGATTACTATTCTACGATTAAATTTCATAATAACAGAATTTAATCGAAAAATGTAAACAATAAAACAAGTAGAGTCGTAAATTAACACCCGTATTTATTGCCGGTTGCCGCTGAAAACGCGATTCCTATTCTTGGGTTAATTCTTGTTTCTGTTGCATTTCGATTAATACGTCTTGTGCTTGTTCAAGCCGTATTATTGCAAGGTCAATTTCATTTTGCGCTTCATTAGAGCTGACTTCAAGGCGAGCTAAAGAACGAATGGTTCGTTCCAGTGATCGTTGGGTGCGGTAAAGCTTAGTGTTGCCGTTTGCGCCTGTTTGCGGATCCCAGTCAAACCGAATTATGGTGGAGTTTTGGCCATCAAGGGGAAATGCAAGACTGTCTCTTACCTCGGTCAAACTCTCATGACCCTGCTTCATTGCTCTTTTAACTTCTTCGCGTATTATTTCATATTCATTTTTTCGAATATTAACTGAGAAATTCGATGCTACATTGTGTTCTGTGTTAAAGAAGTCATTCGCCCAATTTACTGAAGAGCAATCTTTAATTTTAATGTTTGCCGGTAGTTTGGTGTTTCTATTTCCACAGGAATTTTCAAGTTGATTTTGTGTCAAACCACGAACACTGGATAAATCAGCTCCGCTAAGAAATACTTGATCAAATACTGCATTGCTAAGGATGGCATTGCCAAACTTGGCATCGCGAAAATCCACATGGTCAAATTCGGCTTCACGTAAGTCTGCGGCTTGCATGTTGGTTTGTATCAAATTGGATCTTGTAAAGCTTACTCCGCGTAATTTGGCGCCAGAAAAGTCAGTATGAGACAAATTGCTGGTTTCAAATTCTGCATCTATAAATGATGCCCCCAATAAATTGCTGTGGCTTAAATTACAGGAGTAGAATTCTGCATCTCGCCCTTTCACGCCGGTGAAATTGGCTCGTGAAAAATTACTGCCATTAGCTTGAATGTCGTCAAGAGTTGCTCCGGAGAAATCTGCCCAGGAAAAATTACTGCCGCTGGCTTTGACATCGCTAAGGTCGGTTCTGCGAAAAACTGCTCGATTGAAATTGGAGCCGGTCATTTTCGAGTCACTTAGGTCAGTGCCGGTGAAATTGGCTCTCGGGAAGCTTACGCCATTCATACGGGCATTGGACAAGTTCTTTTTAGATAAGTTACAATCGGCACAAACACCACCAAAACCCATAATTTTCGCGAGCTTGTCAGATCCGGACAAAGCCGGGCTTGCGCTAAGCAGCAAGATTATCGATCCTATAAGTATAATTCTTTGCATGGAACTTTCCGTAAATCGTCCGTGTGTTTTGTTTACAAATTGTTATTGCGGTGGTTTTTCCAAAAAATCCACTTAAATTTGGGTAATATGGCAGACAGGTTGAGCTAGAGGCTTGCAATTAACCCATTCATCTACCACATTGTCGCAATGACACGTATTAAACCGCAAATAGTGAATTTGACCGAAAAGGCTGCAAGCCGAGTAAAAGAGCTGCTTGTCGAAAAACAGCAGGGGTTCTTACGTGTCGGGGTTAAGAATGGCGGTTGTGCCGGCATGGAATATACCATGGATTATGTGGCCGAAGCAGAAGCACTAGACGAAACTGTTACCGATAAAGACGTGACGATTTTAGTTGATGCGGCGGCGGTATTGTTTTTGCTTGGTTCGACAATCGATTATGAAGTCGAAATTTTACATTCCAAGTTCGTCTTTAAAAACCCGAACGAGACCGATGCTTGCGGGTGCGGTATCAGTGTCACCATTGAGCCGGCTGTTGCTTTATAGGTAGCTGATTTTTATTCACTAACTTAGTCGTTTTTACCCGAATGGGATACCAATGAGATTTCATTTAATTGCAATAATTGTATTCATGCTTGCTACTCTAATGGGTGGTTCGGCAAGTTTTGCGGAAGCTTCTGATAACAATGAGGTTCAAAAAAACCTTCTAATCGGTTCTTGGTATATGCCAGAGCCTATGGAAATGACAGAGGCTGGTATCGCTATTTCATTTACGAATATGAATGTTACCTATTCAAGTAACGGCACATCAGCAGGTTCATCATCAATGAATTTTATCTCGGGTGATGGTGTTGATGGCGTGAGACAAAACGATATCTCATTAACTTACCATTTGAGGCAGTAACAAATTGGTCGTATGATGCCGGCGTAATAACCGATACGTTAACCCAAATTACAGTAACGGCGGAACAAGCCAACGCTATTAGTCAAGGTGTCGCTACATCTATGGCGACGGCTATGCGTAGTGAACCGCCTGCAAAATATAAAGTAATCTTGCTATCGAAAACTGATTTGCAGTTAAAAGATTTGGAAACCGGCATAATAATGGAATACACAAGAGCGGTTGATTAAGTCTGCAAGCCTAGTGAGTTATGGCTCATACCGTCAAAAGGTGATCATTTCCAACTAACGACCTATTCTAAACACTATTTTTGCCAGCAAAAGTCCGCATGGGCTTGAACTTTGGTGCGGTTCCGGCTATGTCCGCCGATCAAAGGGGGAGGGTGTAATGATTTGCGCCTGACCATTGTCTGAAACTATATTTGAAACTTTATTCTGTCAGGAAAAATCATGGAACTTATGTTAGTGATCGGCGCAGGTATTCTGGCCATCATTTACGGTATTGTGCAAACAATGTCCTTGCTCAAAGCAAGCCCCGGAAATGAAAAAATGCAAGAAATTGCCAAAGCGATTCAAGAGGGCGCTAATGCCTATTTGAAACGCCAATACCTTACCATTGCCGCTGTTGGTGTTGTGGTGTTTGTTGGCCTCTTCTTTACGTTAGGCTTTTTGGTTGCCATCGGCTTTGTTGTCGGAGCGGTTTTATCCGGTCTGGCCGGGTTTGTTGGAATGCTTATTTCTGTACGGGCTAATGTTCGCACCGCAGAAGCTGCCAGCAAGTCACTTGCCGATGGTTTGTCGATTGCGTTTCGTTCCGGTGCTATAACCGGAATGTTGGTTGCAGGCTTTGCTTTGGTTGGTGTTGCCGGCTACTATTACATGCTTACCGGCATGATGGGGCTGGAGCTTGGTTCGCGTACAGTGATCAATGCTATGGTTGCGTTGGGTTTTGGTGCTTCCTTGATCTCGATCTTTGCCCGTTTGGGTGGAGGTATTTTTACCAAAGGCGCTGATGTCGGTGGTGACTTGGTCGGTAAAATCGAAGCCGGTATCCCCGAAGATGATCCCAGAAATCCAGCAACTATTGCTGATAATGTTGGCGATAATGTTGGTGATTGTGCCGGCATGGCTGCTGACTTGTTCGAGACTTATGCGGTTACCATCGTTGCTACTATGGTGCTGGCCTCGATCTATTTCACCGGAGAGCTACAAGCATCAATGATGTTGTTGCCATTGGCGATTGCCGGTGTTTGCATTATTACTTCGATCATCGGCACGTTCTTTGTTCGTTTGAGCAAGAATAGCGAAAACGTAATGGGTGCGCTGTACAAAGGTCTTATTGCCTCTGGTGCGTTATCTATTGTTGCGATTTATTTCGTGATCGGAAAAGTTTTACCAAATGGCATGGGTGCGGTTGAAAGTACAGATTTTACTGGAATGGATTTGTTCTATTCCGGTCTTGTTGGCCTGGTCGTTACTGCGTTGATTGTTTGGGTTACTGAATATTATACCAGTACCAATTATCGTCCGGTACGTTCGATAGCTAAGGCTTCTGAATCTGGTCATGGTACCAATGTGATCCAGGGTCTTGCAGTTTCACTTGAATCAACTGCGCTTCCGGCCTTGATTATCATTGCCTCTATTTTGAGCACGTACGCTTTTGCTGGTCTGTTTGGTATCGCTATTGCAGTTACCACTATGTTGGCTCTGGCTGGCTTTATTGTTGCGCTGGACGCATTCGGTCCGGTAACTGATAATGCTGGCGGTATTGCTGAAATGGCTGGTCTGCCAGAAGATGTGCGTAAAACCACTGATACGCTGGATGCTGTTGGTAACACTACCAAGGCCGTTACCAAGGGCTATGCCATTGGTTCTGCTGGTCTTGGTGCTCTGGTGCTGTTTGCGGCCTATACAGAAGACGTGAAGCATCTCTTGGGTGTTGAGCCGAACTTCTCACTGGAAAACCCGTATGTGATTGCTGGCCTGTTGTTTGGTGGTTTATTGCCATATTTGTTTGGCGGTCTTTCAATGATGGCTGTTGGTCGTGCTGCAGAAGCGGTAGTTGCTGAAGTTCGTCGTCAATTCCGTGAAATTCCCGGAATTATGGAATACAAAAATAAGCCTGATTACGGCAAAGCTGTCGACATCTTGACCAAATCAGCGATCAAAGAAATGATCATTCCGTCAATGTTGCCGGTACTTTCTCCAATCGTTCTTTACTTCGCAGTAAACGCCTTTGCCGGACAAGAACAGGCATTGGCCGCATTAGGCGCAATGTTATTGGGTGTTATTGTCAACGGATTGTTCGTTGCTATTTCCATGACTGCCGGTGGTGGTGCTTGGGATAATGCCAAAAAATATATCGAAGATGGTGCGCATGGCGGTAAGGGTTCAGAAGCCCACAAAGCCTCTATCACTGGTGATACTGTTGGTGATCCATACAAGGACACAGCAGGCCCTGCGGTTAATCCAATGATCAAGATTACCAATATTGTTGCTTTGTTGTTATTGGCAATCTTAGCCACTTAGATAAGTATACATATTACAAAGAAAAACGCCCCGGAGTAATTCGGGGCGTTTTTTATTTGGGTTAAATGTTTTTATTATGCGCTAGCGGCTTTTTGCTGCTTGCTTTCGTTCATAGAACAATTGGTTCCGCAGGTTTGTTTTGCTGTTGCTCTAGCGATTGCTGTGAACAATACGCGCGCATCAATTGGTTTTGGAACATAATCATTCATGCCTATTTCCAAACACTCCTCGCGATCGCCGGCCATAGCATTTGCTGTCATGGCAATGACCGGAGTATTGGCGTTTGGCCCGCTTGATGCTCGTAATTCCTTGGTAGTGGTAAGTCCATCTTTGCGTGGCATTTGAATATCCATCAAGATTAAATCAAAATGCTCTGTTGCTAGTTGTTCCAGTGCCTCAACACCGTCATTAGCAATAATCAGCTCATGTCCTAATGGTTTTAAGAACGCGGTTAGTACTTTTTGGTTAAGAGCATTGTCTTCGGCGGCCAAGATGCGCAATCTTTTAGACTTACCTTTGACTTTTGGTTTTTCTGGTTCGGACCGTTCCTCATTGCTCCAAGTTACGCAAGAAATGGCTTCGGCTTCTATGCAAAAGGTAAAGCATGTACCCTCGCCAAGGGTTGATGTTACGGAAATGCTACCACCCATTAGTGCTGCCAGTTTTTTGGATATTGCTAACCCAAGGCCTGTACCGCCAAATTTACGGGAAACCGATTTGTCTGCTTGTTCGAATGAAGTGAACAATCTAGATATAGCTTCTTGGCTAATGCCAACTCCGGTGTCACTAATTGCAAATGAGATTTTTGCGCGGTCTTGTCCGGTTTCTTCGGCAGAAACCCGTAATTTCACTTCGCCTTTCGAGGTGAATTTCACTGCATTAGATAATAAATTATAGATCACCTGTCTTATGCGAGTAATATCACCACGAATTACCGATGGGACATTATCGTCAATTTCACAGACAAAACCAATACCTTTGTCTTTTGCATTTGGTTCCCAAAGACGCTCCAACCGGTCAACAGCATGGCGCACATCAACATTGATCGTTTCAATTTCTAATTTGCCAGCTTCGATTTTGGATAGATCAAGAATATCGTTCAAAACCGTCATCAACATTTCGCCGCCGTCGGTAACCGAAGTGATATAATCTTTTTGTAGCGCGTTCAATTCAGTGCCTTTTAGCAATTGCGCCATGCCGAGAATTGCATTCATTGGCGTGCGTAACTCATGGCTCATCATGGCCAAAAACTCTGATTTAGCTTGATTGGCGCGATCGGCTTCTTCACGAGCCTCCAACACATCGGTAATGTCACGGCGAATAGAAATGCATTCGATTATTTTCCCTGTACTGTCTTTAATAGGGGATATTGTGGTGTCACCCCAAAACAAAGTGCCATCTTTTGCTTGGCTTTGGATAACCCCTGACCATACTTTACCCTGTTTTAGTACCGCACTCATATCTTCAAAAAACTCAAGAGGGTGATAACCGGAATCAAGCATTGTCAAATGTTTGCCGATTAGTTCTTTACGACTATAGCCGGTTTTTTTGCAATAAGCGTCATTAGCAGAAATCAGGTAACCGGCAGGGTCGCTTTTGGATACTAAAGCATGCTCATTTAGTGCTTGATGCATTGCGCTAAGGTTTGCGGCAGTGGTTTGCGATTTTTCTTTTTCTTCTATTGCTATTTGCTGCGCTTCTCTATGCTCTACAATAACGTTTTGCACCCACGAATAGGCCTTGTTGCTTGCTATGAAGAACATAACAGAAGAGCCGATCACAGTGATCATATTACCCAAGCTCATTGAGTGATCACCGAAATAAGAGTAAATAGGCAGAGCAAGCATGGGGATAATAAAAGGCGTTACTGCAGTGAAATACAATGATCGTGCTTGAGACAGAAATACGCTGGCATGAACTAATGAGCCTCCAAACATTAAAACAGCAAATATTTGCCCGGAAGCCCCTCCTAATTGCCACATTATCACGCCGATTAAGCTAAAAGCTGTGGTTGATGCCCCAATAGTCATCATCGCCATAACTTTGGCTCTTTGAGGCGAAATGTTATGCTTTTTCATTTCACCAATGCGATTAAACACATAGGTGTCAGCCAGTGTGGTAAAGGCAATGCAACCCAGCCAACCCGCGATATATATTATTGGAATTGAAGGTGATGCGAGGATTGCCAGTGCGACTGAAAGAATGATCCTGCTTTTGCGTCCATCATTGCGACCTTTGGCTGCCCGTTGCATCTCAAGGTATAGCTGTTCTGTTGCTGGTCTTTTGCTCATTTGTGACATCCCGATAAACTGTTTGGTGATTGTTAAGGGGAAAAGGTAAAAAATAAGAAAATAAAGTGCTATATTACCGCATGTTTTTATTTTATTTTATCCGTAGATGACGCTTGGCAACCAGGTGGCGAGTTGTGGAAAATATGCTACCAACATTAACACCAGTATTTGAATGCCAACAAAAGGTATTACGCCCTTATAGATATGCATTGTTGTAACTTGTTTCGGGGCAACGCCGCGTAAGTAAAATAACGCAAAACCAAATGGCGGAGTTAAAAAGCTGGTTTGCAAATTAATCGCCATCATTACCCCCAACCATACTGGATCAATACCCATTTGCAATAATATAGGACCAACAATCGGTACCACGACAAAAGTAATTTCGATGAAATCCAAAAAGAATCCCAAGGCAAACATCAATACCATTACCAATATTACCGCACCTGTGGGGCCAAATCCATTTTGGGTAAGAAATGCGGCCACAGTCTCGTCACCGCCAAGACCACGAAACACCAGTGAGAACAAAGTAGCTCCGATAAGTATCACAAACACCATCGAGGATATTTGCGCGGTACTGCGGCTAACTTGGTGAACTATTCTTGACGGCCAAAGTCGCAAAATTGCATTTGCGACACCAATGATGATGACCGCCAATAACCCAAAAGCAAAAACAATAGCAAATTGTTCCGATAAACTATTGCTGTCCCGGCCTAAGCGTAGATCAATTGTCTGGCTAAGGATTAGTATGGCAATTAAAGCCGCCGCTGCTGCTAACACCAATAGTTTACTTTTTTGACTGCCGGTGTTTACCCGATAGCCGGCCAATAATGTCGCGCCAAGCGCACCAAGAGCTGCGGCATCAGTAGCGGTGGCAATACCGCTTAAAATTGATCCTAATACCGCAAATATAAGTGCTAATGGTGGGAATAATGCAAATGTGACCTCTTTAAACGACGTGGTTTCACCTTCTTCCCTCGGGATTGCCGGTGCTGATTGCGGTCGTACGATAGCAACAAAAATCACCCATAAAATATATAATAAAACCAAAAGCAGTCCCGGTATCATCGCTCCGGCAAACAAATCGCCAACCGAGATGGTTTTTGGCGAAAACAGTCCTTGTGCCCGTTGCGCCGTGGCATAGGCGTTCGACATCACATCGCCCAATAATACCAAAACAATCGATGGCGGTATTATTTGCCCTAAAGTGCCAGAGGCGGCAATCGAGCCAGTGGCCAATTCCGGTGAGTATCCGCGTTTTAACATGGTAGGTAATGCCAACAAACCCATGGTGACTACGGTTGCGCCGACAATGCCGGTAGATGCAGCCAATAATGCTCCGACCAGTATCACTGATATTCCCAAACCACCGCGTATAGTGCCGAACAATTTGCCCATGGTTTCAAGTAAGTCTTCGGCGATTTTTGAACGCTCCAGCATTACCCCCATAAATACAAATAACGGCACAGCAATCAGAACTTGCCGGGTCATAATCCCGCCATAGATACGGTTGGGAAAGGCCAATAACATCGCTGCATCAAAATGACCGCTTGCTATGCCTATTCCTGCAAAGCCCAATGCTACTCCGGCCAAGGTAAAGGCCACCGGGTAGCCCGCCAATAAAAACAGTATTGCTACCGCAAACATCAGCATATCGAGGTTCTGCAGCAAGAAATCAATCATTAGATTAACTCCGTTACTGCTTTGGCTGCCGGTAACGGTTGGCCAATTAGCTGTAATGTTCCGCGTAGGATTTGCGCCGAACCCTGAAATAACATCAGTATAGCAAAGGCTGGAATAGTTGTTTTTAACAGATATACCAATTGCAATCCGTCGGCTTCTGGCGAGCCTTCGAGTACTTGCCATGAAGTGGCTATAAAGCTTTGCGATACAATCAATATGGTCAAACACATAGGGATCAGGAAGAAAAATGATCCCAAGATATCAATGATCGATTTTTGCTTTTGATTTAGCCTTGAAAAGAATACATCAACCCGTACGTGGCCATTGTGTAGCAAGGTGGCTCCAGCGGCGAACAAAAATAAAGCTCCATGCATATAAATCACCGCTTCTTGCCCCTTTAACGACCCGACACCAAACACATATCTACCAACAACTAAAGCGGCTGTTAGTAACACCATGGCCAGAGCAAACCATTTTACTATCTCGATCAGTATTTCATTAAACCGATCAACAGTGACTACTAATTTTCCAGCCCAAATAAATGATTGCCGATTAAGCTGTTGCCATTTAGTGCTAACTAACAGCCAAATAGCCATTAGCACTAATGGATTAAATGCCAATAATATCCAGTAAAAATTTAAGTTACTCACAAGTCGCGCACTCGTAAATAACCACCATCACCATATTGGCTCATGCGCTTTGCGCCGCTTAAGGCTGACATATAGCTGTCATAAATTTTCTTGGTGGTTGGATCGGAGTTCCCAATGTCTGATAAAACATCTTTTGTGACATTGCCTAAGATTCGCCAAATATCATCAGAGAAAGTGCGCATTTGTACACCATGTTCATCTACCAAGGTTTTTAATGCCTGTTGGTTTTCCCAATTATATTGCGACATTGATAGGGTGTTTTCCTGATTACAGGCAGTTTTAATTGCGAAGCGCTCGGCATCGCTAAACGAATTCCAGACATCAAGATTTACACCCAGGGACAGGATCGGACCTGGCTCGTGAAAGCCCGGGCCATAATAATAAGAAGCCTCCCGATAAAACCCGAAAGCCAGATCATTCCATGGGCCAACCCATTCTGTGGCATCAATTGCACCGGATTGTAATGCTTGATAAATCGCACCCCCGGCCAGTAACTTTGGTACGCCGCCAACGGCCTTGATCACATCACCACCAAAGCCGGGTATTCGCATTACCAGTCCACGAAAATCGTCAATAGTGTTGATTTCTTTTTTGAACCAGCCCCCCATCTGTGATCCGGTGGAGCCGCCAGCCATCGACACAACATTAAATTGTTTCGACAAATCCTGCCATAACTCATTGCCGCCACCAAATTCCATCCATGACATGGCTTCGATACTGGTCATTCCAAACGGGACTGCGGAGAAAAAAGCAAACCCTTTGGACTTGCCTTGCCAGTAATATTCTGTGGCGTGATAAATATCGGCAGCTCCAGAAGATACTGCGTCAAATTCCTGATGTGCCGGCACCAATTCGCCAGCACCAAATAGCTTGATCTGTAATGATCCTTCGGTGAGCTTCTCGACTGTTTCGGCAATTCGTTCTGCAGCCGTTCCCAAACCGGGAAATTGCGGTGGCCAAGAGGTGACCATGTTTAAATGTCGGGTCTTCTTAAGATTAACCGCAGGGCTAGCTGGTGTGTCATTTCCTGAGGATTGTTCATTTGCACCAGAACAGCTGGCGATTAGCCCGCTAAGTCCGATACCGCCAGCAGCAAGTAGTTTTCGTCGATCAAGTTTTTTCATTTAATATGTTCCCCTAAAATTTCCCAATTATTCCCTTGTAATATCTGTAAAGGAGTAAACTGGTTTTTGTAATTCATTTTTTGACTTTTCTGCACCCAAAAGCCTAAATAAAGATATGGCTGTTTCGATAATTTGGCTCGATTGATATGATCAATGATCATGAACATGCCTAATGAGCGCTTGGCAAAATCCGGATTAAAAAAGCTATAAACCATTGAGGGGCCGTCACTAAGTTGATCTATCAATACAGATGCCAATAGTTTTCCGTCGCTATCTCGATAATCGACCAGTTCGGTAGCAACGGAAGTTTCTTCTATCAATTCGGCAAAGTCGTTTTCGTCCATTCCTTCCATTCCGCCAGAAGCATGTCTTGCGGACAGGTATTTGGAGATCAGTGCATAGTGTTCCTTGTCTGCGATGGGGGGGATAACCTGGCGTATCAAGTCCTGGTTTTTGCGGGCAATGCGTCTTTGTGATCGTGAAGGGTGGTAGTCGTCAACCATTACTCGACATGACTTGCATGCATCACACGACTGGCAAGCCGGGCGGTAAGAGATGTTCTGGGCACGACGAAACCCGATTAAAGTTAGCGTGTTATTTAACTCGCGGCCATCGGACTTAGCCAGATAGGTAAAGAGTTTTGTTTCTTCACGGTCTGCTAGATAAGGACACGGAGCCGGTGCGGTTAAAAAGAATTGTAATTGTTTAGGGTTTATGGGGTAAGTCACCTTACACCCCAAGAAAGTATGGAGCTGCTAGCGCAAAAGTCAGCCATAACAGCAAAATCAACGGGACACCAACTCTGGCATAATCAATAAATTTATAATGCCCCGGCCCCATGACTAATAAATTTGTCTGATAAGCTATCGGCGTGGCAAAGGAGCAATTAGCAGCATATATTACTGTAAGCACTGCCGCCACTGCCAGCTTGCTTTGTTCGTCTGGTGTGCTGGCAAAACTCTCGGTGGCTCGCACTGCAATCGGCGCAAACAACACCGCAGTGGCGGCGTTTGACAACACATTGGTTAAAACTGCAACCACCCCGAATAAGCCAATAAACAACCCAATTACCCCATAAGGTGCGGCTAATTCTACGGCAGTCTGGGCAATAAGGTCGGCACCACCAACAGCTTGCAATGCGCCGCCCATGGCAAATGCTGCGCCGATAAGTAAGAATATACGTAAGTCTAATGAGCGCACAGCTTGGCGCATATTTAGGCAATTAGTAGCGATCATGGCAATCGCCCCGGCCAGCGCCGCATGTAGTATTGGCAATAATCCGGTGACAACCAATATTATAATTGCCGCAAAAATCAGTCTGGCGATAATCGCCCGGCGGATATCCGGTACTTCGCTCATTGACCATAATAGTACCAATAAGTCGCGGTCGTGCCGCAAAGCACGTAGGTCTTTACGCGCTCCGAAAATCAACAAATCATCACCAGCTTGCAAGCGAATGGAAGCCAATGGTTTACGTACCATTTGCGCTTTACGCTCGATACCTAAAACAATACAGCCGGTACGAGAGCGAAACCCGGTCGAGGCTAGGCTTTGCCCGACATAGCGGCCATTAGGTGAAACCACTGCTTCGGTTAGAGCTAATTCTCCTTCTGGGTTATCTTCGGTTTCTTTGGCGCCGGTGTTGAGCATGGAATTAAGCAAGCTGGCATCGGATTTCAGCAGGTCTGATAAGGCGCTTCTAGTAGCGGCAATGGTCAATATGTCACCGGCCTGTAATGCCGCTTCGTCGGAAAAAGGCGGCAAGAATTTTATCTTACCTCTTTGTACCATTCGAACCGTAACCGAGGTCAGGTCAGGAAACATGCCTGCCACCGGTTTATCCCCTTCGTGCGAATGTCCGGGAGTGATTTCGATTTGCGCTATATATTGTCGTCCGGTTCCGCTGGCGTTTTCTGGCGGCACGCGCTCTGGCATTAATTTTCGACCAATTGTCGCCAGATAAACTAGACCCACTGCGGCCAGAACCAGCCCCATTGGAGTTTGCGTGAAAAAGCCAAGTTCAATGTCCGTTTCTTGCGATAAAACATCAGCCACCAGTAAATTGGTCGAGGAACCAATCAAGGTGATCATGCCGGCCAATATGGAAACATAAGAAAGTGGCATCATAACTTGTGACGGCGAAGTGCCAACTTTGGCGGCGATTGACGCCAATACCGGAATGAACATTATCACTACTGGGGTATTGTTAATAAAAGCACTGATTAACATCACAAAGAAAAATAATGCCAAAATAGTTAGAATCGGCTGTTTATCGTGCATATTGGCTAAAAACCGCGATGGGCCTTCCATAGCACCGGTTTGGAAAATTCCTTGGCCAACCACCAATAAAGCCAAAATGGTGATCAATGCGGGATTTGCAAAACCCGATAGAATATCACTTGCGCCAAAATCAGCGCCGGCAACTGGTAGAATTTGAAAGAATATCAGGAAGAAAACAATTGCGGCAATCGAGACAATTTCAATGGAAAACCGTTCCATTGCGTACATCACAACAATAATGATGACGGCAGTACTGATTATCAGTAATTGTAATATCTCTAATGTCACCCCATATCCTTTACGTGCATTTAAGTTACTCGAATCAAGAGTAGCAGAAAATTCGGTTTTGTTATCCCCTTGGCAGGGAATTTATGGTTTATACTCCATCGACCCAAAAAGTGGGAACCGGTTTTTGGATAAGTTGATGGATAGGAAGAGATATATTTAAAATACGGTTAAGCTTGGTATTTTGAATATATAGTCGAATGGAGAATGAATGATGACGAAAGCGGAAAAATCTTCGACTGATCAAGAAGATATAAATGATAATGCTAAAGCTGACGAGCCAGTTATTTTGCAAGAAGATAACTTGCCCGATGGAACTATTGAAAACATTGATGAAAGCCCTTTGCATCATTTGGCGAGCATGCGTCATGACCCCGAAGCAATTCGCGATGCGTTTGAAAATGGCATTTACCCGTATAAAACCAAATTAAAACGCAAATCCTACGAAAAACACAAAGCAGAACTACAGGTTGAGTTGCTTAAAATGCAGCGCTGGGTAGAAGAAACCGGCCAAAAAATAGTAATGATTTTTGAGGGTCGTGATGCTGCCGGCAAGGGTGGTACGATCAAACGCATTACCGAGCACCTGAACCCACGGGCAACCCGGGTGGTGGCGTTGGCCAAGCCAACCGATCGCGAGCGCAATCAATGGTTTTTTCAGCGTTATATCCGTCATTTGCCCACGGCTGGTGAAATGGTGCTATTTGACCGATCCTGGTATAATCGTGCCGGTGTCGAGCGGGTGATGAACTTTTGCGAACCGGCAGAATATCTTGAATTTATGCGTCAGGTTCCTGATCTTGAGCGCATGTTGGTGCGCTCCGGTGTGCAGATTTTCAAGTTCTGGTTTTCTGTAACCCGTGACGAGCAATTACGGCGCTTTAAGTCGCGCGAATTTGATCCGTTAAAACAATGGAAACTCTCGCCGATTGATCGGGCTTCCTTGAATAAGTGGGATGACTATACCGAAGCCAAAGAAGCAATGTTCTTTTATACGGATACGGCTGATGCCCCGTGGACGGTTATTAAATCAGATGACAAAAAACGGGCGCGCCTTGAGTGCATGAAACATATATTGGCCAGCCTGCCATATCCTAATAAGGACAAACATTTAGTGCGAGGCCCTGATCCGTTGATTGTTGGTGGTACTCATCATGTAATTGCCCATTCCGATCATATAATAGGTGCCAGTCTGCACCCTGATTTACGTCGCGGATCAGATGGAAATAAGTAGTTTTACAATTCGTCGATAAACCTTGTTCCGTCGATTTCAAGCCCGCGAATAACTGCTTTGCCATTTTCATCAACCGCCAAGATTATTCGCATTTTGCTTTCCGAAACTTTTTTCTCTAATGCCAACGCGCTTACTTTATCGGCAAAATAGCTTTCGATATTGTATTTGACCCGTATTCTCTGGGGCCATTTTTTTGACGAGCTACGATAGTGATTCACTCTACCTTGAATGAAGTTCGAGCCAGCTTCTGGTTGTTGTTTGTTGACCGAGCTGATTTGCCATTGATCAGCTTCTACTTTGGTTAAGCTAACAAAAACCTTATCGCCCACTTTGAAATCATTATCACCATAGTACTGGTCTAGTTCAATAATGTTCAAAGGCGTTCGTATGATTACATAATGACCGCGAAACAGTGATCTTGGGTCTACCGGCTCCATGTCCAGAATGATTTCTGTGCCATTATTGCGAGCCTGTTGGTGTCCCCAGATCATCGACAATAAAAACGCCGTTAAAACTGCACACAAACCAAGCAATGCTATAGAGCGGATCATGACGTAACCTGCTGAGTTTCTGGTTGTTGTTTTGGTTTTTTAGTGAAGCGCAAAGCGATAATCGACAGAACCAGCAGTATCAGTCCGCCGATCAAGAAAAATAGTGAAGTGTTCAATAAGTCTTTGAAAGTCTCGAAATAAACGTACAGGGTTTGGGCAGTAAAACTTATACCGCCAAACCAAACTAAAGATATTTGCTGATTTTTCGCTCCGCGAAATATTAAAATTACAGATACTATAAGGAACATAGATCCGTAAAAAACTTGTGCAAACAATTCACCCGCAAATTCCGCAATAGCTGGAAGAAATAACATTGCTGCCGAGCCGGTAAATATTATTGCCAGTAAAAATGGAGAAAGTATTTTGGATCGCCAAACCCACAATAGCAATCCGGATATCAGCGCCATTTCAATGGCAATTAGGATTAACCATTGATTATTTATAATGCTTTCTGGAATCGTGTAGTCAAATATAAATTGCCCATAAAAGCCTGTAAATAATGCGGCCAAGGCCAACCAGTAAACAAAAATATTGCGGCCAAAAATATTCTTGGGAAGCAAGCTGAACAACAAAGTGGCTATTACAAAAACACCACCATATACTGAAGGAAACAGCCGGAAGTTAAAATCACTATTATCAAACACGCGATAGAAACTTAAAGGAATGAAGAATAATAGGCAAATTGCAAGTATATGTAAGCTGGTAATGGATTTTAGCCGCGTTGCGAACAGCCAAAGCAATACCGCTAGCACTGGGAATAACCATAATTGCAGGCTATCCGGTATACGACCCTCAAATGCCATACTCATCCAAAGCCCAGCCAATAGGGTTGAAAAAATCAATACTGGCTTGGAATTGATAACCAATGCTGTAGCAAATGCCCCAAAGAACCAGATCAATACTCCGGTAGGGTAATGCGCCTGAATATTAAAGGTCTGGGCGATCAGCATAATGCCGGCACCAAATAATATAGCCCCCAATAAACCAAAGGCATGAGCGTAAACCATGATTTTTCGTTGTAGAGTGTATGCGGCTATGCCAAATGCTACCCACATTGTGGCCAATATAAACCCGACCCGAAATAGTTTATCCATCTGCGCCCAATTGGCAGCGACAAAGCTGATCGCAGCAAACCCCAGCAGAACCACACCCAAAATGGCTAGTATTGCAATTACGTTCAAGCCGGATTTTTTATTGGCTACGTGCTGTAGTATTTTGTCTTTATTGCCAGCATCAACCCAACCCTCGGCTATCCAGTGGCCAAGGTCTTGTTGTAAGGTTTTCATATAAAATGGTGTTCGCATTAAATCAGTGTGACTGATATTTGCGATATTGGCAAATGTGCCGGTTACCACTAGGAAAACAGAAAATCGCCGACGGTTTTTTATTTTAGGTGTGAAAATGTAAAATTTGTAGTTAAAACTTAGCTTTAACTTGCAAGCGTAGTAGCGGCTCTGATAAAGCTGGCATTTAATGCCACAAAGAGAAAAAGAGAGTTGTCTTGGATTTCGAGCTAAATGAACAACAAATAATGATCCGCGACATGGCAGGGCAATTTGCCAAGCAGCAGTTAGAACCCAATGCTGCCAAATGGGACGCAGAAAAAATCTTCCCAATTGATGTGTTGCGACAGGCAGCAGAACTCGGCTTTGCCGGAATTTATGTTGGTGAGGAATTCGGTGGCTCTAATTTATCACGATTGGAGGCTGCACTAATATTCGAGCAATTAAGCCGTGGTTGTGTTGCCAGTGCTGCGTTCCTGTCAATTCACAACATGGCTTCGTGGATGATTGATACTTATGGTAATCATCAGCAAAGGGCCAGGTTCTTGCCCGATTTGATGTCGATGCAAACTATTGCCAGTTATTGTTTAACCGAGCCGGGATCAGGTTCCGATGCTGCTAGCTTATCTACCAAGGCGGTTCGCGATGGTGATGGTTATGTTCTGAACGGCACCAAAGCGTTCATTTCTGGGGCAGGGGTGTCGCACCTATACCTTATAATGGCGCGAACTGGCGAGGCCGGATCAAAGGGCATCTCAACATTCATTGTGCCAAAAGATACCGCTGGTTTATCGTTCGGGGCTAATGAGCACAAAATGGGCTGGAACGCCCAACCGACCGCTGCGGTGATCCTTGAAGATTGCCGGGTGCCGGTGGATAATCGTTTGGGCAAAGAAGGTGACGGGTTTGCCATTGCCATGTCCGGGCTTGATGGTGGTCGAGTTAATATTGGCTGTTGTTCTTTGGGCGGCGCGTCATTTGCTTATGATCTGGCTCGGGAATATACGGCCACTCGAACCCAGTTCGGTAAGCCGATAGCCGGATTTCAGGCCAGCCAATTTAAACTGGCCGATATGGCAACCGAATTAGAAGCCGCAAGAATGATGTTATACCGGGCGGCGGCAGCTATAGACACTAAGGATCCAAGAAAAACCTCACTGGCCGCTATGGCCAAGCGCTTTGCTACTGATACTGGTTTTAAGGTGGCGAATGATGCGCTGCAATTACATGGCGGTTATGGCTATTTGCGAGATTATCCGTTGGAAAGAATTGTACGGGATTTGCGAGTGCATCAAATATTAGAAGGAACCAATGAAATAATGCGAGTTATTATTGCCAGACAGGAGTTGAAAACATGAGTGAAGAACCGGAAGTTTTAGTTGAAATTCGCGGGCGTATCGGTGTTTTGACTTTGAACCGCCCTAAAGCATTGAACTCTTTGACCTTGAATATGATCCGCGAAATGACAAAAGCTTTGTTAAAATGGCGTGATGATGAGAAAATTGTTGCCGTTGTCGTGCAGGGTGCTGGTGATCGGGCGTTTTGTGCTGGTGGTGATATACGACTGTTGTATGAGGGTAAGGGTGGTGATCTGTCTTATGCCCGTGGCTTTTATAGCGAGGAGTACCGACTTAACACTTTGATCAAGGAATACCCGAAACCATATATTGCCATGATTGACGGATTTGTTATGGGCGGAGGTGTTGGCATCTCTATTCATGGGGCAAGACGCATTGCCGGTAGCTCGACTGTTTTTGCTATGCCGGAAACCGGTATCGGTTTTTATCCTGATGTGGGGGGTAGTTATTTTCTACCCCGATTGTCTGGCAAAACCGGAATGTGGTTGGCGTTAACTGGGGCGCGATTAAAGTCTGCAGATGTAATGTATACCGGTATTGCAACCGACTTTGCGCCGAGTGATCAGCACCCGATGATTGTTAACCGCTTGGCAGATGATGCGCAAAATTCCGAACAAGTTAGCGAAATTATTGATAGCTTGACCGGTCTAACTGGAGATTCCGATCTGCAAAAAAGACAAGAATTGATTGATCAGGCTTTCGCTAAATCCAAGGTGCAAGATATGTTGGCCGCGTTAGAACTAGACAATGGTGAATGGGCAACAAAACAACTAAAAATACTAAGCGGCAAATCACCAACAGCACTAAAAGTTACAGTGCGGCAAATGATCGAGGGTGAGAATTTGGACTTTAGATCCTCAATGCAAATGGAGCTGGGTTTAAGCATGAAGTTCATTGAAGGTGTGGACTTCTACGAAGGGGTCAGAGCCTTGTTGATTGATCGCGACAATATGCCTGTTTGGCAACCAGCGCATTTGTCTGATATTTCCGAAGCCAAGGTGGCGGAATATTTTACCCCGCTTAGGGCGGGCGAAGAGTTAACCTTTTTATAGCGAGAAAAGAAATGTCAAAAATTAAAATAATTGCTTTTATCGGCTTGGGAAACATGGGCGGGCCAATGGCTGTAAATCTGGCTAAAGCCGGTTTTGATGTTAGAGCCTTTGATCTGTCATCAGAGGCTATGCGGTTGGCCGCTAATGGCGGCTGTATAGCCGCCATTAGCCTTGCTGATGCGGTTTCGGTTGCTGATGCTGTTGTAACCATGTTGCCGGCGGGCTCGCACGTAAAGGCCGTTTATGGCGGCGATGACGGTATTTTCGCACATGCTAAGGCCTGTGCGCTATTTTGTGACTGCTCGACCATTGATGTGCCAAGCGCAAGAGACGTGGCATCAAGTGCTGCTGCTAAAGGGTTTTCTATGGTAGATAGCCCTGTTTCGGGCGGAGTGGCAGCTGCAGAGGCCGGGACTTTGGCGTTCATGGTCGGTGGTAGCGAAGAAGATTTTGCCAGAGCCGAGCCGGTACTTGAGCCAATGGCCAAAGCGGTGATCCATGCTGGAGATGCCGGAACCGGACAGGCGGCAAAAATATGCAATAATATGTTGTTGGGCATTTCAATGATCGGCACTTGTGAAGCGTTTGTGTTGGCAGAAAAACTAGGTCTTGATCCGCAGCGGTTCTTTGATATTGCCTCCAAAGCCTCAGGGCAAAATTGGTCTTTGACTTCATATTGCCCGGTGCCGGGGCCAGTTCCTGCTGCGCCGTCCAATCGCGAATATGCTGCCGGGTTTGCTACGGCCATGATGTTAAAGGATTTGCGGTTAGCGCAAGAAGCCTCGCATAGTGCAGGAGCGGCAACACCGTTAGGAGCCGAAGCGCAGGCGTTATATGCAATGTTTGACAATCTCGGTGGCCGGGAATTGGATTTTTCAGCGATAATCCAAATGTTGAGAGGTGATTTTTCGCGTTGATTTGAGATAATTAGAAAAAATTTGATTGTCTTAATCCGTTCTTAGCCATTTTCGATTACCCATAGCTAACGATAATAAAAACAATATACGGGGTGAAGTTATGGGCCTGGCGCAGAAGCAACCAGAACTCGCGAATAAAATCGATGAGTCCCTTACCAAGGAATACTTGCATACGTTGACGTTGGTCGAACGTTTGCATCGACAACTACTTGATGTGGTTAAGAATGAGCTGGATCGCACCGGCTCCTCGCAAGTGAACAGTGTGCAAGCTTTGTTGCTGTTTAATATTGGCGATGAGCGTCTTACTGCTGGTGAACTGCGCTCTCGTGGTCACTATCTTGGGTCGAATGTTTCATACAATTTGAAAAAGCTGGTGCAAGCTGATTATTTAAGCCACCAGCGCTCACCTACAGATAAACGTGCGGTGCATGTCTGTCTGACCGAGAAAGGTCAGAAAGTCCGTCAGGTAATTCAAGTGCTGTTTGATCGGCAATTACGTTCGTTAGAGCCGGTGGCCAATGTTGGTGTTAGTGAGCTTGAAAAACTAAATGGTGCATTGTTGCGGTTAGAGCGTTACTGGACTGACCATATTAGGTTTCAGCTTTAGAGCATTTTCAGCAAAAGTGGGTTCGGTTTTGCGACAAGGAAATGCGACCACTAAAGGTAAGCATTTTCAGCAAAAGTGGATCCGGTTTTGCGGCAAGTAAATGCGACAAAACAAAGGGTTAGTAGTTATGCCTAAAGACGTTACAGCCAAAACTGCTTCCGAAGGTGTGATTTTTGAATTTGTCATAGTCGGTGAAAGCCAGAAAGTCAGCGCTATTGATATTGCTTCAGGTATTGAAGTAAGTATCATTACGCCGCTGAATGCAGAGCGACCTTATGTTCAAGATATTGCTTTGTGTAAGTTAAACCGCCGATTGCAAAAAGAAGTCCACCCGATAAAAGGTGACGGTATTATTACTTAAAATCAGTTAATTTTAGTACCGCGTTTTTTACCAAGCCCTGCTTTTTTTGCAAACTCAGAGCGTTTTTTGGCATAGGAAGGTGCAACCATTGGATAATTAGATGGTAAACTCCAGCGTTGCCTGTATTCGTCGGGCGATAGTCCAAAGCGTGTGCGGATATATCGCTTTAACATTTTGAGTTTTTCACCATCTTCAAGGCATATGATATAATCTTCGGTGATTGAATCCTTGATCGCAACAGCTGGTGATACATTTTTATCTTGATTGTTCGAGGAAATGCTGGCCTGTAACAAGCTATTGTAAACCGATTTGATTAATTCCGGTAGCATTTCAGCGGCTATGTTATTTTTTGTTACGAAAGATGATACTATATCTGTGGTAAAGGAAAGTATCCGTAAATTATCATCTTCCTTATTGGTCTTGGAATTCATTTGCGTACTCACATTTTATTGTTATTGCCTAGGCAATTTTAGACTTTTTGTCTAATTAATCTCATAGTATTACGATTCTTTACCAAGAGCCAATAAATGTCAGGAATATTTTTCTAAAATAATGTTTACACAACTATAAAATGTATTCGTGTTAACTATACTGTATTGGCGCGTGTTTACTGGTGTTAGTGGTTTCTTGGTGCTGTGGTATTTTAATTTCAGATATAAAAATTGTTGCGCCACTGGCTGTAATGAGGGTAGGAGAGTTCTTGTTACATATATAATGCATGAATTATTTATAGGGTAGAAAAGTGGCTGACGCAGATTTCTTTTTTAGTGAGAGCCTAGAGGCTTTGGATCCAGCTGTTGCAAGCAGTATCGCCCGGGAAGCTGACAGGCAAAGTCAGCAAATAGAGCTAATTGCTTCGGAAAATATTGTTTCAAAAGCCGTATTGCAGGCGCAAGGTACTTTATTGACCAACAAATACGCTGAAGGGTATCCAGGGCGTAGGTATTATGGTGGTTGCGAATTTGTCGATGAGATAGAAACCTTAGCGATTGAGCGAGCTAAACAGTTGTTTCACGCAGGCTTCGTTAATGTTCAACCAAATTCTGGCAGTCAGGCTAACCAGTCGGTTTTTTTGGCGCTGGTGAAACCTGGGCAAACAATTCTTGGCTTGTCTCTGGATGCTGGTGGTCATTTAACCCATGGCGCGCGTCCTAATATCTCTGGTAAATGGTTCAACGCCGAGCATTATGGCTTGGATAGAGATACTCACCAAATTGATATGGATGAAGTACGTGACAAGGCGAAGTCCGTGCAACCGTCGCTTATAATAGCTGGTGGTTCGGCCTACCCAAGGGCAATAAATTTTGCCGCATTTCGTGATATTGCTGACGAGGTTGGAGCATTCCTAATGGTTGACATGGCGCATATTGCAGGCCTTGTTGCTGCTGGTGAGCACAGCAATCCATTACCCTTTGCCGACGTGGTTACTACCACTACTCATAAAACATTGCGCGGGCCGCGTGGTGGCATGGTTTTAACCAATAATTCTGACATAGCCAAAAAGATAAATTCTGCTGTTTTTCCCGGCTTGCAAGGTGGGCCTTTAATGCATGTCATTGCCGCTAAAGCCGTTGCTTTTGCCGAGGCCTTAAAGCCGGAGTTTAAACAATATGCCGCACAAGTGATCAGAAATTGCCAGAAAATGGCCGATGTGCTTGGCTCTGGTGGTTATTCACTGGTTTCCGGGGGCACTGATACGCATTTGGCTTTGGTTGATTTAAGGGCAAAGGGTTTGACCGGAGACATTGCCGAGGCAGCATTAGAGCGCGCATTTATTACTTGTAACAAGAATGGAGTTCCTGGGGATCCAGAAAAACCAACGGTTACATCAGGTATTAGAATTGGCTCTCCTGCCTGTACAACTCGCGGGTTTGGGGTGGATGAGTTTGCTCTGGTCGGTGAATTGATGGTAGAGGTTCTGGATAGTTTGGTGCTTTGTCCACAAGGCGATCCGGTGGTCGAAAGTTCTGTCCGTAGCAGAGTGCTCGAGCTAACTGCTAGATTTCCTATCTATAGGAGCTAAAAATGCGCTGTCCATATTGTTCCTCGGAAGACACTCAAGTTAAAGATTCCCGTGGTGCCGAAGATGGAGCGGCCATTCGTCGTCGTCGGCAATGTCAGAGTTGCGGCCAAAGATTTACCACATTCGAGCGAGTGCAGTTAAGAGAATTGAATGTTATTAAACGCTCTGGTCGGCGGGTACGATTTGACCGTGAGAAATTAATGCGGTCGGTTTCCATGGCTTTGCAAAAACGACCGATGGACAGAGACCGGGTTGAGCATATGATTTCATCAATAGTTCGAAGATTAGAGTCCGAGGGTGATGTGGAAGTTAAATCAAAACATATTGGTAAATTGGTGATGGAAGCTCTGGCTAATTTGGATCAAGTAGCCTATGTGCGATATGCATCTGTTTACAGGGACTTTAACGAAACCAAAGACTTTGCCGAGTTTATAGCTGAAGAAAAACTGGGTGAATAATAGGATTAATTACATTTGGTCACTAATGATGAATTAGGGCTTATATTGGATACGTTTATGGCAGTAACTAACGAAAAACGAAAAGCACCAGGTAAGCACAATGCCCGCATTGCTGCGGTGCAAGCTTTGTATCAAATGGAAATATCGGCACGTGGCGCTAATAGTGTGGTTGAAGAGTTTCTTGCCGAGCGGTTAGGTGAAGCGCCTGAATTTTTACCCAGCACAGAAGTTGATAGAAATTTTTTTGCGCGGCTGGTAAAAGGTGTTGTGAACAATCAGGAGCAAATAGATCAGGCAATTAGATTGCAATTGTCCGAGAAGTGGCGGCTTAGCCGAATTGATGCAACTCTACGTGCTATTTTACGTTGTGGTTGTTATGAGTTGACGATAGACAAAACCGCAAAACCAGCTGTGGTGATTGATGAGTATGTTGAAATTTCCCATTCGTTTTTTGATCAAAAAGAAACCGGTTTCATCAATGCCAGTCTTGATGCAATAAATAAAAGTTTTATAAAATCAACAGCTAACTTGCTTAAGGTAGAGAAGTGATATCTGGTGAATTCGAGCTGATCAAACAATTAGCAGAGTTCTCGAAGGAAAGCCCTGAAAGTCTTGAGTTACAAGATGATGGCGCAATTATCTCATGTAGTAATAATCGATTGGTACTTGTAAAAGATTTAGTGCAAGCTGGTGTTCATGCGCTTGAAAACGATAGTCTTTGTGATGTTGTTCGCAAGGCTATTTTAGTAAATTTATCTGATCTGGCAGCAATGGGTGCGCGGCCAAAGTTTATTTTGTTAGGGCTTTGTCTGGCAAAAAATACTGATCCTGATCAACTTGCCGCTGTTGCGGAAACTATCCGTATTGAATGTGATAAATACTCAGTTTCATTAATTGGCGGCGATACAGTTGTCGGGCTAGGGCCAACAACAATTTCGGTAACCGCCATTGGCGAGTTAGTTCTGGAACCTATATTACGATCTGGCGCTAAAATTGGTGATGATGTCTGGGTGTCCGGCGTTATCGGTGATGCCGCTTTGGCTTTGCGATTATTGCAATCAGATACGAATAGTCATGAATTCAATTGTTTGAGCTTCGAGCAGCGATCAACTGTTATCGCTAGGTATTATTCACCCGTCCCAAGGGTTGAACTTGGTATGAACTTATCGGGTATCGCTAATAGTCTGATTGATGTTTCTGATGGTCTGTTTGCCGATGCTGGACATATTGCAAGTACTAGTAAACTTTCATTGCAACTAGATTTAAGCTCTGTTCCATTGTCACCTGCTTTTGCACAATGGTCTATGCATGTTGATAATTTCGACTTGATGTTAAGTGTATTGGGTGGTGGTGATGATTATGAATTACTGTTTACTGCGCCAATGGATAATCGGGAACAGGTTGAAAGTATGGCCACAAAACTTGCTTTAAAAATAACAAAAATTGGTAACGTAACCACTGGTAACAAGGTTGTAGTAACTAATGACGGCGTTGTTATAAATGCCGATTCCACAGGGTTTACTCATTTTTGATAGTTTTCGTGTATCAATGAATGCTAATGTCTTTAAGGAGTACCTCATGCGCCGTGCATTATTATTAAGCTTAGCATTAGTTTTTGTTGCAGGATCAGCCATGGCTGCCCCCAAAAAGGGATCTAAAAAGTCAGGAAACCACCGTGAGGCAAGTTGGACTTTGGAAGAAGATAAAGAGCCGGTAAAAGAACTGAGCGCTAAGGCTGCTGCATTGGCGGTTGATCTGCCTATGGTGATATTACCGGTATCTGATAGGGGGTACTTAACAAATTACGCCTTTGTCTCAATTAGGATCAATTTACAAGAAGGTGAGGATGCGTGGTCAGTGCGTTCAAAGAGCCACTTCTTAAAAGATGCTATAATCCGTAAAAGCCACAAAAGAAAAACAGAAATACTAGACAAAGAGACCAATGGTGTTGATCAAGAAAAACTAACAGCATTGATCAATGCCGCTATTGAGCCGTGGGTAGAGAAGCAGCGCATTGATAGTGTTGAATTCTTGAAAATAGATTTACAGCAATAGTCTGGCTTTTGATGGTAATAATGCTGTCATAGGAAAAAATACTATTTTTTAGTCATCATCGCCGAATTCTTCTCTCATATATTCAAGGATCTCTTTCACGTCATCTTCGTCAAGTTCATCATTGCCTCCAAGTGGCGGCATTGCCATTTGTGACCCTGGACTTTCAAAGCCTTCGGTAATGTTTCTAATAAGCTCCTCGTCGCTTTTTGATAAAGGGCCGCTTAGGCTGGTGAAATCTGGAGTAATGCCCGGTAAAGCACCTTTTCCATCTTCACCGTGACAGGCAGCGCAGTTTTCCATGTAGATTTCTTCGCCGGGGCTTGCAAACACCTGTGGAGTCGAGAAAACAGTGATTACTGTTACTGTTGCTATAGCGCAGACTAATTTTTTCATTGCTTGTGTTCTCCTAATTGGTTTTTTGTAAAAATACTAAAATATCTCTGGTATCCTGACCTGATAATCCGGCGCGGATACGCATATGCATTATGGTCGCTTCCCACTCGCTATCTGTTAAGTCTTTCGGGTCACGCATATTGTGGCAAGATGAACAACGATTAGCCCATAATTTTGCTCCGCGTGCAAAGTTACCTTTAGTGTCCTTTACGACTTCTGTAGTGTTTTTGGCATCTGGTTTGGCATCTTTTGCTGTAGCAATTCCAGGGGAGGTGGCGATAATAGCCAATGCTGTTAGAACCATTACAAAGTAAGTTGTTTTATAAATTCTCATGATAATTCTCCTGTATTGATGGACTAAAATCCGTATGCGATTTGCGCTCTTATTCTATTGGCCGCAGCAGATGTTCCAGCTAAACCATCATTGAATTCATAGGAAACTTTAGTGATTACTTGTGGAGCAAACAGGTAGTTTAAGCCGATTGCCAATTGTCTTTGATCTTGGCTTGCATGTGGTGAGTCATAGTCAGAATAACGCGCTACCGCCTCGAAATTATTTGGCAATTTATATGCTCCTTGCATATACCAGGATGACCACTGCCAGCTTTCCGGCGCCGCACTGCTTACTAATACTCCGACGTTTTGGCGAATATATTCACCACGCAAATCAAGCTTTTTCCATTGATAAGTAAAATCTGCGCCAAGTACATTATAGGATCGGTCATTTTCCAAAGCGATAGCTGCTTTTCCAGATGCTACTGAAAGTCCAATTTCCATTTTTGCTATTGGATTGAAGCCAACTCTGCCACCATATACTTTTTTACCATCTTGATCGCGGGTCACGCCCTCAGTGGCAATTTCCTCTATTTCTGTCCCATCGAGCATCAATTCCGGGCCATTGGCGACATATACTGCGTAATTAGCTCGCATATCACTGTCACCCATTGGGATTGCTCCGCGAAGCTGTACTCCGGTGTCAGCTACTGGAGCTGCCTGATCATGGCCAAAACCAGCAGGTGCGGAAGGCAGTTTATTGATCCATGATGGGTGAATGTTTTGGCGAAATTGACCAAGAGGACTAATGAATTTGCCAGCTATTAGAGCCATATAATCGTTTAATACTAGATCAATTGTAAGGTATTCCATTCCAACATCTGTACTACCATCTTCTAGAATTTTAACTTCTATTTCCGACTCTAATAAAACTTTGTCTTTGTATTGATAGTGGAATATTGGAGAAAACTGCGCCTGGGAAAAGCTGCCACTTGTTCCTGCCTGCTTGCTAAATCCGGCAGAAGCATAGCCGGCCAAGTGTACTGTCGAGTTGGTGTTTTTCCATTCCTCTGCACTCTTTGCTACTTTGGCTATTTTTTTGACATCTTTTTTAAGTTTTTGTATTTCAGCTTTTGAGACTTCTGGTTCTACTTTGTCTTGTAATATAATGCCTTGTTGTTTTAGTAATTCTTGCATGATTGCGATTTGATCGCGCAGTTCGCTGATTTCGGATTTCAGAGCGTCGTAGTTTTCATCGCTGGCTGTTGTTGGTTCGGAGGCTAAAGCTGTTGTTGATAGTCCGAATGATATTAGTAGCGAGGTCATCATAAGTTTTGATTTATTGTGCATTACAGACATTTTGATCTCCTGTTTCAGTACGGTAAATCGCTATATGAATAGCGGTAACCTTTTGCCTAAGGCTATGCCTAAAAAAGCATAGTCAAGTGACTAACTGTCGCACCAATATCTATGAGGAAAGGTTCGGATACAGGGGGTAATTTACGTATATTAAAGGGGAGCTTTAAGCTGCCTTGCCGGTGACGGCCTCTACACTCAAACGGTTGCGGCCATTTTGTTTTGATTGATAAAGCGCCATATCAGCTCGCTCGATAAATTCTTCAATTTCATCAGTGTCGCGAAACAACGAGACTCCCATAGATATAGTTACTTTACCCAAATCTTCATTGGTTGACTTACGAACTAGTTTCTTGCGCTCAATTTTTTCACGGATATTTTGTGCAACATCAACAGCAACAGATAAGTCTGTTGCCGGCATAATGATTGCAAATTCCTCGCCGCCATAACGTGCTGCCACGTGGTGCTTGCTGGCATGACGTTTTAAGGTCGAGGAAACAAAGCGGATAATTTGATCACCTGTTTGGTGTCCCCATGTATCGTTAAATCGTTTAAAGTGATCAATGTCGCAGAAAACCAGAGCAAGAGGATCATTCGTTTTCGCAGATTTTTCCATTTCACTTTTTAGAACTTCGTCAAAGCGTTTGCGGTTGCATAATCCACTTAGTGAGTCGGTCATTGCTTCGACTTTTACTCGGTCAAGATTTCCTTGTAAGGTCTCAACTTGTTTATTAGTTTCTGCCAACTTGGTTTCCAGCACATTGCTACGACTTTGCATATTTACCGTTGCTTGCAATAGATGCTCGACTATATCACGGATTGATCTAGGGTCAGAAACATCAACAAGGTTCCCGCCAGCTCCTTCAAGAACTTTTCCGTAACTTGCAGCATCTTGTCCCGCTTGTTCCAGGGCTTGCATTACTGATTTAAGTTCATCACCAACGCTTTTTGTGGTGTCATCAAGTATTTTATGCAGGCGATCATTAGCTATATGTTTCTGGTGCAGTGTTTCACCAACAGAATTACCCCACGACTTCTTTCCAGAAGTATAAGGTTGCATGGCTTTAACTAGAGCGTGATTGGAGGCTTGGGTGAAGTTATAAAATAATTCGTAATTTGTTGGACTTGGCTCAACATTTAAATCCTGCATTAACTGGATTGGGTCAGTTGATGTCATTTTTTCTGATTTGTTTGTCACTATATGCCCCGCATCATCGAATCGTAATTGAAAATATTATTTACAAAGTTATTGGGCAAATAAAAACACTTGGTAAATTTTATTCAATAAACATATTGAATTCGATTAATTCTATGTTTTGAAAAAATCAGGCATATCACCGCCAAATCCAGTCCCGTTGCTTTTCTCGCTTGTCACACGATCCTGATTCTTGCCGGATTTATGATGCGGTCTTGATGGGTGTTTTGTTTTGTTTGGTGTATGTTTAGGTTTCTGCGATTTTTTAGTATCACTAATACCTTGCAAAGAGTATTTGGGAATTGGCTTTTTTAACATTGCTTCAATGGCGGCTAATGCTTTGTGGTCTATTGGTGTGGATATTGTAATTGCGGTTCCCTTGCGTCCGGCGCGCCCCGTACGTCCTATCCGGTGAACATAGTCTTCAGCATGAAACGGAACATCATAATTCAAAACATGACTAACATCGGGTATATCAAGGCCTCTAGCTGCGACATCACTGGCGACAAGTATTTTAGTTTTCCCGTCCTTAAATCTTGCAAGCGTTTCAGTGCGAATAGATTGCGCCAGATCTCCGTGGATTGGCTCAGCGCTTATTTTGTGTTTTTTCAGAGACTTGGCTACTATGTCAACATCACGTTTGCGATTGCAAAATAATATTGCATTTTTAAGTTTTTCTTGGATCATTACTTGGCGTAATGCACTGCGTTTTGCTTTTGCATCATTTGCCGGCAGTGATAACAAAAACTGGCTGACAGTCTTGGCTGTTGATTCTGGACGTGACACTTCAACTTTTGCCGGATTATGTAAAAAAGTATCAACAATACGTTTGATTTCCGGCGGCATGGTTGCTGAAAAAAACAGGGTTTGTCGAGTAAATGGAGTGATTTTGAAAATCTTCTCAATATCAGGCATAAAGCCCATATCCAGCATCCGGTCAGCTTCGTCGATGACTAATAATTGCACACCGGACATTAGGATTTTACCGCGATCAAATTGATCAAGCAGTCTTCCGGGAGTGGCAATCAAAACATCAACACCCTGCATTAATTTTTTGTCCTGATCACCGAAGGATACCCCACCGATCAGTAATGCCATGCTTAGTTTGTGGTACTTTGCGTATTTTTCAAAATTTTCTGCCACTTGTGCAGCTAATTCTCTGGTTGGTTCGATAATCATCGACCTTGGCATTCTGGCTTTTGCGCGCCCCTGACTTAAAATTTCAATCATAGGCAAGGTGAAAGAGGCGGTTTTTCCTGTGCCGGTTTGAGCAATTCCTAAGACATCTTGTCCTTGCAAAACTTTAGGAATGGCACCTGCCTGAATCGGTGTAGGCTCGGTGTATCCGGATTCTGCAATTGCTTTTAAAGTTTTTGGATCAAGTCCTAGATCATCAAATGTCATGTAAATTCGCTATTTTACTGTAAAACCGGTCAATAACCGCCCGCTAGAGGCGGACAGTACCCGCCACTACGCTCAAGTCAATGACCTGTTATAATTAGCGATATGCAAAAGGTAGGGGGTTGCCGTCTCCAAGAGTTAAATATCGATCACGAAGTCTGGTTTGACGTGAAGTCATGTTTTGTTTTTGGCCATCAATGAATACCATGTCGGCAGAGCTCATCACTTCCAAAGGATCACCGTCCCAGACAACTATATCTGCGGTCATACCGGGCACTAACTGTCCAAGATTATCGCCTTCGCCAAATATTTGTGCCGGCACTTCGGTAATGGCTGCAAATGCGGTATTCCAATCAAGACCCGTAGCCAACGTATTGCCTGCATGTTGTGGCATTAAGCGAGCGTTGAACGATCCGTCACCAAGGTTGGCGATAGCAAACTTAACTCCGGCCTTGTGCAATCTCACGGCATTATACATGGTTGCTCCAAGAGCTTCAAAACCACTAGGCAGGTTGTCATGCGGATCAATGATTAAAGTAATACCAGCTTCGGCCAGTTCATCGGCTACCATCCACGCTTCTTTGGCTCCGACGGCTACAACATTCAAATCGCCAAACTTGGATTTGAAATCAATCAAAGCCAATAAGCCCGAAGCGCGATTGATCCGCACAAGGAACGGCAAATTTTTCTTTAAGGCATTTTGCAGGGCAAAAGCATCAGCAGAGTTCAGCAATGGCTCGGCAGGTTCACGGCCTTTTCGCCATGCTTTGGCTTCAAGTAATGATTGGCGTAACCAGAGCCAAGATGCTGATCTCGAGCCGCCAGCGATTCTGGCTCCGGTTTCGCCCATTTGCACATAAATGAATGCGGTATTGCTGGTGATAGAGCGAAACTCGCCGGAAGTGTTCACCAAAGCACCTTGGCCGCCATAAATAGTGCGACTGGCAGCTGGCAATATTGCCATGCGGGTAATGCCTTCGATTTTGGTTATTCCTACATTTTCCGACTTTGGATTAAAACTGTCTGCAGCCAATAATGCTGCCGAAAATGGCGACTTGCTTGACCTTGTATCATTGGTGGAACTTTCGGCGGCAACTTCAACCATGCCAACTTGTGAAAACGGTAAAAACAGTCCCGGCGTTACCCATTTGCCGCTAGCATCAATTTTAGTTGCGGTATCTGGAATAGTTACGCTCGCTGTTTCTCCTACAGTAATGATTTTCTTATCATCAAAAACAATGGTTCCGTTTTTGATTATTGCACCATTATTAGTGACAATTTTTGCTCCGGTAATGGCAAAAGTTTCGGCGATTGCCGGTGATTGCAACAACAAGAACGCTAAACATACTGTGATGAATTTTCTCATTTTACGTCTCCTTCACCGGGCTGTCCCAATTCGAAATCAGATACGGCTCTTTTTGCCGGATCAGAGCTGTCATACAAAACTGCACCGTCAATGAATACCAGATCAGGACGCGAGCGAATAGAAAACGGATCGCCGCTCCACACTACGATATCGGCATTTAGGCCAACTTGCATTGATCCCGTCTGGTCATCGATGCCTAATGCTTTGGCCGGATTGCTTGACAGCCACGCCCATGCCTGAGCTTTGGAAATATTTAAGCCCGCTTTATTGCCATCGGCCAGTGCCTTGGCTGCTTCTTGATATAGTCGTTGAATGCCAACACCGCTGTCCGAATGAACGATTGCGCATGCGCCGGCATTGTGAACCATTGGAATGTTTTCACGAACTGAATCATAGGCTTCCATTTTAAAGCCACCCCAGTCAGCCCACATGGCCGAGCAAGTATCATTTTCTGCTAGCAGGTCAGCAATTTTATAAGCCTCGATCGCATGGTGGAATGTGGTTACTTTATAGCCAAACTCTTTGGACATATCGATTACCTGAGCCATTTCATCAGCACGATAACAATGCATGTTAATTCGAATGTCACCTTTTAGAACATCAACCAGTGTTTCTAATTGCAAGTCGCGTGTCGGTGCTGTTGGCTGTTTTTTATCGTCTGGTTTGGCTTTGGCTAAATCAGCTTCGTATTTGTCCCATTTTTCACGATAGGCCACTGCTTTGACCCAGGTTTTTCTATAACCGGAAAAGTTACCCATTCTTGAGCCGGGGCCACCTTTTTGACCATAGACCCGTTTCGGGTTTTCACCGCAGGCCATTTTAAGAGCATAAGGAGCGTTTGGAAATTTCATTCCTTGTACTGTGCGTGATGGTACGTTCTTAAGAACCACTCCCTTACCGCCAAATAAATTGGCTGATCCGGGCAAAATTAACATCGAAGTAACACCGCCGGCTCTGGCGCGGTTAAAGCCCGGATCATGGGGCCAAACACCGTGCTCGGCAGAAACTTCGGAAGTAACAGGTGAGGTAACTTCGTTGCCATCACTATGCGCAGTTACGCCAGGTGAAGCATAAACTCCCAAATGCGAGTGAATATCAATGATTCCCGGAGTAACCCAGCGATCAGTAGCATCAATTATTTGAACACCATCGGCAACGTTCAGGTTTTGACCAATAGCGCTGATTTTTCCGTCTACCAGATAAACATCAGTACTGGTAAGTCTGTTGCCAAGTCCATCAAAAACGGTTGCACCTTTCAATAATACATCTGAGGAAGCAATTGGTTGGTATGTTGACGGGTAGGGCGCTTCATCAGCTATTGCCGCTGCGGTTTGAGTAAATAATAAGCCTACGCCCAAAGCAATTGCAGACAGTGTAGTGTTTTTCATAATTTCCACCCCAAATTTTATGAATCAAACCTAGCTGTTGGTTCTTGGTTCGACAAGGTGGCTAGAGCATTGGTTAAATTACAATCATGTCATCTTTGCTTTGGTGATCGGTTATATCATGTTGGCAATATCGTCAGTAACATAGATAGGAGCTTGGGCTTTAGCCAATCGTTGTAAATGGTGTGAGAACTGTGATAATTCAAATCCAGCATTTTTTGCATATTGCTGGATTTGCTCAGGTTCACTTTGACCGGCCAACGCACTAGCCAAAGCCCAAAGCCGCAAAGACCGTATTCCGGTTAAGCAAAATGCTAATGTCTTTTGTGGTTTAGCTGACAATAAATGTGCCATAGCTCGTATGGCGATTTCTGGAAAATCTGCTCCGGAAATTACCGGGATATGCGAATATTGCAAGCCGGTTTCAATTACCAACGGCTCCAATAAAAAACCCGGTAACTGTTCGTCGCAATCTTCTTCATTGTCAGGACGAACGTTCAGTATACGTCCAAACTCCATTTTGCGAATTACCGATAAATGCTCAGGGAAAACCTGAGTTGCTACCGAGAAATATGGTGTGATTTCTATTGGCTGGAAGGCAGGTGTTTTGTTTGATGTCATTGCTGGCTCCCGTGAAAATAAAACAGCAATCATAGATGTATAGCAGATTGCGGTTTTACAAGAGTAATCACCGCATTAAAGATCAAGATCGGTGATTTCTGCCGCATGCTCCTGAATAAATGCAAAACGCAATTCCGGTTTCTTGCCCATTAAAGTTTCAACAAGAGCTTCGGTGGTTGGTAAATTATCAGGGTCAATTGTTACCCGTGCCAGAGTTCGGGTTTTCGGGTTCATAGTAGTTTCTTTTAATTGTGCAGGCATCATTTCGCCAAGACCTTTAAACCTGCTGATCTCTACTTTTCCTGATCCGCTAAATGGCCCATCTAGCAATTCCTGACGATGAGCATCGTTTCTAGCATAGGCGCTTTTGCCTTTTTGCACCAAACGGTACAAAGGTGGTAGTGCCAAATATAAACGTCCGGATTCTAACAATCCCGGTGTGCATTTGTAAAAGAAAGTCATCAATAGTGCCGCTATATGATCGCCATCAACATCGGCATCGGTCATGATAATTACCCGCTCATAGCGCAAATCGTCGACGTTGAAGGTTGAGCCGATCCCAACACCTAATGCTTGCATTAGATCCTTGATCTCCGCATTAGCCAATATTTTGTCTTTTGTTGCGCTAGCTACATTAAGAATTTTACCCTTCAAAGGCAAAATAGCTTGTGTATGACGATCGCGCCCCTGTTTGGCCGAACCACCAGCACTATCTCCCTCAACCAGAAATATCTCGGTTCCTTCATTGGAGTTGTTGGAACAATCGGCCAGTTTCCCCGGTAGTCGCAATTTTCTGGTAGCTGATTTGCGGCTAACCTCTTTTTGTTTACGTCGTTTTAGGCGATCTTCGGCACGAGAAATAACCCATTCAACCAGTTTCGCACTTTGTAAAGGAGCCGCAGCCAGCCAATGATCGAATTGATCGCGCATGGCGTTTTCAACCGCTTTTGCAGCAACTGCCGAGGCTAGTTTTTCTTTGGTCTGGCCTTGGAACTCCGGTTCGGAAATAAATACTGATACCATTGCACCAGCCGTGGCCATAACGTCATCAGCCGTAATTAACGGGGCTTTTTTACCGTGTCCGGAAATTTCTGCATAAGCGCGCAGGCCTTTGGTTAATGCCGCGCGAAGTCCCGCGACATGGGTTCCGCCTTCTCTTGTTGGTACTGTGTTGCAGTAGGAATTAACAAAGCCGTCTGCTTCGCCAAACCCTTGTGGAGTCCATGCTAAAGCCCATTCAACGGTGCCGTGTTTTTCTTTTTTCTCGACCAAGCCACTGAAAATATTTTCGGTGATGATAGTCTTTGTTCCCAGGCGTTCTTTAAGGAAATCCAGCAATCCGTCGGGGAAATGAAATTGGGCTTCGGCAGGAACATCGGTTCCCTGGCAAATGTCAGGGTCACATTTCCAGCGTATCTCAACGCCTCTGTGCAGATAGGCTTTTGACCGCGCCATTTTCATTAGGCGTTTTGCGGAAAATTTTAGTTTTGAACCAAAAATTTCCGGATCCGGTTGAAAGCGGATTGAAGTGCCGCGTCGATTGGCTGTTGCGCCCATTTTGAGCAATTTGCTTGTGGCAATACCTTGGGCAAAGTTTTGGCCGTAAAGTTGACGGTTTCGAGCAACCTCCACCTCCAAACGGGTGGAAAGGGCGTTTACCACTGAAACACCAACTCCGTGTAAGCCGCCGGAAGTCTGGTAAACATCAGAATTGAATTTACCGCCAGCGTGCAAAGTAGTCATAATTACTTCTAGTGCTGATTTGTCTTTATATTTCGGGTGGTTGTCTATGGGTATGCCGCGTCCGTTATCTGTTACTTTTAGCCAATTATCTTTTTCGAATGAGACCTCGATCCTGTCAGCATGGCCGGCAACAACTTCGTCCATGCAATTATCAAGAACTTCGGAAAACAAATGGTGCATGGCATTGGCATCTGTGCCGCCAATGTACATTCCCGGGCGCATGCGAACCGGCTCTAACCCTTCGAGGACTTCGATATCCTTGGCGGAGTAGTTTTCTTGAGTATTTTGATCCGGTAAGTCATCGAATAAAGATTTTCGAGCAGAAGTGGTCATAAGCGTTTCCGGTTTATATTATCGTTGGTGACGACTCAATTATCGTGTTCTTTGTTACCATGCTCCTTAAAGATTGCTACTTCCTCACCAATTTCGGTGCGTGCGCCACGAAACATAACAGCTGTTGAGAAAGAAAAAGCATAATTACCAGCAGTATCAATTACTAATACTCCGCCTTGGCCACCTAATTCTACTATTTCGAATATTTCTTGGTCACCAGCGGTTTGAACATCGGCACCGGTCCATTGTACTCTAGCGCAAATATCACGGGCAACAGTTGCTCTGATAAAATATTCTCCCCAGCCAGTTGCCGAAACCGCGCACGAATTGTTGTCGGCATAAGTTCCTGCGCCAATTATCGGACTGTCACCAATGCGGTCCCATTTTTTATTGGTCATGCCACCTGTCGAGGTTGCTGCTGCTAAGTTCCCATGCCGGTCAAGAGCCACAGCACCAACAGTTCCAAAATAATCCGATGCTTGCTTACTGGAGATTTTAAGATTGTTTTGCCTGTCTTTAACTCGCTGTAATTGTTCCCGCCTCGGCTCGGTAATAAACCAATCGGGGTTCTCAACTTGTAAGCCGATATCGTCAGCAAAAACTTGCGCGCCTTGTCCAGACAGCATCACGTGTGGGCTATCTTGCATTACAGCTCTGGCGGCCAGTATAGGGTGGCGGATTGTTTTAACTCCGGCAATAGCTCCAGCATCAAGGTCAGCGCCGTTCATTATAGAAGCGTCCATGGATACAGTGCCGTCAGAACTTAATACTGATCCGCGGCCGGCATTAAACAGTGGATTGTCTTCGAGTAACAATATTGCTGCCTGTACAGCATCGAGCGAGCTGCCGCCTTGTTCAAGTATTTGGTATCCCTCGTTCAAAGCATCTGAAAGGGCAGCTTTGTATGCCATTTCATCTTCTTCAGGCATGCCGCCGGCTCGGGCTGATCCGGCTCCTCCATGAATCAGAATTACAATTGGTTGTGTTGATGTAGTCGGCGTGTCACCTGTAATAGAGGGTGTACCAAGAGTCTGGCAGGCAGATAAAAATAGAGCTACCAAGCCGGACATCAATAAAGCAGTTTTATACATTTGATCACTCCCAAGATGATTCGTAATTTTCAAATTACTAATCTAGAGCGTTTTTAGTTCATATTGAACCGGAAACACTGTACTCTTAATTTTGGCACAATCCCCAAGCACTGCATGAAAAAGTGTCTGCGGTTTTTCATATACAGGCGGCACGCAACTAATACTGCCACAAAACCTGTCCTCAAAAGCTAAGCGTTAGGACATTAGAAAATGTCCGTAAGTGACAAGGTCTTGACCATCGTCAATATTATTCCCTTCTCCCCAGCGGGGAGAAGGAGTCCGATTGCCGCGAGACAGAAGCATATTACTAACTAGCGCGCCCGCGCGTTCAAAGATTTGGGGGCGACCATTCGCCGCCCGTCGGAGGCAGTGCAAAGCACATTGCCGCGAGACAAAATAAGTTCCCACTTTTGTTGGCAAATACTCTAGCACGAAACAGAAGCTGACACTCGGGGGAATGCCAGCTTCTGCAAGTTCTTGCTTTCCGGACACGGGAAGCCATGTGTGCAAGAGCGCGTCAGGTGTGTGCGCGGTTTTAATATCGTATAGGTTGTAATAAAGGTCAAGGCACAACTGATTAAAATTTTAACCACCGTTACAAGCGCTTAGTTGGCGATATTTTTAGTTTGTTAATAGATTGGCTGGGGTTTAAAAGATGAATCGAATCACGATCTTGCCGGTGTGCCGAGTAAATCCGTCGCGAATATCAGCATCAAAATCAAACCCGAAAGAAGTGTACCTACTACCAGCAGTAAATGACAAGCCAAATAATAATCCGGTTTTTGCTAACTGTTCTTCGGTTAATGAGAACCGGTCATTAAATCCGACAAATCTGGCGCTTGTTATTGTTGGATCACCAATCATATCATTGCGGATACCGGCTCTTAGTCTTGGAGACCACCAAGAACGTTCATTGCCGAACCTTCGCCCGACTGTGAAGGTTGCAGTAGCGGAAAGGTTTTCTGAAACTCTGCTATCAAGCGCTAGGTCAAGCCCGACACCGCCGCCAGTTTCCTTATAGCCTTCTTCGGTCAAGCGTAGGTAATCAAGTGATACGCTTGGACTGAATAGCCAGTTGTTGAAATTGAAATCTTTGGAAAGGCGGGCTGTACTGGAGATGTGATAGCCAAGCCAGCTACCGGTTGTTTCGCGTTCAATTGATCCGAAATTTAGAACTCGTCGGGAATCAAAATTATCCAGTCCGATAGCCGAGTGGGCAACAAAATCTATACCGGCAATGTTCTTGCCTGCATATAACCCTGCTTGTACGGAAACTGATGATAATGGGTTGTCAAACCCTTGAGTCTCATTCATTTGATTGGAAAAGCCGCTCAAAGAAAACCCTACTGCATCAAAGCCTGCCATTGGACGATCAACGCCAATAGCCAAGCCCAGACCGTATCCTGAATAAGGTTGAGAAACTGAGCTGCGAATTCTATCGATATAATAACCAATCTCTTGTACCCAAACACCACCTTCATCGCCATATCCCCGGCGTAAAGCATCGAGGCGGTTACTAACTGCACCGGTAGAGCCATCAGTGTTGGCGCGGGTGAATTGTAATGCTGCGGCACCAAATTCAGGGAGTAACTGATTGTATGCGGCGTAAAACTCGTCCGCAGTTGCAAGTCCGGCAAAGCCGGTGGTTAAATTGTCATCAGGACTGGTAACAATGGCTTCAAACCAGGCTTCATAAGCTGCGCTCTGGTTTATGTTCATTCCTAATTCAGCAGCAGAGCGTCGGGTTAAAGTGACCACCAAAGTATTAGCGCCAACGGCTTGGCTTAGGTCGACATTATACAAAAACGGTAGTGATTCACTATCGAGCATGTCAGCAAAATTTTCTGCGAAGCTGAAATTGCTGGCGGTAATTAAATTAAATGTACCATTCTCGCGGATTAACCCTGAAAGAACTGGTGCGATACGAGATCCTGTTAGAAACGTCACATTGCCCGAAGCATTAAATGACGCGCTTTGAAAGCCACCGCCGATTGCGGGGTCAATGGTAAGTTGCAATCTAGCATCAGTGCCAAATGTTGCGCTGGTAAGAGATAGGTTGGTATCTGCGCCAAGAGCTAAAAGGCCATTGCGGATATCAAGCGTTAGTTGACCGTCAGTGTCATAGATTGCACCGGTTAATTCCGCACCATTGTCAATCATTAATAGATCGGCACCATCGCCAAATAGTACATCTCCGGCTATTGACCCACCAGCCAATTCCAGAGTGTCACCGCCGGAGCCAAATAAAATATCACCTGAAATTTCCGGTACAAGAGCTACAAGGCTACCGGGGTCAGAGGATATTTGTTGTAAAGTAGCACCTGTTGTATTGGCAGTTAGATCAACAGCAACTCTTCTGCGAGTAGTATCAGTAGGGTCGACGACATTGCCATCGGATACTAGTTCGGTGAACAGGGTTATTATTCTGCCATTATTGACCAGAAGATTTACTGTGCCGCTTTCATCAACAACACCGGCAGCAAAGCCGCCGACACCGGTGCCTGTGTACGATGATTGAATTCGAGTGTTAATTCGTAACTCGTTCACTTGTGCGCCAGCTTCTATTACTATTCCGGCTGCGCGGCCGCCGATTTGTGATAATGTGCTGGTTTCAACGGCTCCTCGTAAATCAATAACCGGTACAACTGCGCCTCTGCCAATAGAAATTGCTGTAGAATTGGCTTCGAATGAAGTGGCGATAATTGTTCCGGAGCTTAATAATCCGCCCTCAATAGTGGTTTGGCGCAGCACTCCGCCAACTTCGGAACCTTCAATGCGAATACCTGTTGCGGCAAATCCATCGTTTAGACCGGTCGCGGCTATCTGACCACGATTGATAACACCAAAGAACTCGTCATCTTCGACAGTTCCGAACGCGCCAATATTAATGTCGCCATTGTCTGTTCCATCAAGTGATGCTGTTACCAATAAAGTTGGCGCGGATCCGAATGATTGTAAATTGCCACGGGCTGTATTGTTATTTTCATCAGTGATAGCATCATTTATAATGCCACCGCCAACATTACCGCCAATGGCCATTGCTGATCCACCGTTTAGAAGATCATCAGTGTCATATGCATCTCTTGCAGCAAGACTAGCCCGGGTGGTTGTTCGAAACCCTGTTGTTACAATGCTGGCTGTGTTCTGTACTGTTCCGGTTACATCGCCATTTATGTTGACCGCGTTTGAGCCTTCACCAAGCGTAGTTATTCTACCGGATGTTACGACATTGCCATCAAGTGATCCGGTAAGGGAAACTGCATAGCTGCGATCACCAACCATGTTTATCGTACCATTGCTGGTTAAATTGCCGATCATATTTCCTGCAACAAGGATACCGGCGGAATCATTGCCTTCGATATTTATCTGTCCAGCGCTGTCATTTAAAATATTGCCGGTAAAAATTGACCCGGTTTCGACTAGAATGCCGACCCGACCTGTGCCCATAGCAAATGGAGTATCAAAATCACCGTCCTCATCATCATCGACACCGGTGAAGTCTTCTTGCAGGTTGATAGCTCCGGAATTTATTATATCGCCGGTAACAGTGCCTGAAACCAGTATTCCGGTCGTGTTGTCAGCGTCAGTGCTCGATATTGTTCCCTGATTTGTAACTGTATTGTCGGAGTTTAAAGTTACGGCAGTCTGGCCGGCCCCGATCAGAACTGATCCAGCATTTAATATTATAATATCTGCTGGATTACCGCCATCAATGGTTTGGGTATCTATAGGGTCGGTTAATTCGGTTTCGATCTCGACCTGCGCTGCTGCGGGAAGGGCAAAACCAATAGCAGCACCCAAAGCAGGAAGGGCGGCGGAAAGTAATAAAAGTCTACGCATAAAGTACCAAACCTTTGGAAACACAATAACCATTACACACGGTATACGAACACCATGGCATATATGTAAACTGGAAAATCCAGTTCGTCGATTCCTTATATAGGGAAATATGGAAATTTTATAAAAAAGCCGGAAGAGAACTCCCGGCTTTTTTCAAGAATGTATACTCCATCGACCCAAAAAGTGGGTACCGGTTTTTGGGCGCGTTGATGGATCACGAAGATAAACTATACTAAAAACTAAGGTTTTTCAGTGTTTTTAGTATATCTGTTTTTTTAAGAAGAATAATACATGTCAAACTCAACCGGATGCGGGTGCATTTCAAAGCGGGTGACTTCTTCCATTTTTAATTCGATATAAGCATTTATCTGGTCTTTGGTCATCACATCGCCTTGCAGCAGGAAGTCATGATCATCAGCCAAAGCCTGCATCGCTTCTCGTAGGCTGCTGCATACTGTGGGTATGTCTTTTAACTCTTCTGGCGGCAGGTCATACAGGTCTTTGTCCATGGCTTCACCGGGGTCGATTTTATTGGCGATACCGTCAAGTCCGGCCATCAATAAGGCGGTAAAAGTTAGATAAGGATTGCCAGCTGCATCAGGAAAGCGCACTTCGAGTCTTTTGCCGTTGGCTGATGGTGAATATGGAATACGTATTGATGCAGATCGATTTCTGGCCGAATAAGCCAGTAAAACAGGAGCTTCAAAGCCCGGAACCAATCGTTTGTAAGAATTGGTGGAGGCGTTAGCAAAAGCGTTGATTGCTCTGGCGTGTTTAATGATTCCGCCGATATAATACAAACAGCTTTGCGACAAGTCTGCATAACGATTACCGGCAAATAATGGTTTGCCATCTTTCCAGATTGATTGGTGGACATGCATGCCGGAGCCGTTTTCGCCAACACAGGGTTTTGGCATGAAGGTAGCTGATTTGCCGTAGGCTGCTGCCACATTATGTACAACGTATTTGTAAAGCTGCAAATGATCGGCCATCTCGACGAGCGTCGAGTATTTCATGCCTAATTCGTGTTGTGCCGGCGCTACTTCATGATGGTGTTTTTCTGGTGCCAGGCCTAGCTTGGTCATGGTGCTAAGCATTTCCGTGCGAATGTCCTGACCAGAATCAACTGGAGGAACTGGAAAATAACCGCCACCAGAGGCAGGGCGATGCCCCATATTGCCATATTCAAACTTGGCATTGGTGTTTACCGGTAATTCTGAGCTATCGACAAAGTATCCGGTTTTCTCGACACTGGTTGACCAGCGAACGTCATCAAAGATAAAAAATTCGGCTTCCGGCCCAAAATAAACTGTATCGCCAACCCCGGAGGCTTGCATGTATTTTTCGGCGCGCTTGGCAGTGGATCTAGGGTCACGGGTGTAAGGGGCTAAAGTTCCCGGTTCTAAAATGTCGCAGAATATAGTCAAAGTAGGGTCTTGGAAAAACGGGTCAATCTTGGCCGTGGAAACATCTGGCATCAAAACCATGTCTGAATCATTGATCGCTTTCCAGCCAGATATGGAGGAGCCGTCAAACATCACACCTTCTTCAAAAAACTCGGCATCAATCATGCTTATATCCATGGTCAAGTGCTGCATTTTCCCCCGTGTATCGGTGAATCTCAGATCGACATAGTCAATGTTTTCTTCTTTTAGTAATTTTAGTATTGCATCAGACATTTAATTTATTCCATTGTTATATAGTGATAATTTACTTTTACTTAAAGCGCTTCTTCATTGCGTTCGCCAGTTCTGATGCGAATGATTTCGATCACTTCGCTGACAAAGATTTTACCATCGCCGATTTTACCTGTTTTGGCTGCGGTTTCGATTGCTGCGAGTACGTTTTCTAATTGCCCGTCAGTAACCACTACTTCGACTTTTAATTTCGGCAGGAAGTCAACGACATACTCGGCGCCGCGATAAAGTTCTGTGTGCCCTTTTTGTCGGCCAAAGCCCTTGGCTTCGGTGACGGTTAGCCCCTGGACACCGGCCTCGTGCAGAGCCTCTTTTACATCGTCTAGTTTAAATGGCTTGATGATTGCTTCAATTTTTTTCACGGGCTTTTCCAAAGGAGACTGGGTGCAGGTATGTGTTTTAGGGTAAAGTGCGGTTAAATCGTTTCGCGGGAAAGATTTATATGCCAATAGCTCTGATAAAACAAGTTTATGCTTAATTATTAGGCATAATTGCTTGAAAATCAGGCATATTGAATTTGGTATCTGTTTAGCAGCAGTTAGCTTACGTGCATTCAAGTGTGCGAACCAAGGGCGTTTGAGCGTTATCTGCTAAAAGGAATGGGAGGGAAATGGCTCCTCGGGACGGGCTCGAACCGCCGACCCAGTGATTAACAGTCACTTGCTCTACCAACTGAGCTACCGAGGAATACCGTTTCTTTTGCATGCTTTTGCGCCAACTTGCATTGGTCAGCCCGCATTGGAACGGGGGCTATAGCAAAGGCTGCGCGGATATAAAAGAGTAAATATCACCAATTGACAAAAAAATATAATGCAAAAAAAAGTCGGGAGTCAGAATACTGACTCCCGAAAGGCGTTGGGTGAATGGTAGGGTGTCTTCTAGGGAAGACGTTTATCAGATTGCCTCTGAGGTGTTAATATTTTATGAATCGCTTGCTGTGGGCGGCATAAATTATTTACTATGCTTTAGATTTACTCAACAAACATGGTTAATGAAGCGCTACTTCGAGCTTGTAATGTAACGTCTGTTTGTATTTTGCACAGGTCGGACATTTTCACCAAAAACCGTTGAGAATGCTGCAATTTGCTTCGCAGATATTGTTAGTTTTTGCTTGAATACTAGCCAACTTACTATTTGTGAACAGGGCGGTGTGGTTAGTGAGCCTTGATAGCGGTAATGCTGGCGATCTACTGGTAATAACTGGTTGGGATCAAGGGTGAAATTAGCTGTAATTTCACCAATAACCGCCGGAGCAGCGCTCCAGATTTCAGTTAATGCCTGATTCGCATGACCCTCGGCGAGCAAAACTGCCAGAACTGCCAGCTTTCCATCACCTGCACTGTGCACAAAGTGGACTTCCATTGGATATTGTTGATCGTCTATCGTGTGTTCCGAAGTGTGGTGAAAATGAATTTGTACTAATTCAAATGATTTACCGTCGAGAATTACGGTATTTCCTGCCGAAGGTTTTACTTCGATAGTGTGACCGTTGTTGGATATAGTCGGAACAAATGGCGACCAATTTATGAGCGGCGCACTCAAATCAGTGGCAATAGTATTTGTAATATTGATCGGAGATTGTTGATCACCGGCATCACACTGGCTGTATTCTGGTCGTAGGCCACCCCAGTAATTCGGGCCGCTTTCGCCAATGTATGACCATTTATCGCTTTGGTGCTTGTTATTCTTTGTCGCAGCCTGATTGTTATTTATGGTATTGTTGTTTGTTGGTATTGTTTCACAGGATGCCATAGTTAATGCCAAAGCTGATAAGCCTGTCAAATATCGTAATTTTGCAAAACCCATGATTTGCTCCTCCAGTATTAAATGTAGTTACAAGAACGTTGACAATTTGTAAGCGTTGCTCAAGAAATGCGCATTAAATCACATGGGTTTTATCGTCAATGATGGATCGAAATTTAATGAAAAAATTGGACATTTTAAGTAAACTGCCCGCCGCAGTTAGCTGGCAAGATGATACTTTAATCTTGCTCGATCAAACGCTTTTACCGCTGGAAACGGTTTTCGAGCCACAAGAAACCGCCGAGCAAGTCTGGCAGTCAATATTACAGTTAAAAGTCCGTGGTGCACCGGCTATTGGCGTGGCGGCAGCCTATGGTTTGTGTGTGGCAATGCAGCCGTTTATCGGTGCGTCCATAGATGATTTCATGGATGCTTTGCAGGATCAGGCTGATTACCTTAATTCATCACGGCCAACGGCGGTGAATCTTGGTTGGGCGATTCGGCGTATGAGTCATGTTGCTAAAAATGAAAATTTCAATGATAGCCATGCATTATATGCCAGATTAGTCGTCGAGGCCAAAGCAATTCACGACGAAGACATAAAGCTTTGCGAAGGCATGGCCTTGCATGGTGCGCCATTGATCAAGTCCGGCATGGGTGTGTTGACTCATTGCAATGCCGGATCATTGGCAACTACCGGTTTGGGAACCGCCACTGCGCCAATGTATCTGGCTCACGCTAATGGTGTAGAATTTAAAGTGTTTGCTGATGAAACTCGGCCGCTATTACAGGGGGCTCGGCTAACCTCGTGGGAACTGGCGCAGGCCGGTATTGATGTGACGTTAATCACCGATAATATGGCCGGGCACATGATGGCCAGCGGGGAAATTGATCTGGTTATTACCGGCACTGACCGGGTGGCGGCCAATGGCGATGTTGCCAATAAAATCGGCACATTGGGGGTGGCGATAATGGCCAAGTATTACAATATTCCGTTTTACGTTGCTTGTCCGCAGTCCACATTCGACTTTGACACTGCTGATGGCTCCGGTATTCCAATTGAAGAACGCGAAGCCTATGAGGTTACTTGTTTTGGTTCGGCTAGAGTGGCAAGCATCGACACCAAAACCCGCAATCCGGCCTTTGATATTACCCCAAATGAACTGGTTACAGGGTTTATTACCGATCAGGGTATTGTAAAAGCACCGTTTAAGGAAAACTTGCGCCAGATTTTTTCAACCTGACGGAAATACTCTAGTACACTGCCGCGAGACAATTTCCAACCCCTTTAGGTTGGCAAGCGCGACCGCGCGCCGGCGACCATTCGCCGCACGTCGTAGGCGTGAGCAAAGCGAACTTGCCGCGAGACAAAAGAGTCCCTCCAAATGCTCTATCGCAAGCTATAAACCAGTGCGCCACGGGTGATGGTGTCGGTATTGTTGACACCGGTTGGAACATTTGTGTGGTGATCAACGCGAAAGTTAAATCTGGCTGAAAGATTACCGGAAACTTGTGCGGTAATACCAATATCATTCCAGATATAAGTATCGCTGTTTGACCAGACCAGTTCGGAATTATTAAACAGGCTAACTGCATCATTGAATTGATAGGAAAAGTTAGAGGCAGACCTTGCTGCCAATTCGTTTTGCCGCATCGGGAAAATCAGATTTGTACCGCGTGATTTTTGCGAACGATAACCGGTACCGGCTTCTAATTCCCATTTTGTTGCATCGGTTTTTATAGCTTTAAAGCCTAATCCGGCACCGATGAATGATCCTTGTTTGAACGGGCCAAAATCATCGGAAAAATAGTTCGCATTGCCATAGACATAAAGTTGATCGTTTAACTGGCGATCCAGTTGGTAACCGATTAACCAGCGTTTTTTGTTATTGACTGAATTGGCGGTTCCAAAATCATAAGTGGTGTCAAATTTACTTTTCCAAAGGCCGGTTTGTTTTTCAAGGCTGATGGCAATTCCGATATCGGTTGAATTGGTATTGCCAGTGGTTTTAGATCCGGAAAGCGAAGCTTCACCGCTCCAGCCAACAACCCAGTCATTGGCCGTGGCCATGGGTGTTGTGGCGATGATACTGGTCAGGGTAATTATACTACCATTGAGTAAAAGTTGCTTCATAATCTATTCTCCAGAATGAACTCATCTGATGCGTTAGTTCTAATGAACATTTTATGAATGCAGGTTTGTTTACTAGGTTGTTACCCCAAATTACCATGGACAGGTGCCGAGTTAAAGATTAGGCATAATTGAGTGATATTGCTGTTTAGATTAATAAGGATTGCATAAATGTCGAGTTTTTTTTCGTAGTGTCAGGGTTGGAAATTCTTATTGGCTAACTGTTTTCTTGTCAGGTTTTTTGGCGTTGTTTTTGGTATTTGCTACTGCCTCTATATCTTTTGCTCAAGGTACAGACCCTCAGCAACAATTGGAAAATAGCAACGCTTTAGATCAAGGTGTTGAGCTTTATAATCAAGGAAAATTCAATGAAGCATTTGTGATTTTTTCATCTCGTGCTGAAGCTGGCAATGCAGCTGCGCAATATAACCTTGGTGTTATGTATGATAACGGCTTTGGAGTAGAGCAATCTGATGCAAAAGCTATTGAGTGGTATCAAAGGTCTGCTGATCAAGGTTATGCCGCTGCCTACAATAATCTCGGGGTTTTGTATTTGAATGGTCAAGGGGTTAGACAATCAAATAGAAAGTCTTTTTCCCTGATTGAAAAGTCTGCTGAACTGGGGTTTTCCGAGGCGCAATATAATCTCGGGATTTTTTACCTTAATAGTATAGGTGTAAGAAAATCCAGAGAAAAGGCCATATACTGGTATCAAAAGGCCGCTACTCAAGGTGACGATGATGCTGTTGAGCAATTAAGGAAACTTGGTGTGAGTTTTGAATGAACTAATTCCCACCACGCCTCGTCATCCCGTGCTTGACACGGGATCCATCCTTGCAGGTGGAGCCGGGAGGGTGCAAAATGATCAACCGGTCATTGCCGGACGGGGTTTGAACCCCGTTCGCAATGTTTTAACTTTCGCTACAAAAGTAATTTGGTTGATTGAAACCAACAGACGGGGTTCAAACCCCATCTGGCATTGTTGGGTCTTCTTAATTACAATTATTTAAGCCCCCTCAACCCAACCTTCTCCCCGGCGAGGAGAAGGAGTCCGTCTCGTGATGTTTTGGTATTTGACCGCGAGACAAAACAACAACTGCAAACAGGGGGTTGGAGCATTTACCAACAAAAGTGTATGCGGTTTTGTGGTGAGCAAATGCGACCACTAAAGCTGACCCTTCACGACCAACCCTTGAATAGCAATCATTGGCAAAGAGATTATCTGAGCCAAGGGCAAATTGGCAAACATTGCACCCTTATTCACCCTTGTTAGCAATCAACCATCGGGGATAAGTTTCAACCATGCCCGCAACCAACCTAACTGTTATAATGGTGGTGCAAGTGGCTTTCATACGCCAGTTTGTGGCTCTTTGACATTGTAAACACGCGAAGCAACCTCAAAAAACACGGGTTTTTGCCACAGCTTCTCTTTAGCAGTGGATAAAAGCAATATTGCTTTGTGGTTGGTTTTTAAGATTTACCCATCGTGAAAAATGCCAAAACTCTATGATGTCTTTTTTTATTGGCAGTTCTCGTGAAATTTTAATGCTTTCTTTTGGATTTGGTTAAAAAACTTGATCCGGTTTGATATTTGCTGATGATGGGCAATCAAAAACAAGAGCGGGCGATAAATGGACGAACAACCAATAAACAATAATCAAGGCGACAATTCGCTGGCTCAGCATCTCGACAGTAATTTTGCCGACTTGCATCCACCGCTAAATCAGCAACAAGCCAGCCAGCAGGCTAGTCGTTGTTTGTTCTGCTATGATGCGCCTTGTGTAATTGCCTGCCCGACAGCGATTGATATTCCTAAATTTATTCGCCAGATCGCAACCGACAATCAAGCCGGAGCCGCAAGAACCATATTGAGCGAAAACATTATGGGCGGCACTTGCGCCAGAGCTTGCCCGACTGAAATTCTCTGCGAACAAAAATGCGTGCTGGTCAAAGGCGAGGACGAGCCAATAGACGTAAGTTCCTTGCAGCGCTATGCGGTTGATCCGGTAATTATCGCCGAGCAAGATCACCCGTTTAAGCGTGCGGCTAATACCGGCAAAAAAATCGCCATTATCGGTGCCGGGCCGGCGGGTCTTGCTTGTGCGCACGCTTTGGCTGTTTTCGGTCATGATGTGCAGATATTTGAAGCCAAAGCAAAACCCGGTGGTCTAAACGAATACGGCTTGGCTGCCTACAAGATGGTTGATGATTTTGCCGCCAAAGAAGTAAAATTTATTCTTGGCGTTGGCGGGATTTCCATAGAATACAATCAAGTTTTTGGTCGTGATGTTTTTCTTGACGATTTAAAAGAAAAATTTGATGCGGTTTTTGTCGGTATCGGTTTGGATAAAGCTAATTCATTAGGGATCACCGGTGAAAATCTGAACGGTGTGCAAGATGCATTGCAGTTCATTGCCAATTTGCGTCAAGCCAAAGACAAATCAACGCTAAATGTTGGCCAACAAGTAATCGTAATTGGTGGTGGCAATACCGCAATTGATGCGGCGATACAGGCCAAACGATTGGGCGCAGCTTGCGTTACTTTGGTTTACCGACGCGGTTCGGCGCAAATGGGTGCAACTGCATGGGAGCAGGATTTGGCAAAAACCAATGGTGTTGTTGTTCGTGATTGGGCTAAGCCTTTGGAAATAAAAGGCGACAGCCAAGTGCAATCGATGAGCTTTGAACAAACCAAATTATCGAACGGTAAATTACTTGGTACTGGTAAAACTTTCACTTTGCCGGCGGATCAAGTGTTAATTGCTATTGGCCAAAATCTTGATAACCAAATATTGGAAACTATGGATATGGCGAATGGGAAAATCACCGTCGGCGATGATGGTCAAACTAACGTTTCAGGTGTGTTCGCTGGTGGCGACTGTATTGCCTCTGGAGAGGACTTGACTGTGCAAGCGGTGCAAGACGGCAAAATTGCCGCCGCTGGTATCCACGACTATCTGGGAGGCGCAAATGGCTGATCTTGGCTGTACTATTGCTGGTATACACAGCATTAACCCGTTCTGGTTGGCTTCGGCGCCGCCTACGGACAAAAAATATAATGTCGAGCGGGCTTTTGCTGCCGGCTCGGGTGGTGTGGTGTCGAAAACCTTGGGTGAAGAC
>JAESTZ010000054.1 GCA_016763315.1 Robiginitomaculum sp.
CCCGCCACAATCAGCATTTATGGGTTTTTGACATAGGCGTTTTTACGAAGGTAAAACCACCAGTTAATGATAATACAGACTACGTAAAATGCAGCAAAACCATACAACGCGTATTCTGGAGTGGTTGCCTTGATCTGCTCACCAAACACCTTTGGAATAATGAAAGCTCCATAGGCGGCAATGGCTGCTGTCCAGCCTAAAACCGGGCCAGCCTGTTCTTTGTTGAACACCACGGCAATGGTTTTGAATGTGGAACCATTACCAATTCCGGTAGCTGCAAACAAGATCAGAAACAAGATCAGAAATGGTACAAAATAGTCCTGAGGTGTAGCCGAGGCATAAGCCTGCTTCATGAAATATGCGACACCAAGAGCAGCAACCACCATAATCACCGAAATAATTTGAGTAACTTTTGCACCGCCGATCTTATCGGAGATGATACCGCCAACAGGACGGATCAACGCACCGATAAATGGCCCTGTCCAAGCAAACATCAGAGCAGATGGGCCATCTGGGTTGGGAATGTTATGCATCATCACCCCATCAACCATCACATGCGAAAAGCCAAAGATAACCTTGATTGCCAAGCCAAATGCCACCGCATAACCAATAAATGAGCCAAAGGTCATGGTGTAAATAACAGTCATCGCCCATGTGTGCTTATTATTGAAAATTTGATACTGGTGTTTCAGGCTTTGCCCAATAGCGCCGGGTATCATGCGTAGGGCAAATACAGTCAGAACAACCACAGTCGGCAGAACAAGCCATTTTGAGATCATAAACCCGGAACCACCAACATCAGCCGGTAACATCAACCACAAACCAAATGTTGCTGTCGCAAAGCCAATAGCCAACATGCCGAGTATTTTGGCAAAGGCTCCAAACGGGCTTTTTATATTAGGTGAAACATGATCGGCTTTGATGTTATTCATACCTACCCAGGCAGCAATCACCACAGGGATCAAAATCGCAACCCAAATAAATCCGGCATTGTGTAGATAAGTGTCAGTGCCCGCAGCAATTTTACCGATCAGAGTACCGGATGTGGTTTTCAAGGTAAGGGCAGTGCCGCCAAACATGCCAACAGTCATTACAAGGGGAATGACAATTTGCATGGTGGTTACACCAAAATTGCCCAATCCAGCATTCATTCCTAGTGAATATCCTTGTACCTTCTTCGGAAAGAAGAAAGATATATTGGACATTGAGGCCGAGAAGTTACCACCACCAATACCAGACAACAGAGCCATAAGCTGGAACTGCCAAAGCGGAGTATCAGGATTTTGTAACAATATGCCTGTACCAAGCGCCGGAATTATCAATAATGCAGTAGTTAAAAATATGGTGTTGCGGCCACCAGCAAGACGAATAAAGAAAGTTGATGGAATACGCAATGTCGCGCCGGTTAACCCGGCAATCGCCGCCAATGTGAACAATTGTGATTTTTCAAAATCATAACCTAGATTGATCATCTGTACGGTAATAATGCCCCAATAAAGCCAGACAGCAAAACCACATAAAAGGGCTGGGATTGAAATCCATAAATTACGGTTGGCTATTGCTTTTCCGGTAGCCTCCCACTCTTTCTCGTTCTCAGGATCCCAGTTTTGAATATCTTTAGCCATGACAGCTCCTTATCTATTTAAATTGGATCAATTCCAAGGCTTCCAACAGCCGACTCAAAATTACGCAATATTTCACATTGTGAATTTGATTTAGATCAAAAACGGTATTTTATTGCCGATAAGCACATGTTAAATGAATGACAACGAAGCAATCTCCGCTGTCATTCATTACATTAAAACCTATTTGTCGTTTCGTAACTTCACATTACTTAAATCAACACCTAATGCCTCTAGACGTTTCTTGGCAAAGGCTTGGCGGCTACCGAAAACCCGTATTTTGTCAATTTCGTCTTCAGACACACCCAATACTTCAAGGTGTTTACGTGCTGATTCTCTACGGTGACGAGTGTAGCCATTATCAAAGCGTTGCTCAGCCTCTATTTCATCAGCCTTAGTAAAGCGAATAGCCAAAGCCAAGAAAGAAGTACAAACTACCAAAACACCAATAATAAGATAAGCAGTATCCCAACTTAAATCACCCTTGAACAAGAAACCAAATCCCATGGCTCCGACATTACCCCCGGCACCAACAACACCGGCAACAGCGCCTAATGATTTCTTGGAGATAAATGGAACAACTGAGAAGGTCGCGCCTTCAGACATTTGAGTAAATAATGAGAACAGTAATAATGTCGGTATGGCTAAGAACAACACATTCATTTGCGAAAACAACATCAGAGCAAGACCCTCGATGAATAAGACTATAAACAACCAAGTGGCTCGGCCTTTAAGCCCCCATATTGATGCAAAGTTATCACCAAATATTCCACCTAAAGTACGGGCGAATATATTCATCAGTCCGAAGCTAGCCGCGACCATACCGGCAGTCACCAGATTAAGGCCAAAGTAGTCAAACATATACAAAGCCAAGGTACCGAATAAAATCAACTCGACGCCAAAACACGCTGCATAAACGAAAAACAACAACCAAACCCGATAATCTTTTAAAGCATCAAAGAAATTTCCAGTTGCTTGTTTTCTCTGCGGCATTTTACCTTGGGCACGCAGTTCTTTATAGCTACCGTCTGGAGCGTCTTGGGTAAAAAAGTAATAGATAACGCCTGTCACTAAAATGACCATTCCGGCAACGACCATAGAAGCCCGCCAGCCAAAGGCTTCATTCATACCGAAACCAACAACAAAAATCGAGAAAATCATCGGCATTACAAACTGGGTAACACCACCACCTAAGTTGCCCCAACCAGCACTGGTTGCATTTGCTTGGCCAACTACATTCGGAGCAAACATGTTCGTTGTGTGATACTGGGTAATAACAAAACTAGCACCGATCACGCCAATCAGTATTCTGAAGATCAAAAAAGTAGTATAGTCTTGAGCAAGCCCGATCCCCATAACAGGGAAGGAAGCAAGAACTAGTAACCATGTATATGTAAGCCGCGGCCCATATCGATCACAGAGCCAACCAATAAGAATTCGAGCAAATACAGTCGCAGAAACTGCTCCGATGATAGTCCAGCCGACCTGTTCTTTTGTAAGCTGTAATTCTTCACGTACTACCGCCATCAATGGTGCAATACCGAACCAAGCAAAGAAACATAAAAAGAACGCAAACCATGTAACATGAAAAGTTCTTATTTGTATTTTATCAACACGTAAAAAATTGCCCCAGAGACTGGTGGCCTTGTTTTGTAATTCCATTGTGAAGCCCTCCTAATGATGGAATCGACACCTCGATTCGCATTGTTATTATAGACTTTGTGGTGGAGCTGGATTGACTTATGTCAAATTTTCACTTTTGTCGCACCTATGTATAGACATATATCTCTAGCAAAAATTGATATAAACAGCTAAATATGTTAAATGAACAAAAAACATAAAGATTCTCTGTCGACGACTTCCTCCACTTTGAGATTACTAGGTTCTCTGGCGCACCACCTGCAATTAGAACGAGGTTGTACAGCACTTTTTTTAGACAGTGACGGTGAATTGTTCAGTACTGAATGGCACGAGCAATGCGAAAAAAGTTACATTGTAGCAGAAGAACTAAAACAACAAGTCTCTACCTCGCAATCAGATGCTTTGCTTGATTTAGGAATCACCAAGAAAATTCAAGGAATATTGAACAAAACGGACAAGTTAAGTGCTCATCGGGAATCCATTAAAAAATTTAACATAAACTTTGCCCGGGCAATCAATCATTACACATATACTTTGATAAGTCGCATACTTGATATTCAAGTGGAAATTGCACTGCAATTATCCAAAGACGAGACTAGCAAAGTCACATCTTACTCCAACCTTTTGCAATGGAAAGAACGTGTTGGACGGGAACGAGCCTGGGGCGCACATGGTTTTTTCAGTGATGTTTTCCGCAATCGTGAGTTTTGCGAACGCATGCTGACCATGATCGAAGAACAAAAATCGTACCAACGCTCATTTTTGTCTTTGGCTTCTGAAGAAACTCGCGAACTACTAGAAGAAGTAACTTCAGGTTATTCCATGCAATGTGTAGATGAATTACACAAAATGCTGGAACAACCAGACAGTTTGCAAGACCTTGAAGCATTATCACCAATTACATGGTTCATGCTGCTAACCAGTAAAATAGAGCGACTGAAAATAGTAGAAGACTCAATGGTTAACGACATATGCGATGGCCCAGCACGCAAGCATGTCAAACCACTTTCTTTTTCGGCAAAATCCAGACAGTTAGATAAATATATGCCGATAATTCAGGCATTGCCGGCTTTTTCAAAATTACAACCTGAAGAGCTTTCTTCTTTGCTATCATACGCAGATATCCGTAAAGTTGAAAAAGGTAAATTACTGTTTTTACAATCAGAACCATTATCACGAATGTATCTGATCTTGTCTGGTTGGATAAAACTTTTCAAAGGAACAGAAACCGGAGAAGAAGCAGTTTTACAAATGCTTTGTGCCGGCGACAGTATAATGGAAGCATCGGTATTTCTTGATATACCATCAGCAGCCAGCGCCCAGTGCGTTGAAGACAGTATTTTGTTATCACTGCCAGCGCCTGTGGTTCGCCAAGTCCTAAAAGAAAACAGTGCCTTTGCCCTGAATATGGTAGGTAGTTTATCAATGCGCTCGCAAAATCTGATCCAGCAAATCGAGCATTCCCGTCTTAGAAAAGCCAGCGAGCGGGTCGGATGGTTCTTGCTAAAACTTGGCCTTAACGAAAGCAACGAAAACGCCACTTGCATTCAACTCCCTTACGATAAATCACTGATAGCCTCATACCTTGATATGACTCCAGAGACCTTCTCAAGAACCTTGAAAAAATTTAAAGATCGCGGGTTCAGGATTGAAAACAATACAATAACCCAACCAGACCCCAACGCCTTATGCGGCTATTGTGATCAAAGCCTTGCTAATGCTTGTAAATATCGCGATGGCGAGGACTGTCCGGGGACATATTTATAAAATCAACGCCAACCGTCTTGGCTCGATTATTTTCGTTTTGCTAAAGCATCAAAAACGGCCGAAAATGCAGGTCGTTTTACATATTCTCCCGCACCTCTGACTGCACGTAAGTCACCATCGACATAAGCCAAATGTCCACGAGTGAACGTGTGGCTGGCTAAACCTTTGACTTGCATTCCTTCAAAGATATTAGTGTCGATATTCTGGTGATGGGTTTTAACCGAGATTGTTTTTGTCGCCGCTGGATCCCACACCACAAGATCAGCATCAGCGCCAACTTGAATACAGCCCTTTTTCGGATAAATATTAAAAATCTTGGCCGCACTTGCCGACGTGGCAGCAACAAACTCGTTCATCGTCAATTTTCCAGTGTTAACGCCGTGCGTCCACAACACGCTCATACGATCTTCAATTCCGGCAGTACCGTTAGGGATCAAAGTAAAATCATCGCGTCCTGCGGCCTTTTGATCGGCACAAAAACAACAATGGTCGGTGGCGGTGGTTTGTAAGGCGCCACTTTGTAGACCTTTCCACAAAGCGTCCTGATGCTCCTTAGAACGAAACGGTGGCGACATGACATGAGCCGCAGCCTTATCCCAATCCGGGTTCTGATAGACGCTCTCGTCAATTAGCAAATGACCTGCTAGCACCTCACCATAAGCCCGTTGCCCCTGTCCTCGCGCCCGCTTGATTTCCTCCAATGCCTCAATGGTTGAAACATGAACAATATAAAGCGGCACACCAATGACTTCGGCCAAACGCAAAGCGCGGTTTGCCGCCTCTCCTTCTGCGGCTGGTGGCCGTGACAATGGGTGGGCTTCGGGGCCAGTCATACCCTCGGCCAGCAATTTCTTTTGTAGCTGAAACACCAATTCGCCGTTTTCAGCATGAACAGTGGCCATCGCACCAAGCTCCAGCGAACGGGTGAACGAATTATATAACAACTCGTCATCGGCCATGATCGCGCCCTTATAGGCCATAAAATGCTTGAATGAATTGATGCCCTCTTCGCGCACCAATATGCCCATTTCCTCGCGCACAGTTTCATTCCACCAAGTAATCGCCACATGAAACCCGTAATCAGCGGCGGATTTTTGCGACCACTCGCGCCACGTTCTATAAGCATCTAAAATGCTTTGCTCAGGGTCAGGAATCACAAAATCTATGATCGACGTGGTGCCACCGGCCAAACCTGCTGCTGTTCCCGTATAAAAGTCTTCGGAAGCTACCGTGCCCATGAAAGGAAGCTGCATGTGGGTGTGCGGATCAATACCGCCCGGCATCACATATTGTCCGCTAGCATCAATTATTTCACACCCTGTAGGAGTTTCAAGGTCTTCGCCAATAACTGTAATTTTACCACCCACACACAGAACGTCCGCTCGATATGTCTGTTCTGCGGTAACAATAGTTCCGCCACGAATGAGGGTTTTCATGGAGTTTTCCTTACTTATTTTTAGCCAACAATAAATATACTATGCCGGCCACAGCAAAACCAACAAACCAAGCATAGCCATAAATCACATCAAACACTGCCGGAACTGAACTAACAAATCCGGCGGTGTGCAAGAAACCCGGTAAATTGGGCAATATACCTACAACAAGCGCAATCAAACCCGCTTGGTTCCAGCCATTACTAGCGGCATATATACCATCGTTTTTAAACAAATCTTCCAACTTTAATTCGCTTTTACGCAACAGGTAATAATCAGCAATCAACAAACCGGCAATAGGCCCCAGCAACGCTGAATACCCGACCAGCCAAGTAAATATAAAGGCGCCAGCATCTTCGACCAGTTTCCACGGAAATATCAAAATCCCAATGGCTGCTGTGATATAGCCACCCATTTGAAATGATATTTTTGACGGAGCCAGATTGGAAAACCCATAGGCCGGAGCCACCACATTGGCTGCTAAATTAGTGCTTAATGTTGCAACAACCAAAGCAACAAGTGCAAAAATCACCCCGATACCGCCCATGCGTCCGGCCAGCTCCACCGGGTTCCAGATCGCTTCGCCGTAAATTTGCACAGTAGCCGATGTTACCGCCACCGAAATAAACGCGAACAGTGCCATAGGAATTGGTAGGCCAATTGCTTGGCCAAGTATTTGGTCACGTTGCGACTTCGCAAACCTTGTAAAGTCCGGAATGTTCAAGGCCACTGTCGCCCAAAATCCGACCATGGCAGTAAGCGATATAACGAACACACCCCAAAACTGGCCTTCTTTGGCTCCACCTACCACAAATTGCGATGGTGCAGATAACATCTCACCAAATCCACCAGCTTTGACATACGCCCA
>JAESTZ010000055.1 GCA_016763315.1 Robiginitomaculum sp.
ATGTTTCATCTGCTGGTATTGCTGCTGCCAGATCCATGCCGGCACTGTCAGTTGTTTCATAAGCTGGCAGCTCAAGACCTTCAAAATGATCCAGTGTTTTAACCGCCACCAAGGGTTTAAGTTGCAGCAATTTCATAGCCTTGTTTGCCGCTAGAGAGATTAGCCAAATAGCTCACCGTTTTTTGGCCATCACCTCAATCAAACCAACAAAGTGTCGTCGTGTCGCCGCATCACTTTGGTCTAATGCCTCTAAGACATTTCTGGCATCTTTGGGTTTAAGTCTTTTGAGGGGCCTAAAAAGTTGCCCATGTTCAAGATTTTCACCCTCTATTTGAAAGAAATAAGTCAAAGGAAGTCTTAGCTCTGTTGCAATCGCATACAACCGTGAAGCCGAAATTCGGTTGACACCGCTTTCATATTTTTGGATTTGCTGGAACTTAACGCCAACCATATCCCCTAACTCTGACTGGGTTAGACCACGAAGTTTTCTTGCCAGGGCAAGCTGTAAACCAACACCACGATCAACTTCAGTGACAGAGCGCGTGTTGGTCTGCTGTTTCTTTTTAAGGTTTCTATTCATTTTTAACCCCCAGTAATTCCTTGATCATCACTATTATCACTATCGGGGTCGCAAGTTGCCAATTCACCAGTGATAGTGTTACGTAAAACAATCTGATAACGGTAAGTATAAAATGTTTTGCAAGTATCATGCAAGATCACACTAGTTTTATCAGAATTCCCATATTTAACTTTAAAGTCACCGCCTTCAGGATAAATTGCAAGACCCGGCCAAGTTGTTCCAGCCAATTCAAACTCGTGAAACACCCAATCTTTGCTGGCACAAACATAAATATAATCAGTTATTGTCGACGCCCGATAATCACCTTTTCCGGCACCAATATAAACCCGATGAGAAGCAATTGGTTTTCCGTCAACAATTTCCAAATAAGGATAAACCCTTACTGATATATGCCGTTTATCAATTCCTGTAAAACCAGCACTTTTGAATAGTTGCATTGCACGGTGTTCACTCATTTGCTTTTTCCTCTTGTAAACTTGCTATACTAGGAGAAATATCCCCTAGATCATTCCATATTGGAATAGATTCTTTTCTTGCATATCCAGATGCCACCAATTTTTCCCTTATGGAGTTTGCATCTTTTATCTTCCCTAAGCGCCACAACAATTTTGCTTGCGTGTCTTTCGCCCGAAGGCTCTGAGTAACTAACGGATCATCAAATTGTTCAAGACCAATGGCCCAAGCTCGCTTGGCTTCACCTTGGCGGCCCATTGCATACAAAGCCTCACCCTGCACATATAGGGCTTCTGCAACATAGTGTTTTCGAAATAATTGCCCTTTATGAATGTTCTTTTCAAAATTCGTCATTGCTGACAATGAAAACGTGTAAGCCTCATCAAATTCATTTGAGGCATAAGCGATTTTAGCACTTAAGAGGTCAAATTTTCCGGTATCAAATTCCCGACCATAGTCTGCTTTTGCCGTTTCTCCAGATACTCGAATACTTTTAGCCATTTTGTTCGCTAGTTGAGCAAGCGGTATATTGCCCTGCCATAGCGCTATCCGAGCACGATCTCTCATCACTGCCAGTTTCTGGCGGCTGATTCTTTGATTATTCGGATATTCTGCCGAGAGATTTGTTAAAATATTATCAGCTTCTATTAAAACTTGCTTTGCTCTATTTAGTTTCCCCATATCACACAAGATTAAAGCTCTTTTTCTTAAAGAGTTTGCTAACTTCATGCGCCGGGATCGACTTTTAGAAGTGACTGAGACCAACCCTTGCCAAATTGCAACCCCTTTGATTTGATGGATTTCAGCCATCGCTAGATCACCAATTTCAATAGATGCATCCGCCGCCCAGCCATGAGCATTTGCTAAACTATCGCCACGGACTTCTCCGGAAGACAACAAGCCATCATTATACAAATGGATTGCTTGTTCAAAATGCTCCAGAGCTGGTTGCGCGCGGCCATCAAACAACAATACCATACCGCTGTTGTTTCGCGCATAAGCAAGCTCAGCTTTATATTTTAGATTATGTGGGGCACTGGATACCAGCTTTTCGCTTAACTCTGAATATTTTTGATACTTCGGCTTAGCTTTTGAAAAATCGCCATGTATATAGAAGTGGTTTGCAAGCCAAAATACTGATTGGGAATGATCGTAAACTTTTTCCAAATCATCCGGTGACTTAATCATCAGACGGCTAGTTAATTCTGACGCAAGCTCCAATGCTTGCAAAGAGCCGTCAATATCACCATCCGTAGCGCGCGCATCGCCAACCACATGCAATAATTTGCTAATTTGAGCAAGCCGCTCGCCTGGAAGCTTCAAAACACCTTCTCTTTGCGCCGACTTTATGACATCCGCACCAAGAATGGAAAACACCTCACGACGGGAAGTGCTGGAAAGATCACTCTCTAATTGGCTTAGCATTATATTAGCAAAGTTTTCAGACCTAGCCACTTTTTCTAGAGCTTGCCGTGTTTCGCCTGTCTTCGTAATGATCAAAGTTGTTGATACCAAAAAGACTGTGAGAACCGCAGCTATAGCAGTTTTTCCAAACACCGGTTCAATCACCCAAGGTTTCTTTCGTGGCTCCACTCCAATTGAGTGCAGTATTTTATTGATAATCGGAGTCATGTTTTTTACACCGGGACGCACAACAGCAGTCGGGTTTATTGGCTCTTGAGGGGTCAACCGACCACCTACCCACGCTTGACGTAGCATTGCCGGATAACTTGCGTTTATATCATTAGGGAATTGTGACGCAGAGACTAAAATAGGAAGGACATTACTAACATGGCATTTGCGCATAAATGATGAAATTGCACTGCTAATGCAAAAATTACTTGCAGCACTTAATGAACATAAAACCACAAGGTGCGTAACTCGGTCATCCAGTTCCAAAGCCTTACAATATTCAAGGCTAGAGTCTCGAATTGGCCATAAGTCAACTTTCACCCCTTGCTCAATCAATTCTGACCACAGAATCAAAGCAAGTTTTTCATCTTCCGGCGCAGCAGTGATCAATATATGTGGTGGTTTGCTCAAAATTACTTTTACACCTTTCTTAAAATCAGTTAAATTAATAGCCTATCTAAAATTAGATAATGTCGATATTAGCCTCTATTACTAATAGCCTGTAGCTCTTATTTTCGTTTTTGAAATTGAAGAATATTTATAACATCACTAGAGTCGGGGTGGATAAGTTTTACAATTTTTTCTGCCAAGGATTCGCGCTCTATCTTCGACATAGAACAACTTTCATACATTATTTCTGCAAAAGCGATTTCCAGTTCTGGTGAGACCGATTCGTTGTATAACTGGAAAGAGGAAAGCGGAACGCCTAATATTTTTGCAATGTTTTCGACCTCACGGAACGTTGGTTCATGACCATCCAATAGATCAGCAAATCTCTTTACTGACAAATGCTCAACCAATTGCTGTTCTGCTATTGTTCCTCGATGATTTATCAAAAAAGCAAAGGACTTAGTAAAGTTTCTTTCAAGTTTGCTGTTCTTCCAAGAAGTTGAATAGGTCATAGTAATCTCCCATGTTTAAAATCAACCAGATACTCGTTAGAATGTGGCATAAATTATTTGAAATGCCAATAGTGGTTGAATTTCTAAAAAAGATTATCCCGCTTAGGTGGTGGCACTCCCCTTAACGGGATCCCTGTCATATTTTTTTAATTTCGGCTTTTGGTCAAATTAGGCAGGTAATACCTTACGCTCCAGTAGAGCCAAACCCGCCAGAACCGCGTTTAGTGGCGGACAGATCAACAGTCACCATCCACTCAAGCTGTGTTACCGGAGCA
>JAESTZ010000056.1 GCA_016763315.1 Robiginitomaculum sp.
TAGACGTGCTTAATATTCCATGGATACACGCTTTGTTGCAAAATGCTTATACCTCGAAAAACCCGGATTTTCGGGCTGTATTATCCGGCTATAAGATCGGTGGAAAATGGGCAGCAGCCGAATTAGGGTTGCTTTCGGGCGGTGTCTATCATTCATGGATAGCGGCCTATGCCGATGAATATGGCCGCAACTCACCGGGATTGTTATTGCTACACGGGATTATCGAACAAGCACCAAAGCTGGGCATCAAACAAATTGATATTGGCACAGGCCATGATCACTACAAAAAATATTACGCCAGCTCTTATGCTGATCTGGGCAGTGGTTGTTTAGTCGGAACCGGAGTTGCTGCCAAAAGACGCAAAGCCGTATTCAAATTTTGCGATAAAATGGCAGCTTTGCCATTGGGAAAACTTGGCAAGCTCCCCGGCAGACTTGTTGGCTCATTGGATTATATCGCCGCCTGCCATCCAGCGAAAAAAGATCAGCTATCTGCTTTTGGTGGTGGGCTGTTACGAAAAATTAGCCGCTAAACTATAAAGCCCCATGCCTATATGGGCATGGGGCTTTAAGAAATAATTCTTCAAAACACTACACATTCGGTGTTTTTAACTATAACTACCAGATGCGAACTCGTTTTTCTGGTGGCAGATACATCGCATCACCTTCTTTTATATCAAAGGCTTCGTACCACGCATCAATATTACGAACCACGCCATTTGTACGATATTCTGGCGGCGAATGCGGTGCGCCTTTTAAGCGGTTGATCATCGCTTCATCGCGATACTTTGCCCGCCAAACTTGCGCCCAAGCCATGAATAAGCGTTGCTCGCCGGTAAGACCATGAAGTACCGGTGATGGCTGTCCGTTCAAGGAAATACGATAAGCGTTTAAAGCAAAAGTTAGCCCGCCAAGATCGCCAATATTTTCGCCCATGGTGAACTTACCATTTACATAATGGCCTTCTAGTGGCGAGAACTGGCTGTATTGTTCGCCAAGATCACCGGTTCTGGCCTCAAATGCCGCTTTGTCCTCATCAGTCCACCAATTACGCAATTTACCAGTGCCATCAGACTTAGAGCCTTGATCGTCAAACCCGTGACCAATTTCATGGCCAATTACCGCACCAATGCCGCCATAGTTAATCGCAGGATCTGCTGCCGGGTCAAAAAACGGAGCTTGCAAAATCGCCGCTGGAAATACAATTTCATTACGAGTTGGCGAATAATAGGCATTTACCCGCTGTGGGTTCATGAACCATGCTGATTTATCAATAGGTTTGCCAAGATTGGATATTTGATCATTCCACTGCCACACTCTGGCGGCCTTGGTGTTTGCCAGCAAATCATCGCGATCAATGCTCATAGAGGAATAGTCTTTCCAGCGATCTGGATAACCAATTTTAGGAGTAAAAGCAGCAAGTTTAGCATGGGCTTCGACCTTGGTGTCATCTGACATCCAAGCCAAGCCATCAATGCGTTGGCCAACCGCTATTCGCAAATTTACCACCAATTCGTCCATTTGTTTTTTGCTGGCTGGCGGGAAGTGCCTCTCGACATAAACCTGCCCGACTGCTTCGCCGACTGATCTGTTGACCAGGGCAACAGCCCGTTTCCAACGATCACGCATTTCTTGCTGGCCACTTAATTGCTTGCCGAAAAATGCAAAATTTTCCTCATCAAATGCAGTCGGCAAATTGGCCGAATTTGATGACAATAAATGAAATGTCAGATAATCTTTCCAATCGGCAACCGACGTATCGGCAAACAATTTTGCCAGCACCGGAAACGCGGTATTTTCCCGCAAAACCATTTCGGTGACATCAGCACCGGAAACTTCCATGTCCAGCGCCCACGGATAACCCGGGGCAAATTCTTCAAGTTCAACCAGCGTCATTTTGTTATAGGTCAGATCACGATTGCGCCGCTCTAGCTTGTCCCAATGGGCTTTTGCTATTTTGGTTTCCAATGCGAAAATTGTTTCCGCCTTTGCAGCCGCATCCTTAATGTTTGCCAAAGTCAGCATATTGGCGATATGAGCCTGATAACCCTCGCGCAATGATACGGAACGCTCGTCCTGATCTAAATAATAGTCACGGTTTGGCAAGCCAAGACCGGCATGTGACATATAGTAAGCGTAGGCGGTTGGGTTTTTACTATCGAGATTTACAAAGCCACCAAACAATCTATTGGCCGCCATGTCGCGCCGCGCCATTTGCCGCACAATATCATAATGGGTGGAGGCTGCTGCAATCAGATCAAGGTCAGATTGCAATCCAGATAGACCTTTAGCATTAATGCTTTCTTGATCCATAAAGCTGGCATAAAGATCGCCGATCTTTTGTTTCATTGATCCCGAAGCTGCATTTGCTTTGGCGGCATCTTGAATTATTGCCCGTACCTGTTTTTCCGAACGATCACTAAGCACAGTAAATGAGCCATAACTGGTTCTGTCCGCTGGTATCTCAAAACTATCCAGCCATTTACCGTTCACATAGCGATAAAAATCATTGCCAGGTTTAACCGATACGTCCATTACTGACATATCAAGGCCAAACTCGCCCAATTCAGGTGTTTGCGCAACCTGCTCTGCCTTAACTGTGACAGCAGGCTCGACATTTACCTGCTTGTTTTCCGTAACCGTAGTACAAGATGCAATTAAAGCAACAACCGCACTAGCGGCCAATAATTTGATTTTCATAAAGTTCTCCCCAAAAATTCTAAAAGAATGTTAGTGCAACTTGCCAAAACAAACAATGCAGCACCGGCGTTTCAAATGTTACAAATTATTCAGCTTGCTCAGGAATATAAGCGTCATAGTCTTTGCTCAAATCGAGATCCTCAAGACTTTTACCGAAACTCTCAACCGGCTTACCTGTCCAAAGATAGATGAAATACCGGCGAATATCGGCACCAATTGCATAAAGGCTTGGAACCAGAAACAAGGTAACAAACAGCGCGAATAAAACACCAAACGCCAAGCCGATAGCCACCGGTATAAGAAACGCCGCTTGTAAAGACTTTTCCATCATCAAAGGCACCAAACCGATAAATGTGGTTAAAGATGTAAGTAGAATTGGCCTAAATCGCTCGACACCGGCTTCGACCAGCGCCCGCGCACCGCCCATGCCAGCGGCACGTAATCTGTGCACATAATCAATCAATACCAAATTGTCATTTACCGCAACGCCAGCAGCAGCCATCACCCCCAATAAGGAAAATAGAGACATATTAGCCCCCATTACAAAGTGCCCTATTATGCCACCAACAAAGCAAAATGGTATTGCGGCAAATAATATCAATAATGGCTCTGAATATGAGCGAAAGGCCACCGCCACCAAGATATAGGCTACACCAATAGCCATTAGTGATAAAATCAATATTTCAGACAAAAAGTCAGCTTGCCCTTGTGATTGCCCAATATTTCCGCGCCGGACATTTGGATGTCTTTGGTCAAAACCATCAAAAAACTCTTCTTTCATATTATCACGAACACTACCGGCCTCTGCAGGATCAGCCTCGGCGGAAATAATGATTGCCCGCTGTCTTTCACGGCGTAAAATACGGGTAATTCCCGGCTCGAATGATAAATCAGCCACAGAATATAACGGTAGTTCACGACCATCATTCGTGCGGATACGCATGTTCTTTAAGTAATCAAGTGACTCACGGTCTTTACGTGGATATCTGACAAATACTCGAACATCTTGCCCGTCACGAGGTAAGCGTTGCACCTCAACACCATAAAAACCTTGGCGAACTTGTGTCGCTACATCGGCAATAGTAATTCCCAAGGTCTCAGCACCGGGTTTTAATTTGAATTGAATTTCCTCAGAGGCCGATTGACTATCATTGACCACATTGAACACCACGCCATAGGTACGCAATTGCACCATTAAATCATCTGCTGCAACTTGTAGATCTTCTAGGCTAGTAGAATTCAACACATATTGAATTTCTGGATCACTACCCTCATTCTTGTAGGAAACGGAAATCGTCTGCGCATCTGGTACTTCACCAATTAGCTCGCGCAATCGTTCAGCTGTTTCTTTTGCCGATAATGTACGCTCCTCAGCGCCAACCAAACGCACCAATGCTAAAATATTAGTTTCTCGGGCTCTGGTGTACCAGTTTTCAATCAATTTTCCGCCGACAGAGTTTATTTCCTCTTCAAGTTGTTTTTCGGCTTCTTGAATTTGCGCCAATACCTCTAGTGATCGGCTAAATGGTGTGCCTTCCGGTAACTCGACAGTTATGCTTACCTCTTCACTTTCAGTTTCCGGCATGAAAGTAAACTTCACTATTCCCGTAGAAGACAAGCCAATTGACATAATACCAACAGCAATAAATGACGCGGTAGTGATATAACGGTTTTTAACTGTCCACGCCATAATGGGGCGATAAGTGTGATGGGCAAATATAATGATACTTCCAGCTAGTTTTTCTTGGAACTTTGCAAACTTGTTTTTGGCATTTATCGGCTTTAAGTGCGAAAGGTGCGCCGGTAATATCAGTAGGCTTTCAACCAAAGAAAAAGTCAGCGCTAAAATCACTACCAAAGATATGGAACGGGTAAATTCGCGGGCTTGACCGGAAACCAGCATCCATGGCGCAAAGAAAATCATCGTAGTTAGAACGGCAAAAATAACCGGCTTCATCACCATTTTTGTTCCAGCTATTGCCGCCTTTGGACCATACCTTTCATGCTCATTTTCCCGGTGTATGGCTTCGCCTACAATAATTGCATCATCAACTATTACCCCCAAAACCAATAAAAACGAAAATGTAGAGATCATTGAAAATGACACACTATTCATCGGCAAAAACGCTACTCCACCGGCAAAGGCCGTAACAATTCCTACCGATACCCAAAAAGCTATTGCCGGGCGCAAAAACAAAAACAAGGTAATCAACACCAATACCAGACCGGAGGCAAAATTACCCATTATTGTTCCAATACGGTCGGTAAAGGTTTCCGATGTATCTTCCCACAATATCATACTGACACCATCAGGTAAGCTTTCTTGGGCTTTTTGCATGTATTCTTTAACCTGCTTGGACATAGCAACTACGTCCATACCGGGGCCTGAAAGCACCTGCACCAGAACCGTGCGTTTGCCGTTCATGGTTGCTAGCAGATTTACATCGGCAAAACCGTCAACAACAGTAGCCACATCTCCCACACGGATGGTTGCTCCACCGGGAGTTTGTCGAAGGATTATATTTTCAAAATCCTGCTGGCTATCGGCAAGTTGCCTTGTACGCAATTGCATATCACCTACAGAAGTTCTAACATTTCCAGAAGAAAGATTTACCGATGTTCCGCGAATTGCATTGGAAACATCAGAAAATGTTAATCCATATTGGCGCAAGGCATCTTCTGAAATTTCAATTGAGACCTCTTCACCACGCACCCCAAACAAATTAACCGATGGCACTTCAGACAAGAGAGCTATATCACGGCGCACTTTCTCCGCATGCCGTTTTAACAGGCGTTCATCAACATCACCAGACAAGGCAATTCTCATTATCTGGTTCTGGCTTCTAAACTGATTTAATTGCGGTTGTTGGGCGGCCGGGGGAAATGTAGCGATAGAGTCAACTTCACGTTTTATCTCAGCCAGAAACGCATCCTTGTCCAAAGTTGCCTCACCAATAACAAACAGCATACCCATGCTTTCCCTGGAAACTGACCAAAGGCGATCAACGCCTTTAACTCGACTTACAGCCTCTTCAAGTCGAACAGTGATTTGCTCTTCAATATCCTGCGGTCCGGCACCAAGCCAGACAACCGATACCTGCGCCCCGGGAAACTCGATATATGGATCTATTTCCCGATCGATACGTAAAAAAGAAATTGTTCCCGCGATCAATATAGAAACCATCAATAAATTTGCGGCAATTTTATTTTGTGCAAACCATGCAACAATACCGGTCATGATTATTCTCCACTCGCAGTAATTTCAACAGCATCATTGCGCGAAACAGTTGCTATGATCATACCATCATGCGCACCACGCACTGGAGAAGTAATCACCTTGTCATCCACCGACAGTCCAGCTGTAATAATTGCCTTATCACGATCCGATAAAGCAACCTCTACCGAGACAATCCGCAATTCATCACCATCAGCCAAAAACACATTATTGTTTCCACGTAATGCCGAGCGGGGGATCGACATTGCATCGTGCAAGACCTGGCCATCAACTTCAGCTTTAACAAACAATCCCACCACCAATGGCATGCCATTGTCGGAACCAGCGCCATAAGGTTCCAAAACCTCAACAAAAGCAAACATCAATCTCGTAGTTGGATCTATTGCACTATCGGTACGGGTGATACGTCCTTGCCATGAGCGTGGTTTACCGGCGACAATCGCCGACAACTTCACTTCCGGGCCAGGGTTATTATCACTCTCGACAAAAGCCAACGGTAAATCCAGTTTGGCTAACTCGGCATCGGTAAATGGCAAGCGCACATCAACTACTTCAGTTGAAAAAATTCTGGCTAATCTGGCTCCGGGGGTCACAAATTGCCCGACATCAGCCGCCTTGGATCGAACCCTTCCGGCAAATGGTGCGCGAATTTCAGTTCGTGCCAATTGCAATTTTGCATCAGCTAAAGAGGCATTAGCCGCAGCCAATGAAGCCTCTGCCTGTGCCATTTGCGGTTTTCGTAAAGTTAGTGCCGAAGCGTCTCCGGAACCCAACTCTTGCCAATCCCGTGCAGCAATTTGTGCTTCGGCCTGTTCACGCAGCAAACCTTGTTGCGCCTGCGCTACAGTCGCTTCCGCCTGTACAACCCGCAAATGATAATCAGCAGTTTCAATACGGATCAACACTTCATTCTTGATAAAAGCACCACCCTCAAGGAAGTTTTTCGATATATATTCGATCTTCCCCCCAACCTGAGGAACCACATCAATTTCTATTCTTGGCCTTACCTCTCCTTGGGTAAAAACGTTTAAACTAAATTCTTCCTGCAAAGGATTTGCCACCAATACCGGAACAGCCTTGATCTCTGTCACAGCTTTTTCTATTTCTGGTTTCTTCCAGATCATTACCCCTAAAACACTAGCGCCAACAATTATTATTAGAAGCGGAAGAACAAAAAAGAACACTCTACCGACGATCAACCTCCAACTTCTACGCTTTCGTTTTAGTCCAACTTCATTGGCTTGTTGTTGCACGGCCATTATCTTACCCTCATCCACTTTTTGCGGTATTTTCCGCTACTATTTCATTAGATCCGCCTAAAGCCAGAAACAAAGCTATACGGTTTGATGCTCTGGCACTGGCGGCAGTAATTAGCTGCCCCTCAGCGGATATTCTTCGGCGTTGTGCGTCCAATAATTCAAATATTGTCCCGACACCGCGTACATATTCACGTTCTGCTAAGCGTTCAGCTTCTTTGGCTTCAGCAACTGAAACCACCAATGCATTTTCTCGTTGCAAGAGATATTTTTCACCAGACAATGCGTCTTCAACCTCACGCCAAGCAATTAAAACTGTTTGCGCATATCTGGCCAATTGTTCGCGCTGCGCGGCTTCGGATCGTGAAATTCCTGCTTTGATCGACCCACCAGCAAATAATGGTTGCGTCACCGACCCCACCAACGAACCGATTACTCTATTCAGGTCAAAAATATCGGCAATCTGGCTACCATTAGTGCTGGCGGAGCCGCGCAGGATTAAAGATGGTAATAATGCCTTTCTGGCTTCAGCAACTCTCAAGCCTGACGCTGCCAAGCGATACTCGGCAACACGAATATCAGGGCGGCGAATTAAAACGTCTTCCGGTGAAGCGATAGACCCTAAAGCCGAAATTGTCGGCAAGACAGCAAGCGCTTTTATTGCGTGAGCAGGATACCTACCCAGCAATATCTCTAACCGACGTGTAGCATTTGCGTGCTGTTGCTTCTGAAAAGCCACATTTGCGCGGCTACCAGCTAATGCAGATCTCGCCAAACGAATATCAAGTGATGTAGACAAACCGCTATTATATCTGCGCTCAACTATACCAAATGAGCGTTCACGGGTTGTTACGTCATCAGCTGCCAATGCGGCCTGCTGCGAAGCAGCAATCAGGTCGATCCATGCCGAAGCAGTCTGACCAGCCACAGACAATTGTAGAGCCTCAAAATCAGCTTGTGCCGCAGCGGCGTCACTAGCGCTGGCTTTCGCACGATCACGCACCCTTCCCCATAAATCCAGCTCCCAACTTGCGGTAACATTACCACCATAACCTTCAGTATTTGGCGCATTGGGTAATGCGGTTCCGGTTGCTGACCCGCCTAAAGAAACGGACGGAAGTCGCGCCGAACCGCTTATTTTAGCTAGCGCCAAGGACTGCTGCAAACGAGCTGAACTAGCCGCTAAGTTCCTGTTATTAGCCAAAGCTTCAGATACCAGTTTTTGCAATTCGGGATCATCAAAGCTTGATACCCAATCCAGATACCGCACAGAATCATCGCTCGCATACTCGGCTGACCAATTATTTGGTGTTATTTGCGGTATGTCAGAGACAGGAACCTTAGACAAAGACGGAATTATTCCACCAACGCCAACAGATGCACACGCTCCCAATAAGGAGATCGACCCAAACAATATAAATAAAGACCGCATAGAATAACCCAGCTTCATAACTATTTCGAGTGACGCTAGTCAGTAAATCACGAATGTCAATCAATTTTTATTGATATTCAACAATTATTACATGATTGTCATGATATAACCAGACCGTCACCACAAAACATACGATACAGTAAGTCAGTCAATCAGATGCAAAAAATTACAAAATTAAATACTCACCTAGGATTCAAAGCTAATGTGCCACATCCCAGTTTGGACCCGCACCACTATCGACGATTAACGGCACAGATAGTTCCAACGCTGGCGCACAAGCATTTTGCATAACACTACCGGCTAATTCTGCCAATGAGTCCGCCTTGTCTTGACTAACTTCAAAAACCAACTCGTCATGCACTTGCAACAACATTTTAGCCGCAATACCGGAACCGGACAAAGCATCAGGCATTCTTATCATCGCTCGACGCATTATATCGGCGGCGCTACCTTGAATCGGTGCGTTGATCGCCTGTCTTTCGGCAAAATTACGACGCATCGGGTTTTTATCGTTGATTTCCAGGCACCAACATTTCCGGCCGAATAAGGTAGTAACATAGCCGTTTTTCCTGCCTTCCTCCTTGGCCGCTTCCATATAGTCTTTAATGCCCGGAAACTTCTCGAAATATGCTTTGATGTAATCAGCAGCTTCGGTGCGTGAAATTCCTAATTGTATCGCAAGACCAAATGCCGAAATACCATAAATAATACCAAAGTTAATGGCTTTGGCTTGGCGACGGATACTTGGATCCATACCGTCAATCGGCACACCAAACATTTCAGATGCAGTCATTGCGTGAATATCCAAACCATCAGCAAACGCCTGCTGTAAAGCATCAACCTTGGCAATATGTGCAAGTACCCGTAATTCGATCTGGCTGTAATCGGCACTTAGTAACAAATTACCCGGCTCTGGAACAAATGCTGCGCGGATCTTTCGCCCTTCCTCGGTTCTAATTGGAATATTCATCAGATTCGGATCGCTAGAGGACAAACGTCCAGTAGTCGTGCTGGCCAGCAAAAATGACGTGTGTACCCGTGAAGTTTCCGGATCAGCCGCTAGCCTCAAAGCATCGGTATAAGTGCTTTTCAGTTTTTGCAAATGCCGCCAGTTCAATATTGTTTGCGGTAATTGCTGACCGTCATTAGCCAAATCCTCCAAAACCTTGGCGTCAGTTTTCCATGCGCCTGTTTTGGTTTTTTTACCTCCCGGTAAAGCCATTTCGTCAAATAAGATCTCACCTAATTGCTTTGGAGAGGCCAGATTGAACGAGCGCCCGGCCAATTGTTTTGCCTCGTCCTCGAACTTTGCCATTTTTTGGGCAAACCTCAATGACAATCGCGACAACTCGTTTTTATCGACTTTGATCCCGGCTAATTCCATAGATGATAACACTTGCGGCATTGGTCGCTCCAACACCTCGTAAACACTACTCATTTGCTCCAAACTAAGCCTAGGCTTTAATATTTTCCATAGCCGCAAAGTAATATCGGCATCTTCGGCTGCGTAATTAGTCGCAAGCTCTAGATCCACGGCGGCAAAACTGATCTGTGATTTACCCGTACCGCAAACCTCTTTGAACGGAATTGGTTTATGGTTTAAATACCGCTCTGACAAAGCATCCATACCATGACGATGCCTCCCGCCATCAAGCGCGTACGACAATAACATGGTATCATCAAAGGGTGTCAGATCGACGCCATAGCGATGCAACACGCCTAAATCATATTTTATATTCTGCCCTACCTTGAGAACCGTCATGTCCTCAAGTAATGGCTTTAATGCTTCAATTACCATAGTCATTGGCAATTGATCCGGCACCACCGACATCAAGTCACCAGCGCCAGTATGACCAACCGGAATATAACAAGCCTGCCCCGGTGCATGTGACAAGGATATTCCGACCAACAAAGAATGGGTAGATGACAACCGGTCAGTTTCCGTATCCACAGCCACCACACCGGCTTTTCGCGCCTTTGCTATCCAGCTTTGCAAAGCTTCAAGATCAGTTACACACTGGTAGTCTTCATTAGAAATTACGGGCACAGATGTATCTTCAAAATCAGTTGGGTCCGCCGGCAGAGAAAAAGCCGCCTGCACTCGGCGAGTCAAAGTTGAAAACTCCATTTCGGTTAAGAACGGCAACAAAACTTCTGATTGTGCATCACAATAACCCAGAGCCTCCAATGGCTCTGGCATAGGTGTGTCTTTTCGCAACGTCACCAGATCAAGTGATAAACGCGCCAGATCAGCAAATTCAATCAGGTTTTCCCGGCGTTTGTTTTGCTTTATTGTATGCGCACCGGACAAAATCCCCTCAAGGTCGCCAAATTCCTCAATCAATGCCGCCGCAGTTTTTACACCGATACCCGGAACCCCCGGCACATTATCGCTGGCATCGCCAGCCAAGGCCTGCACATCAATTACTCTATCCGGCCAAACCCCGAATTTATTCTTCACCTCCTGCGCTCCGATTAAAGTATTTTTCATTGGATCAAGCATTTTGGTATTATCCGTAACCAACTGCATCAGGTCTTTGTCTGATGAAATGATCGTAACACTTGCTCCGCACCGTTCTGCCTCATGAGCATAAGTCGCTATTAAATCATCAGCCTCAAATCCAACTTCCTCGATCACTGGTAACCCGAACGCCCGCGTTGCATCACGAACCAACGCGAATTGCGGCACCAGATCTTCAGGAGCTGGCGGACGATGTGCTTTATACTGTTGGTATATATCATTACGAAACGTCTTGCCCTTAGCATCAAAAATTACAGCAAAGTGCGTGGCATGATCCTGGTCTCTAGTGTCTTCGGTCAACTTCCACAACATATTGCAAAATCCAGCGACCGCCCCCACCGGCAAACCATCGGATTTGCGGGTTAGAGGCGGCAGAGCATGGTAAGCTCGAAAAATATAAGCCGAGCCATCAACCAGAATCAAATGACTGTCTTTGTCCATTTTTTTGGTAAAGCTCATTTTCATTCCGTTGTTTGCAAACTAAACACTAATTGTGCGAGGCAAACGCACCAAGCGCAACCATAAAGCTCAGGTTTCGTTTACTATTGTAATAGGAGTTGTTTGTAAAAGATCCGATGGTTAATAGAACACGTTACTATACATGTATAGCGGTACTATGAGCAGGCATCATCGCCAATAATGGGAAATTATACCCTTAAGCGCGTAATAATACCATGTTGCAGGCAAAACCGATCCTTATTGGGGAATCACATAGAACCAGCACAAACGCGCTATATAGTGATAAAGTTGCTTGGGGGTAATAATGAAAGACAAGAGTTCACAACTGGGAATTTTTGCAGCCTTTTTTGGCTTCAAGCGGATGATCTCGCCATTCTTCATCGGGCTAGTATACTCTTTTGGGCTGATTGCTATTATAGCAACAACAATTACAATAATGTCAAAAGGCCCGCACTTGACTTTAGCCAAATACGGTCTTGATTTTGAATCTGGGTTATTAGTAATAGCTTGTTATATTTGCATATTGTTAGGCGGCTTAATATCTTTATTTATCTGGCGATTTATCTGCGAAATGGCGATTGTATTATTTGGCATCCATAGATTATTAGAAGAAATACAACAGATGGTAGTAGAACCAATAGAAGCAGAATTATCTGCGCAAAGGGTTCAAGCTACAATCGCCCCGGCACTTCCTAGTGCCGATAAATCATCTCCAACCTGCATCGAGCTGGCAACCGAAGATAACTTGGTTACGGAATCAGCAGATTACGAGAAACAGATACTAGAAAGTACACCGGAAGTTGAACCAGTGGTATCAAATAAAGAAACACTACCAGAGCAAACAACCAATGCATCTATAACAGAACTACCGACTAAGAAACCAAAAGAAGAGAAAGAGGAGTAACCGGACAACCAAACATCTCCTGTTTCACGAATTACCGATAGACTTTTCTGGTATAAGTAGAGCGCAGATGACCATTCACGAAATTTCTCGTAACATACATACACATAATGAGAGATTTCTTTTAATAATCATAAAATTTTCTTGAGGGGGAAAAAATGGATAACAATGAAACACGGCCGAATTTTATAGCGGCATTTTTTGGATTTAAGAGAATGGTATCACCATTCTTTATCAGCATAGTTTATTTTTTAGGGTTGATAGTCATCTTAGCATCAACAGGCGGTGCTCTTTTAAAGGGGCCCGTAGACATTTTTGCTCAAGCTGGTCTAGATCTTGAAGGCATGATGGTCTGGGCGGGCTATGCCGGCTTAGTCCTTATCGGCTTTGGTGGTATTTTAATCTGGCGTTTTTATTGCGAAATGTTCATTGTCTTATTTAGCATCTTCAATCGCTTGTCAGACATCAAATCGGCATTACAAAGCCGTTCATAACTAACAAGTACGTTTACTTGTTAGTTCCTGCGTAATAGGGAAAATAATGGCCAGACAAAATAAACAACCGGGGTTTTTTGTAGCACTTTTTAGCTTCAAAAGAATGGTATCACCATTACTGCTTGGGATTATTTACTTCTTGGGGTTTGTAGCGATTGTCATTGCTACTGCTTATAAAATATCCCAAGGCGTGGAGCCACATATTTTCCTTATGATGCTGCCGATTGATCTGGCACCGGCAGCAATAACTTTTATTGCGTACGCCAGTGTAATTTTATCAGGGCTGTTTCTGATTATTTTATGGCGCTTTTTGATCGAATTAATGGTCGTAACATTTGCCATCTACGATGAACTTGGCTTGGTTCTTGAAATGTTAAACCAACCTGCAACACCGGAACCGGACACAGCAATACCGATGCCCGCTCCAATTGTGCCGCCACCGCCACAAGAAGTTGCCGAGCCTGAAATTCAACCATTGCCGGAAGCCGCTTCACAAACAACCGAGGTAAAAAACCAGGAACCTAAGGAGCCGGAAGCAGAATCCACAGTTGAAGACAAAACCGAAAATACAGGTGGCGAAAACAAAGACGATGATCCGCCACCAGCAACACCAACTTCAGGTGCTGACATTAACGCACCGTCCCGTAGACGACGCAGATAAATCTCACTTGAGCATCAACAGAATCATTCTGCCACGTTGATGCTCAAGCAATTATCTTTTACCGAAACGTTGATTGTGCCTGTTTCCGGTAATTTACTATTGAGTATCATTCTAGCCAAGGGGTCTTGTACTTCTCGTTGTATGACTCTTTTTAATGGCCGCGCCCCATAAACAGGGTCATAACCTTTAGCTGCCAGCCAATCACGCGCTTTGTCATCCAGAACTATTTGCAAGCCCTTATCAGACAGCAAATCTTGTAAACGGCTCATCTGAATATCGACAATGCTGGCCATGTGTTCTGGCTTCAAACGATTAAACATAACTATTTCATCAATCCGGTTAATGAACTCCGGGCGAAAATGTCCGCGCACTTCAGCCATAACAGCCTCATTTGCTTGAGACTCAGTATCATTTCCCTCCATCGTTAGGAATTGCGATCCCAAATTGGAAGTCATAATAATCAGCGTGTTATTGAAATTCACCGTCCGTCCTTGCCCATCAGTAAGCCGCCCGTCATCAAGCATTTGGAGCAACACATGAAACACGTCCGGGTGTGCTTTTTCCACCTCGTCAAACAAAATCACCTGATATGGTTTACGGCGAACTGCTTCGGTTAACGCACCGCCTTCTTCATACCCCACATACCCCGGAGGGGCTCCCAACATCCGCGCAACCGAGTGCTTTTCCATACATTCGGACATATCCATGCGGGTAATAGCGGTTTCATCATCAAATAAAAACTCGGCCAACGCTTTGGTCAGTTCTGTTTTACCGACACCGGTTGGCCCCAAAAACAAAAACGAGCCAATAGGTTTATCTGGGTCACTCAAACCAGCTCTTGCCCGACGCACAGCATCAGAAACCGCCAGCAACGCTTCTTCTTGACCTATTACTCTATTGCGTAAGCTGTCTTCCATTTTAAGTAATTTATCGCGTTCGCCCTCAAGCATTTTCTCTACTGGTATTCCTGTCCACTTGGCAACTACTTGAGCAATGTGTTTACCTTCAACCACTTCCTCAACCAACGAACCTTCACTGGTTGCAGCTTTACTAACCGCATCTTCAACTTGTGGAATGCGGCCATATTTCAGCTCCGAAGCCCGCGCCCAGTCGCCTTCTCTTTCTGCTTCTAGCAGTTCATTTCTCAAATGCTCCAAAGTCTCTTTGGCTCGGGTGGCATCAGCCAATTTTTCTTTCTCTGCACGCCAAGCACCGGTAAGCTCGGCCGATTTTGCACTTATCTCTTCCAGCTCCATCTCTAGCTTGCTTACTTTTTTAACCGATGCCTCGTCTTGTTCTTTTCGCAAAGCCTCTAATTCGATTTGCAACTGCACCAAGCGCCTGTCCAGTTCGTCCAGTTTTTCTGGCTTGCTGTCGATCTGCATACGCAAACGCGAACTGGCCTCATCCATCAGGTCAATCGCCTTATCGGGCAAGAACCTATCACTAATATACCGGTTCGACAAATTGGCCGCAGCAATAATAGCCGCATCAGAAATACGTATCCCATGATGAACTTCGTACTTTTCCTTTAAGCCCCGCAAGATAGAAACAGTATCCTCAACGCTAGGTTCTTCGACCATTACCGGTTGAAAACGCCTGGCAAGTGCCGCATCTTTTTCCACATGCTGGCGGTACTCATTCAAAGTAGTAGCACCAATGCAATGCAATTCACCCCTAGCCAATGCCGGTTTTAGCAAATTCGATGCGTCCATGGCTCCATCGGTTTTACCTGCACCGACTAATGTATGCATTTCGTCAATAAACAAAATCACCTGTCCGGCAGCATTTTGCACTTCGCTGATTACCGCCTTTAAACGTTCCTCAAACTCGCCACGATATTTAGCTCCAGCGATCAAAGCGCCCATATCCAACGATAATAACTGCTTATCGAGCAGACTTTCCGGTACGTCCGAATTTACAATACGCAATGCTAACCCTTCGGCAATTGCAGTTTTGCCAACACCGGGTTCGCCGATAAGAACCGGATTATTTTTTGTTCTTCGGGATAAAACCTGAATGGTGCGCCGTATTTCCTCATCGCGACCAATGATCGGGTCAAGCTTTCCCTCTCTTGCTCTGGCGGTCAGGTCAGTAGTGTATTTCTGCAAAGCGTCATAATTTTCCTCTGCCGAAGCAGTATCAGCTTTTTTACCTTTTCGAACCTGCTCAATCGCCAAGTTTAGATTATGCGCACTAAGATCCGCATCTTTTAAAGCTTCCGATGCTGATGATTTTGCCGACAACACCAAGGCCAATAATAACCTCTCAGTGGTAACAAAACTGTCTCCCGATTTTTTGGCCACAGCTTCAGCCTTTTGAAACAATTCTGCTGTTTCACGAGCCATATAAACCTTGCCATCACCGCCTTCTATTTTCGGTAGTTTATCCAAAGCCATCTGCACATTTCGCAGGGCAGCATCCGGGTCAGCCCCGGCAGCGCGCATCAAATTAGCGGCCAGCCCCTGGCTGTCATCAAGCAGTGCTTTTAGTAAATGCTCCGGGGTTAATTGTTGATGGCCAGAAGTTAAAGCCAGTGTTTGCGCACTTTGGACAAAGCCTTTGGCGCGATCAGTAAAGTTCTCAAATTCCATTTTGATCTCCTACACGTAATTAGCGAGATGATCGAAAGTCGATCCATTTGGCATCGAACACGATCCTTATTCTCCTATAAAATAGGTGTGACTATTGAGCAACACAAGGGGTCGGCATTGGCAAATTGTCGCGGGGAGGTAACTTACCGAAATTGGCGCTCGTCCGTAGCAATCAAACCATAGATCAGAGAATCACGCACGCCAATATGAGTTTCCCAGTTGGCTCGTGCGACACCTTCAAACTGAAACCCCAGTTTTTCAACCACACGCTTAGAGCCAGTATTATCCGGATCCACATCGGCAAATATCCGGCGTAGTTTTCTATTCAAACCCGTGCGCAATTACCCTTGCAGCGGCTTCGCTAGCTAACCCCCTACCCCATTTGTCTCGGTGTAAGATAAATCCAAGTTCGGCCACGCCCTGCTTGCTGTCACCCAAATAAATCCAACCCAACGCCTCGTTATTTTCTAAGGTAATAACCCAGGTTTGTTGATTTCTCTCTTCGATACTTTGTTGTATATATTTTTTCGTCTGCTCGATGGTATTATGTGACGAACTACTCCAATATTTGCATACTACTGGATCACAAAAAACTTGAAACAAAGCATTTGCGTCGCTCTCAACCATCGCCCGCAAAACCATACGTCTAGTTTGCAAAATTGACATGTCCGGTTTCATTTAACAACACCCTGCCGTCGTTCACGTAATTTTTCGGAGGCGCGCTTTTTTACACTTGCAGATTTTAATTGTCCGCAAGCAGCATAAATATCCCTACCCCTCGGGGTACGGATAGGCGAAGAATAACCGGCCTTGTTAACGATCTCGGCAAACGCTTCGATTTTTTTCCATGATGAACATTCATATGGCGATCCCGGCCACGGGTTAAATGGTATCAAGTTGATCTTGGCAGGAATTCCCGCCAATAAACGAACCAACTCTTTGGCCTCAGCAGCACTGTCATTTATGCCTTTCAGCATTACATATTCAAAAGTAATGCGCCTAGCATTTGATGCTCCGGGGTAATCACGACAGGCTTGCAATAAATCGGCAATCGGCCATTTTTTATTGATCGGCACCAGCTCGTTTCGCAATTCGTCATTTACCGCGTGCAAGGAAATAGCCAACATAGACTGGCCGCTTTTGCCAAGCTCATGCATTTGCGAAACTATTCCCGACGTAGAAACTGTGATCCGTCTGCGTGAGATGGATATCCCCTCACCATCGGACAGAATATCAAGCGCACTTAATACACTTGGTAAATTATAAAGCGGCTCGCCCATACCCATAAATACAATATTGGTGATCTTGCGTCCCACAGACGGTGTCGGCCATTCGTCTAAATCATCACGCGCCAACAATAACTGGCCGATGATCTCGGCAGTTGTTAAGTTTCGCACCAAAGCCTGTGAACCGGTATGACAAAAAGTGCAGTTCAAAGTACAGCCAACTTGGGACGAGACACACAAAGCACCGGAACGACCAACACCGGGAATAAACACAGCCTCGGCCTCAACACCCGGTGCAAAACGAATAAGGTATTTTCTGGTGCCATCACTGGATACCAGTCGCTCGACAATTTGCGGGCGTGAAAGATCAAACTGTTCCACCAAGCTTGCCCGTAACTCTTTGCCCAAATTGGTCATTTGCGAGAAGTCAGTGACCCCCTGATTATATAACCATCGGTATATTTGTTTTCCACGCATTTTCGCCGGTTTTTCTTCCATACCGGATTTAACCAACGCTGTTGCAATGCCGACACGATCCAAACCGACCAGTGTTGGAAGGGGTGATGGCTTTGATGAACCAGAACGGTTTAAATCAATTTGCATAATTTTTATTCATACCAGACTTTGACAAAAGTTTTGTATTCTTGCGCAGCCATCAACCAATAAATCAGTGGAAGTCGCATACGAAACGCGAAATGCTGGCGACATGCCAAAGGCCGAGCCATGCACCACGGCTACCGCTTCATCAAGCAACAGCTCGCGAACAAAATCTTCATCGTTATTTATCGCCACTCCTTTTGAAGTTTTTCTACCGATAATCTCTGAACAATCAGGAAATACATAAAATGCCCCATCAGGTGTTCCACACGTCAAACCATCTGCCTTGTTTAACATTTCAACTACCAGATCACGGCGTTGTTTGAATATTTCCACTCGCCCGGCAATAAAGTCTTGCGAGCCGTTTAGCGCCTCTACTGCTGCCCATTGGCTAATTGAAGTTGGATTGGAAGTGCTTTGGCTCATCACTTTACGCATTGCGCCTATCAGCTCTTGCGGGCCACCAGCATACCCGATACGCCAACCGGTCATTGAATAGGTTTTTGAAACTCCGTTAACCGTCAAAGTCCGTTCATACATATCCGGCACAGCTTCGGCAAAAGAGCTAAACTTAAAACCGTCATACAATATATGCTCATACATATCATCGGTTAGCACCCAGACATGTGGGTGACGTAATAATACTTCGCCCAGTTTTCTAAACTCGTCTGCGGTATATGCTGACCCTGTGGGGTTAGATGGCGAGTTTAATATCAACCATTTGGTTTTAGAAGTAATCGCAGCTTCTAACTCTTCTGCTGTCAATTTATAATTATTGTTAATTTCAGTTGCAACAATTACCGGATTGCCGCTGCATAATTTTACGATGTCAGGGTAACTAACCCAAAATGGAGCCGGGATCAGCACCTCGTCACCGGGATTTAAGCTAGCCAATAATGCATTAAACAACACCGGCTTACCACCCGGGGAGACATTGATCTGGTTTGCGTCATACTCAAGATTATTATCGCGCTTGAACTTGGCAGATATTGCCGCTTTTAACTCAGGAATACCGTCAACATTTGTGTACCTGGTTTTACCTTCATTGATCGCATTTATTGCCGCCTGACAGATATGATCCGGTGTTGGCATATCCGGCTCGCCAGCACCCAAACCAATAACATCAACACCAGATGCTTTTAATTCACGAGCCTTTTGACTAACAGCCAAAGTGGCCGAGGGAGCAACTCGTTTTAATACTTCGGATATTGGTGTGACTGGCATTAAAGTATCCGTTTCCTAAAAATAATGATTCGTTAAAAACTATAGTCGAATTTTGAACATAGTTGTCCAGTTTTGGCCACATCTGCCCGAAAATAACCTTACCATCGTCAAATGCTAGGCACTAAAGCACGCCATGTTGTTCCCTCATATCACAGGGGGCTACAAAAATGCACATCAATTTTATTCCTAAATTCCGCCGGTTTGTATTGTTTAGCACAATCACAATTTTAAGCTTTTGGATGATTTCATGTTCTGCTGCTGCCGAACAACCAATCATGGAAATGGACGATGCGCAAAGCGGTACTTTAATGTTTCGCACCGACATTGCCGGAAAATACATTTCGGCTCCCGCATTGGCTACTGATGTGCAAATAGATGTAACCGGGCCGATTATACGCGCCAGAGTCACTCAGAAATTCGTTAATACCAGCCAAAACCGCCTCGAAGCTATTTATCTGTTTCCCTTGCCTGATGAAGCAGCTGTTGATCGTTTGGTTATGATAGTTGGTGGCAGGGTGATAGAAGGAAAGATACAGGAAAAACAACAAGCACGACGTACTTACGAAACCGCTAAAGAAGCAGGACAAAAGGCAGCTTTGGTCGAACAGCAAAGACCAAATATGTTCATAAATTCGGTGGCTAATATTGGCCCCGGCGAAACAATTATTATCCAGATTGAATATCAGGGTAAAGTTCGGCAACAAGATGGGCAATATTCTTTACATTTCCCCTTGGTTGTCGCGCCACGTTTTTCCCCTGACAAAAATGAATTATTGCCAGCCAGCCAGCTTAGTAGATCACAAACTCCAATCGGCGTTTCTTTAAAAGTAAACTTGAACCCCGGTTTTACTTTATCGCAGCTAACCTCTTCCTCTCATAAAATCAGCATCAATGGTGATAAGCAAAAAACCATAACCATTGACGCCGAGGTTATTGCCGATCGTGACTTTACTTTGCAATGGGTTCCAAAGGTCTTGGGAAAGCCGGCTTTTACACTATTCAGCGAACAAAAGAATGGCGAAACTTACCTGTTGGCCATGGTGCAAGCGCCAAACGGTATGGGGTCAACAGCCTCTTCACTCGCCAGAGAAATGGTGTTTGTTATAGACAACTCTGGATCAATGGCTGGCAAATCAATCCGCCAAGCACGAAAAGCGCTAATTGCCGGGTTAGACAGGTTAGATGCAAGGGACGACTTTAATGTAATCGCTTTTGATAATTTAACAGAAAAACTGTTCGAACAAAGCGTACCCGCCACCAATGAAAATTTAAAATTAGCAAAACGCTTTATCTCTAAACTTGATGGCGATGGCGGCACAGTAATGCTGCCCGCTTTATCTGCTGCATTAGAGGCACAAAACAGCAATAAATTACGGCAAATAGTATTTATTACCGATGGCCAGATCAGCAATGAAGATGAATTATTTTCATTGATCGCCAAAGACTTGGGAAATAGCCGGTTATTTATGATCGGTATTGGTTCTGCGCCCAACCGCTACTTTTTAAGTCGCGCGTCCAGAATTGGACGAGGAACAGATACCGTTATTTCCGATCTCGACAAAGTAGCCATCGAAATGACAAGGGTATTCGCCAAGCTGGAAAAACCGGTAATGCGCAACTTAAAGGTTCGATTTTCCGGCAATTCGTCAAGGGGTATTTTCCCGAACCCATTACCTGATCTGTACAATAATAACCCTGTTGTAATATTAGCTAAATTTACTTCAAAGCCACAGAATATGGTTTTGTCTGGTGAATTACCTCACTCCAACTGGGTAGCAGATTTGTCGTTGTCTTCGGCCAAACCCGGAATAGGCATTAGCCAATTATGGGCTAGAGCCAAAATCAAAGCTTTGGAAGAAACTCGCTTTACCGGAAAATCAATCGAGCAAATCAACCGGCAAATACTACAAATATCTCTAGATCATCACTTGGTATCCCGTCTCACCTCTTTGGTTGCTGTGGATGTTACCCCAATTACTGCCGATGACACTACTTTGGAAACCGCAATGATACCGTTGCACCTGCCTGATGGTTGGGGTGAGGTAGAAAGAAACATTTCATTCAAGCCAAAACCTGTAACGGCTGCTCCATCTTTGCGAAGATCAGGAATAACCTTACCCGCAACCGCCAGTCCACATGAGATACAGATAATTCTTGGGCTGTTAATAATCGCTTTGGGTCTATCTTTAGCGGCCAGCCTATTACGAAGAAAGACACAAAGATGAGTGCACAAGAAGCATTAAGAAGGGGCCGGAAAAAGTTCAGTTGGCTGTTGGTGGTTCTTGGTTTTACCCTAGTTTTACATGCAAGTTTTACCGGTGCAAAAGCCGGAATATCGCAAATATTATTGCAACAAGCATGGGCAAAAACCAGCACCAGCAACCAAAAAGTCAAACCATGGCCATGGGCTGATACTTGGCCAATAGCAAAAATAACCGCCCCAAGACTAGGCAAGAGTAATATTGTCTTGGCCGAGGCCGGGGGTGAAGCGTTGGCTTTTGGTCCGTCATTGTTAAACGCGGGCGGCTCGCCCAAAACAGGTGGGCAAGTGTTAATTGCGGCACATCGTAATACTCACTTTACATGGTTAAAGAATTTGAAAACTGGTGATACATTGCTCTTGCAAACCAGTGACCTTACCGAAACAGAGTACCAAGTAATGGGTATGGAAATAGTGCGGTTCGATGAAAGCGGCATCGAAGCAGATGAAACCGACAAAAGACTGGCCTTGATTACCTGCTACCCGTTTGATGCAAAGTTAAGCGGCCCGTTACGGTATATTGTCTGGGCGGAGCCGGTATAACACCAAATAAGGTCATTTGATGTCATCGATCAATACCGGATAGACCACAAAGCAGATACACTGCATATTATCTAGGGTCAGGCCGCATTACCCTAGGGAGCTAATTGCAATTGAGTTTGCCCAAATATTTCAACAAGCAGTGGCTAGCTTGGCTGCTCGCCATATTGCTACATGTGGTAATTGCCGGGTTATTAACCACACTCTCTAAACACAATAATCTTCAAATAACTAGAGCTTCACCACCAATTAACATCGAGTTTATCACCATTCCTAAAAAACAAACCTTAACAGATAAGCCAACAACCACAGACAACCAAGAGACGGAAAAAAGAACTCAACGGGTAGTCAAAGAACCTGAAACACAACAAGTTGAAAAGCTTGCTGCGGTAATTTCTCAACCAGATAACCAGACCATGCTAAAAATAGAACAATCACAGGATTTACTAGAAAAAAGAAAAAAGGCCGCCGCCGGTTTGCTATTCCTGAAACCACCGAACAATACTGAAAGTGGAACCACGGTAAGTTTTCTGCAAAGCCTTGCCTGCCATGACCCTGAAAACCTAGACCCTAATTGCCGGGAAATTCGCGAAACTCTAGCCGATGTTAATTTAACCTATGGACGAGCAGTAATGCGTGAAGGTGCGATAATTGGTGCAAAGTATCGTTTAATGGGCCCAGAAGAGTTAGCCAAGGTGTTTGGAAAAGCTTCACGGTATGTGGGCCCAAACACTACATTAAAAGATAGCTCAATGGATACCAAAGTTGGCGGTTCAGATGAAATGCGTGAGCGTTTGCCGGGTTGGCCATCGGATCCAGTTACAGGTGATTAATCTCAAAAAGCTTGCGCCTAAGTTGCTACTGTATAAAAGTACCTTAATGGAAAAAACATATCAACCACCCAAAAAAAGCACTGCACGTCGGTCAAACCGAATACGCGGTAATGATGCAACCAGACGAAAGATTTTTAAAGCTGCAAAAATTGTGCTGACTCGGGATGGCGCACAAAAAACCACTATTCGCAAAATCGCCAAACAAGCGGGTGTGTCAGCCGGTTTAATCAATCAATATTACGGCACTAAAATAGAACTGATTTTGGAAATATTCAAAGCCGGAAACAAGCCGTTACATGAATACTTCAGAACTCACCTTGATCAATTTAAAACCCCAACAGATCTGGCTTTAGGTGCCATGGAGGTTTATCTAACAAGAGAAATGCAAGACCCGGAACTTGCAAGACAAGTTATGGCCTCATCATGGTTATGGGGACCGGAGGACGAAGGTAAGTTTTCCTCAAGCCTTGAGGAATTGATATCTATAGTTTCCACCGCCTTGCAAGAAAAGTTTTATCCAGGGCAAGAGTTTCTAACCGTTACAGCCACTTATACTCTGTCCAGTATTTTTGTTGGTGTTTTGCGCATGGGCTTACAAAGAGACTGGCCAACCGAGACATATTTAAGCGTGATGAGGCCATCATTTGTTATGTTAATGAGCGGACTTGATGAACAGGTAAGGCAAAACTTAATTAAGGATAACTCAGATTGAACTTCGCCTCTGACACCGCTGCCCCTGCGCACCCAAAAGTCATTGAACACCTGATTGCGGCCAATGCTGGTCCGGCAGTAAGTTATGGTGCTGATGGTTGGACTTTGCAGGCCGAATCCCTATTGTCTGATATGTTTGAGGCACCTTTACGGGCAAACCTTGTCAGCTCTGGCACTGCCTGTAACGCACTGGCATTATCTTTAATATGCCCGCCGACCGCCGGTATTATCTGCCACCCGCAAGCACACATAAATTGCGACGAACGCGGCGCAGTGGAGTTCTACAGCCATGGAGCAAAGTTACTCACCACCCGTGGGGAACATGGCCGCATTGATACCAGATCTTTGCAAGTTCTTTTACAGAGCGTTGATGAAAGCTTTGTTCACGCAATACCGCCAAAAGCAATTTCCCTCTCTAATTTATCCGAGTCCGGAACCTGTTATTCGCCAAAACAGGTTGCAGAACTTACCGGGCTTGCCAAGTCGTCCGGCCTTACCACCCATATGGACGGGGCGCGACTGGCAAATGCTTTAGCTTTCTTGGCAGTCAGACCAGGCGATATTACTTGGGGCAGTGGTATTGATGTATTATCATTTGGACTAACCAAAACCGGAGCAATGGCGGCAGAGGCGGTGATATTATTTGGCGAGGCAATCGATAAGTTTGACGAACTACAAGCCCGCCGCAAACGTGCCGGTCATTTACCACCAAAACAGAGGTTTATTGCCGCACAGATAATCGCCATGCTGGAAAATAATTTATGGTTAGAAACTGCAAGCCATGCCAACCAGATGGCCAAATTGCTTGAAGAGGGCTTACGAAATTCAAAAGTGAATATACTGCATCCTGTTGAAGGTAATGAAGTGTTTGCACAATTATCTCCAAACCAGACTAGCCAATTACGCGATGGCGGGGTTGTTTTTTACTCATGGCCAGACGGATCAGCGCGCTTTGTCACCAGTTGGAACACCATGAAAACCGAGATTGGTAAGGCTCTTGTTTTGTTATGATAGAAAGACAGATGTTTATGAAAATAATTATATCTATTATATTTTTTCTTGGTTTTGGCCTTCAAACAGTACTTGCTGATACCGATACTGAAGAGGACGAGGAAAAACCTGAACAAATCGAGGCCACCCCGAAGGTTAGCGACTATGTGCAAAATTTGCGTGACGGAGTTGAAGAGGGCAGGAAAGAAGCTGACAATAAAAACTGCAAACTGGTATTAGAAAAGCTTGTTTCCGGAGTAGAACAAAAAGAAAAATTTGCCACAATCGGTAAAACTGGAAAATCCAGCGTATTATACCATCTGGTGGAATGTGCGGTCGTAACAAACGATTTTGAATTGGCATTAGTCCATACCGAAGATCTGGTAAATGTGATTAAAGATTCAAGTTTTCAACTTACTCGTTGGTTTCAGCTTGGGCGTTTTCTTGACAAGCCAAAGCAAGCTCAAAAAGCCTTAAGCCGAATTGTCTCTATAGACCCCTCTTTATTGTTGAAAATCAAACAAAGGGATTTATGGCAGCACTGGCGGCAACTAAAATCAATGAGCGATCCGCAGGGACAGCGGTTCCTTATGGCCGGTTGGCTGGTAAATAATAATTATATCCCGCCAAATAAATCCTACAGACCCGGAGCATTTCACCTTCATTACGCCAAAGGCTTGATGCGAAAAGGGCAAGTCAAGCAAGCTGAAAAAATATTAAGTGCGTATCCAAGTGACGATATTTCTCATGATGTGCAATCTCTTAAAGTATTTGAACCATTATGGAAGAAACGTGGGTTTTCAAAAAAATATGATATTTTAACAGGCTTGCAATCAAAAATAGACTGGCAATTAAGAGCATCTCAAGATATCCCCGATCATCTTCGGGTGATTATAGGTTTAATGGAAAGTTATCAATATCTAGGCAAACTTGAACAAGCCAAACAACTTGGAGTAGCTGCTTTACAAAAAATTGATGCAGCCAAATTGCAAGACGAAACAGCGTTTACTGATCTTGAAGAAGATCATTCCTGGTTGCTAAATCAACTAGCAATTATTGCTGGTATACAAGACGAAACAGAACAAACAATCAGCTATTACCGTCAGGCAATAAACCTTGATGGCCAAGAAACCCCGAATGTCAGCCAACTAATAAATTTAAGTTCATATCTGACTATGCTTGGACAGCCGGAGCAGGCTCTATTGGAAATTTCCAAAATTATTCCAGAAAATGCTTCAAATTATGGTAAAGCATTTGTTCATTATATACGCGCCTGCTCCTACGCTCAAACTGGTGATAATATCCAGATGGACTTTGAGATAAGTAAATTGGCTGCTTATAAAAATGACAACCCTAATGTAATAGGCTTGGCGTTATTGTGCGCAAATCGAACTGATGAAGCTGCTGCCCACTATATTGGGCTTTTATCCAGCCCTGAACATAAAGACCAAACTTTACGAGCGTTCTTTAATTATCAACCACCGATAAACTCCAGTGAATGGCAACTGATTTTACAGGAAAGACTGGAAAAACTAGCCAAAAGACCTGATGTGCAAATTGCAATAGCCAAGGTCGGTAGAATAATTGATGTGCCATTTACCAGTTACAGTTGGGGCGTTATCTAAAACCAGTACAGCAATTCGCACCATTACTGGTGAATTAAAGCTGTGGGATAAACTCGAAGAACTAGAACTCCAAAAGTAGGAACTTCCACATGCAAATTTATAAACAATTACCGATTGTTGATGCAATTCTAAACGATTGGAAAGAGGTTATCGGCAAAGACTTTGACGGTTATCGAAACCATGTTTATCGCATGGTGAATTGTTGTCTTTGGCTTGAAACATGCTCGAAGCAAGAAATGCAAAAAATCCAGATTGCCGCCGCTTTTCATGACATTGGAATATGGGTTGATAACACTCTTGATTATATCCCGCCATCTGTTCCGCCAGCAGTAAAATACCTAACGGATCAAGGATTACAGGATTGGCAACAAGAAATAAGCCTGATGATCACCGAACATCACAAATTACGCAGCTACAAGGAACACCCGCAAATGCTGATAGAGTTATTCAGAAAAGGCGATTTAGTGGATTTCTCATTAGGCCTGTTTCGCTTTGGATTGGACAAAACCATGTTACGAGAATTAAAGTCCATTTTCCCGAATGCAGGCTTTCACAAAGGCTTGATCAAAAAGTCCCTGAAATGGTTTATCAGGAACCCGCTAAACCCTGCTCCGATGATGAAATGGTGAGCCATACAAAGCAGCGGTAAAAGAAGATTGCTAAAACTGCGCTTTTTAACAAAATCATATAATAATAAAAAACTCTTGCCAGATTTTACAACTTTCCCCTATGCAAAGATTGTTAAAAAGCTCAGCAATAAAGGGGTTGTTGCTATTACAAACCCCTTTGTACACATAAATAAAATACATGTTTCATTGAGTTTATCGTATATTCACCATGTCAAAGAGCCGTAAGTGGCTAAGTTATGGCCACTTGCAAGATCATTATACCAAGCGGTCTGATGGCGAGCATGATTGAAACTTATCCCCTTTGTTCAAGTATCAGTCAGGGTCAATGAGTGCAAAATCTTTGCCAATTAACCCTCGCTAAAAGTGATGCCTTTACCAATGATTGCTAATTGAGGGTCAACAAGCATTGCGAACGTGACCCATGTTTGCACTCCTTTATAAATCCCCCCTCCGATCGCTTCGCGCCCACCTCCCCCGCAAGCGGTGGGAGGACAAAAGCTCCGGCCCCGCAAGCGGTGGGAGCAACCTTATTTATCTTGGGTAATCGGACTCCTTCTCCCCGCTGGGGAGAAGGTTGGGATGAGGGGCTTAAAAAAATCACAATTAAGAGACTGGATTACCCGAGTCAATCGGGCAATGGCGAACGTTGCGGAATCAAAGCTGGCAACAAAACACAGCCAAATTATTATTTGCTCTCTTGCTCTCGTTGCTTGGCCAAAGCCTGTTCGACAATTTTAGGAGTTAAGATTTCCGGCAAGATCATCGGTTCGGGATTTACTGGCGAGTAAACCAGATAAAGCGGCACGCCCACTCGGCCAAACTTTGCCAGCTCAGAAGCGATACGATCATCTCTTGCTGTCCAGTCGGCAACCACAAACGCCGCATTATATTTAGCAAACACTTCGGCGGCTTTTTTCCCTGACAAAGAAGTGCGCTTGTTAAACTGACAGGTAACACACCATTCGGCGGTAAAGTCGACAAACACTACCTTGCCCTCGCCTTGCAGGTTTTTTACTAATTCTGGCGACCATACTTGTGGCTCTAAACCCGAGACATCACGATCGGCAAAGCCATTGAACACCATGATAATCGCGGCAACAAAGGCGATACCAGCCATTATTTTACCAAATACTTTTCCTTTTAGTGACCAAAAAGCAAAAGCAATAAGCAAGAACGCTATCAACATTGCAGCTATTGCAATCATGCCCTCAAGCGATCCTAATACCCAAACCAACCAGATCGCCGCCCCGAACATTGGAAAAGCCATAAATTGGTGAAACCTTTGCATCCAGGCTCCGGGCTTTGGCAATTTGCGTAACAAAGCAGGGTAAAAACTAAGTAAGGTAAATGGTGCGGCAAAGCCCAGACCAAGGCTGGCAAATATCAATAATGACCCGGGCGCACTTTGAGTCAATGTATAGCCCATCGCCCAGCCCATCGCCGGCGCGGTACATGGCGAAGCAACTATTACTGCCAATACGCCGGTAAAAAACGCACCAGCATTACCATTGCCTTTGGTTAGCTTACTGCCAATTCCTGTCCACTGCCCGCCAATTTGAAAAAGCCCGAGAAAGTTAAGACCTATGACAAAAAACAATACGGCTATTGCCGCGACAAATGGCGGATATTGTAGCTGAAACCCCCAACCGATTTGTTGGCCACCTGCTTTTAATGCCAATAATAAACCGCCCAGCAATAAAAACGAGGCCAAAACACCTACGAGGAAAAACAATCCGTGTTTTTTGATCTTTGCCGCCTCTTCATGCGCCGCCGTAACAAAGCCCATGACTTTCATCGACAAGACCGGAAATACACATGGCATTAAATTCAACAACACACCGCCGACAAATGCCAATAACAACGCCAAAAGCAGCCCACCTTTGATGGCCTTCGGAGCAATTCGCAAATCCGGCGCCAGATCAAAACCAGTAGCATCAGGTGCAAAGTTCTCGGTTAAGTTCACCGTCCATGCTTTGGCGGACCTACCCTCGCCAATTACCAAAACACCGTCTAGTGATTGCAACTTGTCCCGCTTGGCACGAAAACCGGTTTTACTCCATAAGGTAAAGCCCTGTTCGCCAAAACTGGGGTTTTGCGGATCATTATGCTTGACCATGCCAATATCGACAGGGAAAAATCGTAAATATTTTTTGCCCTGTTTTATGTTACTGACCGCACCGCCGATAAAACTAAAGCGGATCTGGTCACCATCAACCGTAAAGCCACCTTGCAATTGCTCGACAGGCAATATCGGCGGTAATCCAGCCAGTGCGTTTTTGATACTTTTCCCATTAAGCGGTATCTCTGGCGCGCCTTGATTAAGGGTCAGTTTAAGTATTGCGACCTCTGGTATGCAAATATCTTTACAAACCAGCCAACCTGTATTGGCGGTAATGGTAATTGGGACACTGGCGTCGAAATCAGCTGTCGCAGTAAATGGTATCGGGTACAGGGTTTTACCCTCATAACCATAATTTACCAACTCGCCAAGATAAATTGCCTTTGGTGTCGGCCACATAATATCGCCAGCCACCAAACCCGGTGGTAATTGCCATTTAATTTCTGTTGGCAGGCCGGCAGCACCGGGATTGATCCAATAACTATGCCAGTGCTCGCGCAAGTCCATTTCCAGTGCCAGATAAAACTTATCTCCAGCAGAAATGTTTTGACGCTCGCTAATCAGCGTTGCCTTGGCATTATCGGTTTGCACCACATTTGCTGGCGCAGCCATCGCCGTGGCAACGGGCATAACCAACAATAAAACCCAATCAGTAACGAGCGCACTTAATACTCCAATAAAAAAAGCAAAAATTTTTTCTCTTTTACACTAGCCAATCAATAGCGCCAGACACCTCGCGCAACTGTGATCGAACAGGTTTTTCCTAAGCCAGTTTTTCATCCAAAGCTTTTTGGATCAATTCAATAGTTTCTTCACGGCCAAAAATTGCCACAAATGATCCAAATCTTGGACCGGAACTTTGCCCCAGCAACACCTCGTACAAAGCCTTAAACCAGTCACGCAGGTTTTCAAACCCTGCCGCTTTGCCGGCGGCAAACACTTCTGACTGAATTATTTGGCCATCATTCTCACCCGGTTGCAAAGTAGATAATCTCTTTAACAAATCTTCCAGACCAGAGCGTTCTTGTGTCGTGGCCAATCGGTATTTTTTCGTTGGCCGAACGAAATCATTAAAATAGGCAATCGCATAACCAGCCAACTGATCCAGCAAAGGGTGGGATTTAGCATCGGCATCAGGCAAGTAGCGCGATATAAACCCCCACATTTGCTGTTTGTTTTCTGCCGAAGCCACTGATGCCAGATTGAGTAATAAAGAAAACGAAATTGGTGAGTTGCTCGACGGCGGATTGCCATTGTGGATATGCCAAACCGGATTACCTAGCTTGGCTTTGTCATCTTGATCCGCATAGGCGTTCAAATGTTGCAAATATTCGTCGGTGTTTTTGGGAATTACATCAAAAAATAATTTTTTTGCGGTTTTTGGTTTCTGATACATGAAATGCGACAAGCTTTGCGGCAGGCCATATTTCAACCATTCTTCAACCGATAAGCCATTGCCTTTTGATTTGGAAATTTTTTCGGAGTTTTCGTCCAAAAATAACTCATAGTTAAACCCCTCCGGTGGAGTACCACCCAAAGCCCGGCAAATTTTCGAGGACTGATGTACTGATTCAATTAAA